>CAZYYH010000484.1:0-1501 GCA_964651725.1 uncultured Halobacteriales archaeon | reverse complement strand
GCCGCGCCGGCCTGCACGTCCTGCCCGACGACGCACGGGAGCTACGGGTGGAGCCTAGGGGCGAGGTATCCGATAGCGATTCTGAATCGGGCGTCGAGAGCGGAGGGCGGCGGTAGCAGCAGGTGGGGTGTCAACGTTGGCGATGACCGACTCCGCAGACCACCGTTGGGCGGGAGTTCCGCGAGCGAAGCGAGCGGAACGCCGGCGAGCTTGCTCGCCGAAACTGAAAGGGCCCGGTCGCTGGACCCCTCCCGGACGACGCAAGCAGAGCGAGGTCCGACGGACCTCGCAGGCCGTGCGGCGCGCGCTCGGGCGCGCCGCACGACACCGTAGGCGAGTGAGCGAAGCGAGCGAGCCGAGGAGCGCAGCGAGTCCCGGAGGGTCCAGCGATCGGGGACTTTCGAGGACACCGGAAGTCATGACGTGTCGTTCTCACGATGGCCTCGAAAGCCCCGACGCGCTCGGCTCCCGCGGCTCGCTGCGCGCTTCGGCGCTCACTGCGTTCGCGCCTGCAGTGCTTGTTCCGGGAGACGTTCCTGCTCGCCTCGTTCCCTTCGGTCGCTCGGCTGCGCGGGCTGCGACTCCCGTCGCTCGCCTCACTGCGTTCGGCTCGCCGTCGCCGGGGTTCGCCGAGCGCGTCGCCCCTTTCAGTCCCGCCCGACGGTGGTTTGACGCGCCGGCCATCGCCAAAGTCGACACCATCGTAGCAGGCGGAGGTGCCCGATGACCACCGACGACGACCCGCCGCTGGCCGCGATGGTCGACAAGCCCGACGCCGACGCGGCCATCGAGCGCCTCCGCGCGGCGGGCGTCTACGACGACGACCGCCGCATCCGCGAGGTGGGTGACGCCGTGGCGGTGCCCGTCACCGGGTCGCTGGAGGAGGTGGATGCGCGGACCGATTCGATAATCGCCGCCGTCGTCGAGCAGCCCGACCCGGAGCACCGTCGACGGACTCTCGCCGACCGCCTCCGCGAGCGGGGACTCCCCGACGCGGCCGTCGAGCGCGCACCCGACTCGTGGGCCGTCGTCGGGGGCGTGGTCCTCGCGGACTTCGAGGAGTGTCCGAGCGACCGCGAGCGCGCCGTCGGGGAGGCGCTGCTCGACCTCCACGGCGAGGCCCACACCGTCCTCGCCCGCGAGGGCGTGGCCGGCCCGCGCCGGGAGCCGTCGGTCCGGGTCGTCGCTGGTCGCGGGGAGACCGAGACGGTCCACCGCGAGCACGGCACCGAGTACGCGCTCGACCTCGCGCAGGTGATGTTCTCGCCGGGGAACAAGGCCGAGCGGGCGCGACTCGGAAACGTCGTGACGTCCGGCGAGACCGTCCTCGACATGTTCGCCGGCGTCGGCTACTTCGCGCTGCCGATGGCCCGCGCCGGCGCGCGGGTGGTCGCCACGGAGGTCAATCCGACGGCGTTCGAGTATCTGCTGGAGAACGCCGAGCGGAACGATGTGGGCGAGCGCGTTTCGCCGCATCTGGCGGATTGTCGGGACGTGGCGG
>CAZYYH010000483.1:0-1503 GCA_964651725.1 uncultured Halobacteriales archaeon | reverse complement strand
CGCTCGACGCGCCCTCCGCCTGCACGCCGACGACGCGCGCGTCCGGGTTGCGCTCCGTCACCGCGGTGGCGATGCCCGCGATGAGGCCGCCGCCGCCGACGGGGACGACGACCGTCTCGACCTCCGGGAGGTCGTCCACGACCTCCAGCCCGATGGTGCCCTGGCCCGCCATCACCATCCAGTCGTCGAACGCCGGGACGAAGGTGCGGCCCTCCGCCGCCGCGATCTCCGTCGCGCGCCCCTGGGCCTCGTCGTAGTCCGCGCCGTGGAGGACGACTTCCGCGCCGTAGCTCCGCGTCGCCTTGATCTTCGAGATGGGCGCGAACTCCGGCATCACCACCGTCGCGTCCACGCCGCTCTTGGTCGCGGCGAGCGCGACGCCCTGCGCGTGGTTGCCGGCGCTCGCCGTCACGACGCCCGCGTCGCGCTCCTCGCTCGACAGCGTCTGGATGCGGTTCGCCGCACCCCGGATCTTGAACGAGCCGGTGCGCTGGAACGTCTCCAGCTTGAGGTGGACCTCCGCGCTCGTCATCGCGGAGAACGTGTGCGAGTAGTCGAGGGGCGTGTGGCGTGCCACGTCCGCCACCCGGTCGCGCGCGTCGAGCACGTCCGAGAGTTCGAGCATACGGACCCTTTTTCGCGTATCGCGTTTAACGATTCCTCTGCACAATGGGTGTCCGAGGGGAATGAGGTGGAGAACGTGTGACTCCACTCGGTCCGAGGGGACGGCGACCCATAAACTCGATGCAAGCACGGTGAAAGTGAAACTACCCTACTGCGGCCGGACGCACACTGAGTGGTCCCCGAGGTAGCGCCGGACCCGGGCCGCGAACGGTCCCTCGCCCGGCCAAGTCGCGTCCGCGTCCAGCCGTTCCGGGTCGCCGACGTACACCGCCACGTCGGCGGAGTCCGGCCCGGGCGCGCTCTCTGCCCACGGCACCGCCTCACGCACGTACAGCCCCCGGTCCACTGCCTCGTACGCGTCCAGCGTCTTGACCTCCGGCGTCCGGAGGATGCGGCCTACCGTCTCCCCGCCTGGTCCGAGCGTCGGGTACTCCCCGGCGATCCGGTGGAGGCCGTCGAGAATCGCGCCCGGCCCGAACGACCACTCGTCGAGCACCTCGTCGGCGCACTCCGCCCCGACGAGCGTCCCGTACACGAACACGTCCATGCGCTCCCGTCGGCCGGCGGGAACTTGGGCGTGAGGGTCATCGCTTTACGCCTCGACGCCCTACATCGATCCGTGGCAAAGGACAACTTCACCGGCCTCCCGGACGACCTCGGCATCGGCGACGACCTCGCGCGCACCCAGCAGGTGCTCTCCGTCCGCGTCGAGAAGCGTCGGTACGACAAACCCGTGACCATCGTCGAGGGGTTCGACGCCGCCACGACGGACCTCGACGACCTCGCGTCCGACCTGAAATCCGGTCTCGGTACCGGCGGCACCGTCGCCGACGACGCCATCGAACTCCAGGGCGACCACCGCGACCGCGTCCCCGACCT
>CAZYYH010000482.1:0-1507 GCA_964651725.1 uncultured Halobacteriales archaeon | reverse complement strand
CGGAGTTCGAGGCCGCCGCCGAGCGCGTCGCTCGCGGAGTGGAGCGCGGCGGCGACGAGGAACACCGCGACGGCGACCGTGACTGTGGTCGGTGCGAGAGCGGCGAGTGCGATCGCTGGCGCGGCGACCGCGGCGTAGTAGACGGGGAAGTGGAGGGTGCGGCGGTGGCCGGCGTAGAGGTCGAGGTCGGGGAACGCGCCGCCCGCGAGGCCGGCGGCTGCCGCGACCGGCGCGTGCTCGGGGGCGAGCAGGGCGGCTACGGCGGCCACGAGCAGGCCTGCGAGCGCGTGCGTCGTCGCCATCATGGTAGAGCGGCGTAAGCGGCGTCGGGTTATAGGCGTGTCGCGGGAACGAGTGACGAGATCGTGTGAGCCGGGCGAGGAAGAAGCGGCCGACCCGGCGTGGGTAAGCCGAGCAAAACGTTAGCTTATGGTAACAACCAATTTTTCCCGAGGTCTCTAGATGCAGACACACGGATGGGGTGGAGATCCGCCGGCGGGTGGATGGCCCTGGTGCTCGTGGTGGTCGTCGTGGCGGCTCCGGTGGCCATGGCGGCGGTCGACTCCGACGCCCCGGATTCCCGCGACGGCGGTGCGGGGACCGGCGCGCTGGACGCCGAGTCGGTGACCGCCGAGCCACGGCCAGCGGTCGGTCCGGGGTCGACGCGGGCGGCGGCGAGCGCGCAGTCCGTCGAGCGCGACAGCATCCTGCTTCGGGTGGACGTGCGCGAGGACGGGACGGCGCGGTGGCGCGTCGAGTACCGGACGCGGCTCGACGACCCGGCGACGACCGCGGCGTTCCGCAGCCTCCAGGCGTCGATCCGGGAGAACCCCGAGAACTACAGCGCGGCGTTCTTCCAGCGCATCCACGGGGCGATAACGGCGGCGGAGAACGAGACCGGCCGCGAGATGTCGGGCGGCAACTTCAGCGTCGACACGACGGTCCGCCGGCTCCCCGAGGAGTACGGCGTCGTCGTGTACACGTACACGTGGCACGGGTTCGCGTCGGTGGACGGCGACGAACTCCGGGCGGGCGACGCGCTCTCCGGCTTCTTCCTCGAGGAGAACGAGCGACTGCTGATGTCGTGGCCGGACGGCTACGAACTCCAGGGCGTCGATCCGCCCGCGGACACGCGCCGCGAGCACGCGGTCGCGTGGTCGGGACCGGCGGAGTTCGGCCGGAACGAACCGCGAGTGGTGGCGCGCGAGCGGCCGGGCGTCGTGGAGCGGTGGCTGCCGGAGGCGGCCGCAGCACTCGCAGTCGTGGCGGCGCTCGCGCTGCTCGCGTGGGGCGTGCGGCGACGCCGGCCCAGCCCCGTCGTGGCGGCGACCGGGCTGAGAGACGACGACCGGGAGGCGTCCGATTCGGCTCTGCTGAGCAACGAGGAGCGCGTGATTCGGCTGCTGGAGCGTCGCGGCGGTCGCGTCAAGCAGCAGGACGTCGTCGCGGAACTCGACTGGACGGAGGCGAAGACGAGCCAGGTGGTGACGCGGCTCCGCGAGCAGGG
>CAZYYH010000481.1:0-1509 GCA_964651725.1 uncultured Halobacteriales archaeon | reverse complement strand
CCGAACGCCGTCAACGTCACGCTCGAAGGCGACGCGACCTACGAACTCCGGGTCGCCCGCGTCGGCGTGCGCGAGCACGGCGACGCCCTCGACGCGACCGCGCCCGGCGCGCGGTACGCCGTCCGCGTCGGCGAGCGTTCGGTCACCACCGGCCGCGACGGTCGTCGGAAGCTCACCGTCGAGGTCCGCGACCCCCTCAACAACCCCGTGTCGGACGCGAACGTCACGTTCAACGCGTCCGTCGGCAAGTTCGAGACCGAGGAGAAGGCCATCCACAACCCCGACGACTACAACAACACGGTCATCCGCACCGACGAGGACGGCCGCGCGACCGTCTGGTTCAACGCCACGGGTCACCTCGGCTCGGTCCCCGTGAAGGCGTTCGTGGGGAACGAGGCGGATAGCTCGCTCCCCTCCGAGAAGCGGATGCGGTGGGACGTGTTCAACTCGGTCCTCGGGGGCGACGGCGGTGGCGGGAGCGGCGAGCAGGCCGGTCGCTCGCTCATCGTCCTCAACAACTACTCCGGAGTGACCAACCAGAACGACGACACCATCACGTTCTCGGTCGACAACGTGGGGTCGTTCCCGGTGAACGTGACCGGCTACCGCCTCGACTACACCACCGGAATCCAGCCCAACGGTGGACTGCTGAGCGGGCCCGAAGCGATCACGTCCATCACCATGGACGGCTCGGTCACTCGCGCGGGAGACGCCGCCGAGGCGAAATCCCCGTACTTCTTCGGGAACGATCCCATCGAGGTGCCGAGCGGAACCCACGACATCCTCGTCCAGTTCGATCACCCGATCGGCTACTCCTCTCAGTCCGGCAAGGTCGAGAACACCCAGGGCGTGTTCATCAGCGTCGCCATCTACCTGGAGGGCGACATCACGGTGACGTTCAGCGTCCACGTCATCCTGTGACGGCCTACTCGCCGCCGTCCTCGTCTTCCTCCTCGACGACCTCCGGGTCCGAGAGCGCGCTCTGGAAGCTGTCGAGGCCGTTCGCCCACTCGGTGACGTAGCCGTAGTCGAGGTCCTCGATGACGGCGATGTCGAGTTCGTCGCCGTCCGCGATGCGCGTGCCCGCGGCGACCATCAGCCCGAGCGCGCGGTCGAACTCCTCGTCGGCCTCCGCGTCGCTCGCGGCGAGCACGTACTCCTCGACGGCAGCGTCCTCGGCGGGGCCGTCGGAGAGGTACTGCTCCGCGGCGAAGAACACGCAGTCCAGGCTCGTCTGCACGCCGTCGATGAGCATCCGCTTGTCCTCGTCCTCGAACTCGGGTTCGGCGAGCACGACCTCGCGGATGTCGCCGATCTCGTCGAGCGCCTCGCCCTCCTCGAGGTCGCCGTCCTCGCGCGCGGTGAGTATCTTGGCGACCGCGATGGCGACGTCGTCCTGCAAGTTGAGGAGGAGCCTGGCGGAGTCCTCGTCGTCGGGATCCAGCTCCTCGTCGCGGAGCCTGTCGAGCCAGTTCTGCCAGCGTTCCTCGGAGTAGAACTCCTCGGCGG
>CAZYYH010000480.1:0-1525 GCA_964651725.1 uncultured Halobacteriales archaeon | reverse complement strand
TGTGGGCGGCGGCGGGCACCCCGGAGGCCGTCTTCCCCATCGACCCCGACCGGCTGGTGGAGATCGCGGACGCGAAGCCTGCGGACGTGGCTGAGTGAGCACTTCGGACTCGCCCAGCCGTCAGTTCCCTTCGAGCGCGTCGATGGCGATGCACGCCACGACGAGCGCCTCGTTCGCGGCGTCGTCCGAGTCCTCGATACTGACGTCGTAGGTGTCCCGGAGCGAGAGCCGGCCCGATATCTCGCCCAGGTTCTCGCCGTCCGGCCCTTCGACGGTGTACGTGTGCGGGATGAGGTTGAACAGCGACGAGATGCCCCGGAGGAACTCCACGACCGCGCTCCCGGACTCGATGGTCGCCAGCAGTCGCTCGTCCTCGGGGTCGCGGACCTTCCAGACGTGCTTGAACAGCGTGAACCGCTTGTCGAGGACGGCGATGGGGTCGCCGGACGGCTCTGCGGTGAGCGTGTAGTCGCCGGCGTGATCGAGGATGCTCTCGGCCTTGACCCGGAACGCCTCGTCGCCGTCCGGGGTGGTGAACGGGAACTCCTCCTTCATCCGGAACAGCTTCTGCTTGGCGCGCAACAGGCAGTCGCCGTCCGGCCCGAACACCTCGTACTTGTTTCTGATGAGGTGCTGTCTGATTGTGTACTCGTCGGCGTCGAGCGCGACGCCCTCGATAATCTCGTCCGCCGCGTCCGCCGCATCTGCCGCGTCCGTCGTCTCGGTAGGCTCGGCGTCCGACATACCACCCTCGTTTCCGGGCATCTCGCATAAAACGTGTGGCCCTCTCGACGGCCACACCGCGTCGAACCCGAGCGGCAGGGCGGTCAGGTCGCGCTCCGGCGGTTCGTCCCCGGGCGACGGCGTGAGCCGTCGGCGCGCGGTCAGTCGCTCACGAGCGTCACGTCGGCGAACGACGCGATGTCGCCGTTCTCCGCGCGGACGGCGGCGTCGTAGGCGTCCACGAAGCCCGCGCCGACGTTGTAGGGCGTGTAGCTGGAGAGCGCGTCCTCGGCTTCGGCGTTGACGGTGTTGAGGAGGTCGATGGGAGCGATGGTGCCCGAGTTGTTCTCGCGGTACGCGTCCACGACCAGCGCCGTGACGCCGGTCGTCACCGGCGACGACATGCTGGTGCCGGAGATGGTGGCGTACCAGAGCCGGCCGTCCTGCGGGCTCTGGCTCTGGAGCGCGTCGGCGGGCGACATAGTGCTGACGATGGCGTTGCCGGGTGCGCCGACGCCCGGGCGGTAGACGCCGAACGGTCGCGAGCCGGAGCCGTCCGCGTAGTACGCCCGGAGGTTGTCGAGGGCCGCCTGCCGGTCCCGGTTCGTTACGCCGCCGAAGCTGCTGGTGCGGCCGCGCGACGAGAAGTCGGTGACGGCCTTCGCGTCGTCGGTCGCGGCGACGCACTGGACGTGCGGAGCCTTCGAGTACTGGTTGAGCGTGTTCGTGCCGGGGCCGGAGTTGCCGGCGGAGAACATCGACAGCACGCCCGCCTCGTGGGCGGCCCAGGTGGCGACGTTGA
>CAZYYH010000479.1:0-1535 GCA_964651725.1 uncultured Halobacteriales archaeon | reverse complement strand
CCGCCGCGCCCTCCTGGCGACCGCCGCGACCGGATGCAGCCTGGCGGGCTGTCTCGGCGCCGGCGTCCTGTCGCCGCGCGACCCCGACGACTACCGCTTCGAGCGGACGACCGGCTGGCGGATGGACGGCCGCACGGCCGCCAGGACGGGGTACAATCCCGACTCGTCCGGCCCGTCCGGCTCCGTTGGCACGGTCTGGCGCGACGACCCCGACGTGGACGCGTTCTTCACCACCACGCCCGTCGTCGACGATTCGACGGTCTACGTCGGCTTCAGCGAGGGGACCGAACGGAACGGCCGGTACGACGCCAGCGTCGCATGCTTCGACGCGCGAACCGGCGAGCGCACGACGACGGTACACGTCGGCCGCGGACGGTTCTCGGGGCTGGTCCGCGACGGGGAGACGCTGTACGCGGGGCAGTGGCTACACGACCCGTACCGCAGCCGGCTCCTGGCGGCGTCGCCGTCCGGCGACGTGCGGTGGCGACGCGACCTCCCGACGACGACCGGGTCACCGACGCTGTACGACGGAACGCTGTACCTCTCGACCCGGGCGGACGACGACGCCGTCTACGCGTTCGACCGCGACGGAGGCCGGACGTGGCGCACCGAACTCGGAACGGACGTGGAGACCACGCCCTGCGTCGCGGACGACACCGTCTACGTCGGACTCGGGAGCGGAGGTATCGTCGCACTCGACGCCGACACCGGCGCGGAGGCGTGGCGAGAACGCGTCGTCGCCGGTGACGCCTGCTGCCCCGACATCCAGGGGACGCCGGTCGTTTCGGGCGGCCGCGTGTTCGTCGCCGGCGTCGACGAGCGCGTGTACGCGGTGGACGCGGCGGACGGTTCGACGCTCTGGCGGACGAGCGTGGTGGGCGACGACTACGGCAACGCCATCCCGTCGCCCGCGGTCGCCGACGGTACCGTCTACGCGAACACCATCCACGGCGGCGTCGTCGCGCTCGACGCGGCCGACGGCAGCGAGATCTGGCGCGTGCCCGCCGACGGCGACGGGCTCTCGCCCGCGTCCGTCTACCCGCCCGGCGTCGCGGGTGACACGATCGTCGTCCCGCGGTACGACGCGGTGCTCGGCTTCGACGCCGACGGCGCGGAGTCGTGGCGCGTCGACCTGGAGGTCCCCGACGCACCGGGATCGGCGGCGTACATCATGCGCCCCGGGGTCGCCCTCGCTCACGGGTTCGTCTACGTGGCGCTCCACGACCGCCGCGTCCTCGCGGTCGGAACTCCCGACTGAGATCGGGTCGGCGGCAGTGTTTTAGGGCTGCCGGCCGAGAGAGTCGAGGTATGCACCGCGTGAGTCCGCCATGGTCCGGGTGATCGCTGCGGGCCACGTCAACTGGGACGTGACCCTCCGCGTCGACGCGCTCCCGGAGCGCGACGGCGAGGCGCGCATCCTCGGGCAACGCCGCTCGGGCGGCGGGAGTGCCGCGAACGTCGCCGCCGCGCTCGCGGGGTTCGACGTGCCGGTCGGCGTCGTCGGGAGCGTCGGCGACGACGACCACGGCCTGCTC
>CAZYYH010000478.1:0-1538 GCA_964651725.1 uncultured Halobacteriales archaeon | reverse complement strand
CGGTGACGGAGACCGTCGGCGTGCCGGCGCTCGCGCTCGCGGGCGTCATCTTCCTGTGGACGCCCGCCCACTTCTACAACCTCGCGCTCGCGTACAAGGACGACTACGCCGCCGGCGGCTTCCCGATGCTCCCGGTGGTGCGGGGCGAGGCCGTCACGCGCAAGCACATCGTCTGGTATCTCGGCGCGACGCTCGCGTCCGCCGCGGTGCTCGCGTGGGTGAGCCGGCTCGGCCCGCTGTACGCCGCGACGACCGTCGCGCTCGGCGCGCTGTTCCTGTGGGCGGTCGTGCGCCTCCACCGCGAGCGCACCGCGAGCGCCGCGCTCCGGTCGTTCCACGCGTCGAACGCCTACCTGGGCTTCCTGCTCGTCGCCATCGTGGTGGACGCGCTCGTCGCATGACCCGGACCGCCTCGGATCTCGCGCGCCGGCTCCGCCCCCGCGACGAGACGGTTCGCTGGGGCGCGCTCCTGATCCTCGCGGAGATCGCGTTGCTGCTCGCGTACTACTCGGTCGCGGACGCTCGGCTGGTCGCGGTGCGCTTCGTCGTCTACCCGCTCGTGTGGATCAACGTCGCCGCGTGGGCGGTCGCGCGCACCGACCTGCCCGAGTCGACGCCGCGCCGCCGCCGACTCGGTGCGGCGGTCGCCGCCGCCTACTTCCTCGTGCTCGCGTACTTCGGCGGGCTGTGGGGCCTGGGGTCGCCGCCGCTCGCCCCGTACCTGGAGGTGTCGTGGCTGCCGCCCGGCTGGGGCCCGGCGGTGCTGTTCGCGGATTTCGGCGTGGTGATGGCGCTCATGCCGTACAAGCTGGTCGGGTACGTCGCGCTCGCGTACCTCGTGTACGCCGTCCTGCTGGAAACTGCAGGCTCCGCACTCCACGGCGTCGTCGGCCTGTTCTCCTGCGTGAGCTGTACGTGGCCGATTCTGGCGACGGTGCTGTCGGGCGTGTTCGGCGCGGGGTCCGCGGTGGCGTCCGTGGCGACCGGCCAGCCCTACGGGGTCTCGACGCTCGTGTTCCTGTCCGCGGTCGCGCTGCTCGTGTGGCGGCCGTCGTGGTAAACCGAACCGCTTACCGACCCGGGTTCCCGAGGGTCGCGCATGGAGCCGGTAGTCGCGGCCGACGGCGTGCGGAAGGCCTACGGGGACGCCGTCGCGCTCGACGGCGCGTCGCTGTCGGTCGCCGAGGGGGAGGTGTTCGCGCTCGTCGGCCCGAACGGCGCGGGGAAGACGACGCTCGTCCGGTGTCTCACCGGGACGACGGAGCTTGACGCTGGCACGGCGTCCCTGTTCGGCGCGCCACCCCGGAACGCCGACGAGTCGCGGCTCGGGCTGCTCCCCCAGGAGTTCGTGCCGCCGGCGCGGCTCACGCCCCGCGAACTCGTCGCGTACTACGGCGGCCTCTACGACGACGCCCGCGACCCCGACGACGCGCTGGCGGAGGTCGGCGTCGACCCCGACGTGAGGACGTGGTACGCCGACCTGTCCGGCGGCGAGAAGCGCCGGGTGTGCGTGGCGACGGCGCTCGTCAACGACCCCG
>CAZYYH010000477.1:0-1541 GCA_964651725.1 uncultured Halobacteriales archaeon | reverse complement strand
TTCGAGAGGTTGCCCTCCGAGTTCTCGAAGTCGATGGGGTTGACCTTGTGCGGCATGGTGGAGGAGCCGGTCTCGTCGTCGTCGGCCCGCTGGCCGAGGTAGCGCTGGCTGACGTAGAGCCAGGCGTCGCAAGCGAGGTCGAGGAGGACGCCGTTCGCGCCGCGGAGCGCGTCGAACAGTTCGGCGAGGTCGTCGCAGGGGTTGACCTGCGTCGTCGGCTCGACGTGCTCGAAGCCCCGCCCTTCCACGAACGCCCGGGCGAACGCGCGCCAGTCGACGTCCGGGTACGCGGCGACGTGCGCAGCGTACGTGCCCGATGCTCCGGCGAGCTTGCCCTGGAGGCCGTCGAGCGCGTCGGTGATGCGGCCGAGCGCGCGGCCGAGCCGGGTGGCGTACACCGCCATCTCCTTCCCGAACGTGGTCGGTGTGGCGGGCTGGCCGTGGGTGCGCGCGAGCATCGGTGCGTCGGCGTACTCCCGTGCCATCCCGGCGAGTTCGTCGCGGACCGCACGGAGTTCCGGCACCAGCACGTCCGCGACGGCGGGTCGGACGAGGAGGCGGTAGGCGAGGTTGTTCACGTCCTCGCTCGTCAGCCCGAAGTGGAGCCACGGCTCGACGCCCTCGACGCCCGCCTCCGCGGCGCGCTCGCGGACGAAGTACTCGACGGCCTTCACGTCGTGGTTCGTCGCCGAATAGCCGCGCGCGCCCTCCGTCTCGATGCGCTTCACGAGGTCGGCGTCCTCCGGGTCGAACTCCTCGTAGGCGGCGCGGAGCGCGGCGCGGTCCTCGGCGCTCAGGCCGAGCGGCACGGCGTCGAGGTCGGCGAGCGCGATGACGTACTCAACCTCCACGCGGACGCGGGCACGCATGAGCGCGGCCTCGCTCGCGTACTCGCGCAGTGGCGCGGTGCGACCGGCGTACCGGCCGTCGAGCGGCGAGACGGCGTAGAGCGGGCCGCTTCCGTCCTCGGTCATACGAGAGACTGCCGCCGGACGCCGCAAAAGCGTGTCGGTCGGGTCGAGGCACGGTCGTGTACAGACGTCCGGATTCAACGCCAGAAATACCTCCGTTCTATGCCCGTTCGTGCATACTTCGTCGCTCGCAACCGCAACGCCTATCCGGGTCGGTGCCGCCTCCTCGGACATGAAGCTAGCCGGCATGGCGAGCAACCGCGGTCGCAACCTCCGCAACCTCCACGCCCGGCAGCCGGGCGGCGCGGCGCTCTCGGTCGTGGTCTCGAACCACGCGGACGCCCCGATTCTCGACTGGGCGGCCGAGCGCGGCGTGCCGACCGAGGTCGTCGAGCGCGACGACGGCGAGAGCCGGGCGTCCCACGAGCGCCGCGTCCTCGACGCGCTCGCGGACCACGAGTTCGAGTTGATCTGCCTCGACGGCTACATGCGCGTGCTCACCGACGAGTTCCTCGACCGCGCGCCCACCACGCTCAACGTCCATCCCTCCCTCCTCCCGTCGTTCCCGGGGACGAACGCCCACGAGCAGGTGCTCGACGCGGGCGTCGCCGTCACCGGCTGCACCGTCCA
>CAZYYH010000476.1:0-1553 GCA_964651725.1 uncultured Halobacteriales archaeon | reverse complement strand
ACGTGGACGGGAACGTGCTCATGGACTTCACGAGCCACGTCGCGTCCGCGCCGCTAGGCTACAACAACCCGCTCATCCTCGACCGCCTGGACGCGTTCGACCTCGTGGACCCGACGAAGATCGCGGGCCAGGACTTCTACGTCTCCGGCGGGTGGCCACCCGAGAACCCCGAACTCGACGGTCCGAGCCAGCTCATGGACCGGCTCACCGACCTCACGAGCCACTACGGTCTCGACACCGTCTTCCTCTCGAACTCCGGCGCGGAGGCCGTCGAGAACGCCATCAAGATCTGCTACGCCGACCGCGGCCACCGCGCGTTCACGTTCGAGGGCGCGTTCCACGGCCGCACGCTCGGCGCGCTCTCGCTCAACCGGTCGAAGGTCAACCACCGGAAGGGCTACCCCGAGATTCCGGGTGTGATGAGCGTGCCGTTCTGCGCCTGCGACGGCGACTGCACCTGCGGCTGGCGGACCGACGGCCCCGGCGGCAACGTGATCGCGGACCGGCTTCACCCGGAGCGGGGCAACCTCGACCCCGCCGAGGTCTCCTACGTCATCATCGAGCCACAGCAGGGCGAGGGCGGCTACCGCGTGCCGAACCGCGAGTTCATGCGGGACGTCTCGGACGTCAAAGCGGAGTACGGCGTCCGCGTCGTCGCGGACGAGATCCAGTCCGGCCTCGGCCGCACGGGCGAGATGTGGGGCATCGACCACTACGACCTCGAACCCGACGTGATCACGAGCGCGAAGGGCCTCCGCGTCGGCGCGACGGTCGCGGACGAGTCGCTGTTCCCCGACGAGCGCGCCCGGCTCTCCTCGACGTGGGGCGCGGGCGACGTGCTCTCCGCGGCACAGGGCGTCGCCACGCTCGACGCCATCGTGGAGGACGACCTCCTGGCGAACGTGCGCGAGCGCAGCGACCAGTTCTACGACCGGATGGCGGACGAGCGAACGCCGAACGTCGTGGACGTGCGCGGCCGCGGCCTGCTGCTCGCGGTCGAGTTCGACACGAAGGACCGCCGCGAGGCCGTCGTCGCCAACGCACTCCAGTGCGGCCTCCTCGTGCTCGGCTGCGGCTACAAGACGCTTCGCGTCCTCCCGCCGCTCGACGTGACGGAGCGCGAGATCGACCTCGGCGTCGACTTGCTCGTGGACGCCATCCGCGAGGCCGCCACCCCCGCGGAGCGGGCCGTCGGCGATTCGAGCGACGTGAGCTGACGACGGTCTTCCCGGCCGCTCCTGCTCGTCTCCTCGTCGGACCGGATCCGGAAGCCACCCCGCCGCCCCCTCCATATGAACATCTGTACAAATGTTCATATGGGGAAGAGAAAGCCTCTCCTACCCGGTCAGAGGCCGTTCGATTCGAGGAACCCGGAGACGGCCCGGTTGAACGCGTCGGGTTCTTCGAGCATCGAGAGATGTGCGGCGTCCGGGACGGTCGTCCACTCGCCGTCGGGGACGCGCTCGGCGAGGTACTCGTGGTAGTCGGGCGGGGTGAGCCGGTCGTGCTCGCCGGTGAGCGCGAGGACCGGAACCTCGATCTCGTCCAGGCGG
>CAZYYH010000475.1:0-1555 GCA_964651725.1 uncultured Halobacteriales archaeon | reverse complement strand
ACGTCGTCGAGTTCGTCGATGATGCGCGCGCCGAGGAGTCGCGCGCCGTCGCCGACGCGGACGACGGGATCGACCGCGCCCTCGACCTCGCGCTCGACGACCTCGACGGCGCTCTCGAGCGGGACGTGGAACACCGTCACCACCGTATCGCCGGAAAGCACTGCGATGCCGGGGCGCTCGCCGGGATCTACGCCGACGACGGTGCGGCCACCCCCGCCGCGGAGCAGCGCCATGGCGTTCTCGACGGCTCGGCGGGGGCTGTCCGGCTCTGCCACGACCACGGGGAGGTCCGCGTCGGGGTCGTCGTCGCCGTCCGCGGTGATGACGACGCGGGCGTCGTCCGAGAACTCCGCGTCGGGTTTCGCCGTCGTGAAGGACGCACCGCGCTCCTTGAGTTCGCCCACGACGTCGTGGTACACCTCGAAATCCTCCGTGGCGACGACTATCACTACCCGGGAGTTCGCCGCTACGCGATAAAAGAACTGCGGGTGCAGGGCCGGGGACCATCCGAGTACGGCGCACGGGGCCGTCCTGCGCCCGTCGCGGAGGCGGTTTCCGAGCCTTTTTCCCCGGTAGCGACCAACCCTCGGACGTGACCGAAGAGCCGGTTTCGACGGGATGTGCCGCGTTGGACGACCTGCTCGGCGACGGACTGGAGCGCGGCACCGTGACGCAGTTCTACGGGCCGCCGGCCGCGGGCAAGACCACCGTCGCGCTGTCGGCGGCGGCGGAGACGGCGGCGAGCGGCGGCACCGTCGTCTACGTCGACACGGAGGGGCTGTCGCCGGAGCGGTTCGACCAGCTGCTGACGGCGCGCGCCGACGACCGCGAGGCGGCCGCGGAGCGCATCGTGATCTCGGAGGCGCTCGACTTCGACGAGCAGGCGGAGGCGGTGCAGGACGTGTCGGAACTCGCGGAGCGCGCCGACCTCGTCGTGCTCGACTCCGCGACCGGTTTCTACCGGCTGCGCCGGACGGAGGACGAGAACGCGGGCGACGCGCTCCGGGCGGTCGCGCGGCAGGTCACGCACCTGCTGTCGCTCGCGCGTCGCCACGACCTCGCGGTCGCCATCACGAACCAGGTGTACACGGACCCCGACGCCGACCAGGTGCGAGCGCTCGGCGGCCACACGCTGGAGCACTGGACGGGCACGGTCGTCCGCCTCGACCGGTTCCGTGGCGGCAACCGCCGCGCCATCCTGGAGAAGCACCGGTCGAAACCCGCCGGGGAGAACGCGCGGTTCAGGATCACGGAGGCGGGCGTGAGCGACGCCGAGCCACAGTGACGGGGCAGGTAGGCAGGCGACGGACGGGGGGACGACTCACTCGGTGCGCCGCCGCTCGCGCACCGAGTCGCCGGGATCGGCGTCGAGCACCCACCGGTACCGGGGGTGGACCCAGTCGAGGTCGTCGCGGTACGCGTCCACCCAGCTCGTGGGGTCG
The DNA here is from genome assembly GCA_964651725.1 of uncultured Halobacteriales archaeon. Lineage (GTDB taxonomy): Archaea > Halobacteriota > Halobacteria > Halobacteriales > Halobacteriaceae > CAZYYH01. The sequence continues at coordinate 113 of CAZYYH010000475.1, read as the reverse complement.
TCGACGTAGTCCCACTCGGTGCGGGCGCGGTCGTCGTCGAACCCGTCGGCGTGGAACGGGACGGCGGTGAGCGTCTGCGCGAGCGGCCGGAAGTAGACGGCGCGCTCGCCGTA
>CAZYYH010000474.1:0-1561 GCA_964651725.1 uncultured Halobacteriales archaeon | reverse complement strand
GAGGTGCGGGACGACCTCGGTGTCGGTGTCGCTCGTGAACGCGTGGCCGCGCTCGACGAGGTCGGCCTTCACCGTCTCGTAGTTGTCGATGATGCCGTTGTGGACGACCGCGACGTCGCCCGTGCAGTCGACGTGGGGGTGGGCGTTGTCGTCCGTCGGCGGGCCGTGCGTCGACCACCGCGTGTGGCCGATGCCGGTGGTGGCCGGCGACGACGCCGGGAGCGTCAGGTCGTCGATCTCGCCCGCCTCCTTGAACACGTCCAGGGCTCCGTCTCGCGGCTCCGCCGCTCGACCGTCCGGTTCCGTCTTCGACGGAACCCGGTTCTGCAATGCAACGCCCGCGGAGTCGTAGCCGCGGTACTCCAGATTCTTCAGGCCCGCGGACACGACGGGGAGCGACTCCTCGCTACCGGCGTAGCCGACGATCCCGCACATGCTACCCCCTCCGCACCTCCGCGTCCGAGGGAACGCGGTCGGTCAGCACGCTCCCGCTCTCGACGCGCGTGCCGGTGCCGACGACGGTGCCCGGCTCGACCGTCACCGCGCCGCCGAGCACGGCGTTGTCGCCGAACGCGCCGCCGAAGCGCACGTCGTCGTGGTACTCGCCGTCGACGACGAGGTCCGCGCGGCCCCCCTCGACCGTGGCGTTCGGGCCGACGTGCGCGTTCTCGCCGACGACGCAGTCCCGGAGCACGCAGCCCGGCTCGATGGTGGCGTCCGGCAGCACGACCGCGTTCGAGACGACGGCGTTCGCGCCCACGTCCACGTTCGCGCCGAGCGACGTGCCGCGGAGCACCGTCGCGCCCGGCCGGACGCGAGTGTCGGCACCGACCGCGACGGTGCCCGAGACGGTCGCCTCGTCGTGGACGCGAACGTCGTCGCCGACCTCGCTCCCCTGGCGGTCGAGCACGCCCGCGTTCACGGAGAGCAGGTCCCAGAGGTGGGACACGTCGAGCCACTGGCCTCGGAACGGGACCGCGCGCACCCCGTCGTCGCGGATGTACCGCTCCAGCGTGTCGGTGAGCGCCTGCTCGCCGTCGCTCCGCGTCGCCCGGATCTCGTCGAACACGTCCGGGCCGAACCGGTACACGCCCGCGTTGATGAGGTCGGAGACGACGGAGTGCTCGGGCGGCTTCTCGCGGAGCCGGGTGACGCGCTGGCCGTCCATCTCCACAACGCCGTAGTCGCTCGGCTCGTCGACGGGCGTGACCGCCATCAGCACGTCGTCGCCGCGGTCGGCCTCCACGAGTCGCTCCACGATCTCCGGCTCGATGACGCGGTCGCCGTTCAGCGCGACGAACTCGCCGTCGACGTACGGCTCCGCCTGGAGCACCGCGTGCCCGGTGCCGAGCTGGCGCTCCTGGGTCGCGTACTGGATCCGGACGCCCCAGTCGTCGCCGTCGCCGAAGTGGTCCTGGATGCGCTCGCGCTTGTAGCCGACGACGAGCACGATCTCGTCGACGCCCGCCGCCGCGACGGCGTCCACGACGTGTTCCAGCAGGGGTCGGTTCGCTATCGGCAGCATGGGCTTCGGCCGGACGTCCGTGAGCGGTTCGAGCCG
>CAZYYH010000473.1:0-1563 GCA_964651725.1 uncultured Halobacteriales archaeon | reverse complement strand
TCGACGTGGACCGCCAGCTCTACGACCGCCGGTCGCGGGCCGGCGAGCGCGTCACCCCCGCCGACGGCGGCACCGAGGACGACGAGATCACGCCGCTGCTCGACGACGACCGCGACGAGTAACCGTCACTGTTTACTGCGCTAGCGGCGTAGCCGGCCGGCGTGGAGAACGTCACCGAAAGGACCAGCAACCCGTTCGGGATGACGCCGCCCTGCGAGCAGCCCTGCGCCCCGGGCGGTCCCGCCGCCGTCTACGGCTACGGCGACGCCAACGCCGACTTCCACGTCGTCGGCGACCACCCCGGCGTCCACGGCGGCCGGTCCACCGGCGTCCCGTTCACCGAGAGCGTCGCGGGCGAGCGCCTCCAGGGCGTCCTGCACGACGTCGGCCTGCTCGCCGAGTCGTACAGCGACCAGCCCGCCGTCCGTGACCTCTTCTGCAGCTACCTGCACATGTGCTGCTCGCCCGACGGCGACCCCTCGGACACCGACTACCTCGAACTGGAGCGGTTCTTCGACGCCGAACTCCGCGCCATCACCGCGCACGTCCTCGTCCCCGTCGGCGAGCGCGCCATCGAGCACGTCCTCAGAACCTACACCAGCAAGGCCCGGCTGCTCGACCGGGGCGTCGAGTGGCTGCACGCCCGCGAACTCCAGGGCGCGGGCTTCCTCGTCGTCCCCGTCCGCGAACCCGCCGACTGGGAGGCCGGCGACCGGAACGCGCTCGTCGACTCGCTCGGCGACACCCTCGCCTCCGACTACCGGCAGATCAGCGACCTCGGCCGCTTCACCGGCGTCGAGGGCGACTCGTACCTGGTGCGGTAGCGGGATACCGTCTATCCTCATCGACGGGTAAAGTGAACACTGTTCAAGCGTGGCCAGTCATCATCCCGGAAAGCGGTGGCGCGCGGTGCGCGCGGTCCGACCGGCGGGCGGCGCGAGCGAAGCGAGCGCCGCCGAACGCGCGAGCGGCCCAAGGCCGCGAGCGAGGGAGGACCGCAGACGGGCGAGCGGCGACCGGAGGGAGCCGCGAGCCGTGCGGCGTTCGGGCCGCACACCCGCGAGGGACGAGAAGCGCAGGGCGCGAACGGAGTGAGCGCACGAGCATCGCAGTCGGCTGGGGAGGGCGTGGCTGCGGCTCATGTTTGGAAGCAGCAGCTAGCCCGTTTCCGGTCGAGCTACCGATCTCTGTCGTGTTCGCCGGGCTTCGCTAGCGAAACCTTCCAAAAATGAAAGACCGCACCACGTCCTCCCCAGCCGACTCGCCTTCCCTCACTGCGTTCGGTCAGGCTCGTCCCTCGCGGGGTCGCCCGGCTGGTCGGGCGACCCGCGCGCCACCGACTCGACCAGTGTAAATCTGGGGCCTCTCGTCCAGTCATCCGGTTCGAGAGCAGCGCCGCTACCCGACGCTCCACGTGCTCGTCGGCGAGAACGGCGAACCCCATTCCGCCTACTCCACGTCACCCGGCCCGGTGATCGAGTCCGCCCGGTGTGCGTCCACGGCCACCTCGCTCCGCCTCGACCTCGCGCATCTCCGCCGGATGCTCGCGGTAGTAGTCGAGCG
>CAZYYH010000472.1:0-1573 GCA_964651725.1 uncultured Halobacteriales archaeon | reverse complement strand
CGCTCGTGGACGACGCGCGCTTCGAGCGCGTGGAGCAGGTGCCGGACGACACCGCGGCGTTCAACCTCCGGCTCGTCCACTCGGGGATGCCCGTACACGTCGTACAGCCGCGGCCGGGCGGCCCCCTCGTCGTCGGCGGCCAGGTCGAACTCGACGAGGAGCTCCGGCCGGTGTTCCGGTCGCTCTCCGAGTTCGACCGCCGACAGCTTCGCGCGCGCATCCGTGAGCAGCTCACCCCGGGGCCCGCGCTCTACTACTTCCTCGACGAGACCGACGCGAACGTCCCGTTCGAGGACCTCCACCACGTCCGCATCGAGCGGTTCGTCTACCCCGACGGCCTCACGCAGGACGCGCTGATGTCGGCGGTGTTCGCGGTGGCGAAGCAGCTGTTCTACCTCCAGGAGTCCATCGCCGCGCTCGTGGAGAACGTCGAGTCCCGACGATAGTTCCTGCTCGCGGCTCGCTTCGCTCGCCGTTCCGGGGTCCTCTCCGGTCGGACCGCGCTCCTCACGTCACCGGCGGCAACAGCTTCAGCGCGGCGAACATCGCCACCGCCGCGCCGATGGGGATGGTGATGTTGTCGTCGATGACGTAGCCGGCGACGACGGGCTTGAGGCCGTCGGCGAGCGCGGCGACGAGCGCGCCGACGACGGCGACGGCGGGCGGCACGAACCACGCGGCGAGGAACACGCAGACGCCGAACGTGGCGAGCAGGACGTAGCCCTGCTTCGCGAGGCTGCCGGAGCCGAGCAGGCCGCTGATGGGGTCGGCGACGGTGAGCATCAGCATCGCGGGGACGGCGACGCGGGGTTCGAACGCGAGGCCGACGGCGGTCATGCCGAACGCGTAGAGCGCGTAGCCCGCGAGGTTGTCCTGTTCGTAGTCGCGGGTGAGTTCGTCGAAGACGCGCCAGTCCACGAACCCGCCGAGGCGGAGGGCTTCGAGGCCGAGCGCGAGCGCGGAGCCCGCGACGAGCAGCCACCGGATCGCCGCCCACTCCACCAGCCCGAGTAGGTAGAGGGCGGGCACCCCGGTGCCGGCGACGTGCACGAGCCGGCGCTTCACTTCGGAGTGCATCCTACAGGTCGCCGAAGTTTCGGTCGCCCGCCCGGAGGTCGGCGAGGACGGCCGGGAGGTCGTCGATGGCGACGCGAACCTGTGCGGTCGAATCGCGCTCGCGCAGCGTGACGGTGCCCTGTCGTTCGCCCGACTCCACCGTCTCGTAGTCGACGGTGACGCAGTACGGCGTGCCGACCTCGTCCTGGCGGCGGTAGCGCCGGCCGATGTTGCCGGAGTCGTCGTACGCCACCGAGAAGCCCGCCTCGCGCAGGTCGGCGGCGACCTCGCGGGCGCGTTCGCCCATGCCGTCGCGGTCCATCAGCGGGAACACGCCGGCGAACGTCGGCGCGACCTCGGGGTCGAGCCGGAGCACCGTCCGCTCCTCGCCCTCCACCTCGTCCTCCTCGTACGCGTGCACGAGGATGGTGTAGACGAGCCGGTCCACGCCGAACGACGGCTCGACGACGTGCGGCGTGAGCTGGTAGCCGGACTCCGTGACCTCCTCGACCGCGAA
>CAZYYH010000471.1:0-1574 GCA_964651725.1 uncultured Halobacteriales archaeon | reverse complement strand
CGGACGCTCTACGTCCGCTCCCAGTTCGGCAAGTTCAGCCGCGCGATCCTCTACACCGGCCTGCCCGCGCTCCTCGTCGCTCACTACACCGTCGGCGTCGTCGGCGAGAACGTCCTGCCCGGCGCGACGCTCGGCGTCCCCGACCTCCTCTGGTTCGAGGCCGCCGCGTTCGCGGTCTCGTCGCTCCCCGTGTTCGTGATCGTCAGCTACGTCGCGCGCCTCGTGACGCTCGCCGAGACCAGCATCTTCATCGGCCCGTTCACGCCACGCTCCCGGAGTGAGGGGGACCGTTCCGACGGACAGGCGGCGGGGAGCGACCGTTCGTAGCGGGGGTACAGTCGCTACACGAGCGGCTCGAGCACCACGTGGTCGTGTTCGAGCCTCGGCACCTTCCGGCGGCCTTCGGTGACGCGCTCGGTCACGTCGTAGCGCGCGAGCACGTCCAGATCGCGGCTAATGTCTCCGACGTCGTACCCGAGTGCGTCGGCGAGTGCCGAGACCGAGTCCGGGTCGTGCTCGCGGAGGTAGTCGAGGATTGCGAGTCGGCGGTCGGTGACGAGTTCGGCCGCGTCCTCGCGCGGCAGCACGAGCACGTCCGCATAGCCCTCGCGGGCGAGCGCGTCCGCGAACTCGCTCCGGCGCTCGACGTGAGGATCTGCCTCCCCGCCGGCGGGGATATCGATCGGGGCGTCCGTGTCGGCGTGGTGCTTCCGCGCCATCCGTAACGTTTGGTTGTTCTCCCAATCGGATAAAGCTTCGCCGCGTTGGCCCGATATTCCGGCTCCGACTGGCCGTGCCGCCGAAGGTTCAAATACGAGAACGAGCCAGAACCTGCCGGGGTACGTAGACGTGTTCTACTGCGCTCGACACCGTTCGCCGTCCGAGTCTCGGTGGCGTTCCACACCGGAGGGAGATGTTCGTGCATAGCTGGTCGGCTCAACGCATCGGCACGCACACCGATGTCGCCGGACGCGACCACTTCTACTTCCTGTCGGTCGCACCCGATCCAACGTCAGTCGACGGTTTCACGCTCGACGACGTCGAGGACTGGTGCGTTGCGGTCGCGCGGGGGCCTCGCTGCCGAACGAGAGCAACACGGAAATCGTTCGCATCGACACCGACCACGGCACGCCACGCGTGGACAAACTGTGGCTTCGACCGGACCACCCGGAACGTAAGCAGTGGTTGGGCGACTACACGATTCACGATGCGAGGGACCACCTGCAACGGAACTGGCGGGAGTACGTGAGGCGCTACGTCGTCCACCGCGAGGGCGGCGCGGTCGAGTAGCCGCTCGTCCTACAGCCGCCGGCTGATCGTCTCCGCGGTCGTCGCCCCGACGCCCTCGACGCCCCGGAGTTCATCGATGGATGCCTCCCGAATCCCGTCGACGCTGCCGAAGCGCCGGAGCAGCCGCTTCCGCAACTCCGGCCCGATGCCGTTCACGTCGTCGAGCACGGTGTCGACGGTGTCGCGGACGGTCTGGTGGTACTGGACGGCGAACCGGTGGGCCTCGTCCCGGACGCGCTGGAGGACGTGGAGCGCGGGCGAGTCGTCGGGCCACCGGCGCTCGC
>CAZYYH010000470.1:0-1574 GCA_964651725.1 uncultured Halobacteriales archaeon | reverse complement strand
GGGTCGCCCGTGCCGACGCCCTCGGGCGCGAGCACGAGGCGCTGGTCGCCGTCCTCGAACTGGACGCGCGCGACCGGCGCGGAGCGCGCCGGGTCGTGCTCCACGTCGATGACCTCGCCACGGACGACCTCGTCGTCCTCGGCCTTGCGGTGGGAGAGCTCTGCCTTGTAGCGGTGCGACGGCGCTCGGAACGTCGGGCCGCCGCGTCCGCGTCGTTGTCCCTGGATTCGTCGTCCCATTCTCAGAACACCCCGATTCGGGAGGCGACGTCCTGTGCGTCGTCCTCGTCGGACAGCGAGACGATGGCCTTCTTCGTGCCGTCCATCGTCACCTGCGTGTTCACCTTCTCCACGGTCACGTCGTACGTCGATTCGACCTCCTCGCGGACATCGATCTTCGTGGCGTCGACGTGTACGACGAACTGGAGCTTGTTGTCGAAGTCCATCTGGTCCATCGCCTTCTCGGTGACGAGCGGGTAGTCGATCACGTCCGTCATCGGTCGCTCACCTCCTCGATCGCGCTCTCGGTCCAGACGGTGAGGCGGCCGGCCTGTGTGCCCGGCGCGAGATCCTCCGCGTTCACGTTCGCGGCGGTCGCCACGTCGACGCCCGCGAGATTGCGGGCCGCCTTCGACGGGCCGGCCTCCGAGGACGTGACGAACAGGATCGACGACGGCTCGCGGTACTTCCGACCACGGGTCTTCCCGCGGCCGGCGCGCACCGTCCGGTTGTCGTCCGCGCGCTCCACGTCGGCGTGCACGCCGAGCGTCTCCAGCACCTCGACGACCTCCTGCGTCTTCACGAGGTCCTCGAACTCGTCGGAGACGACCAGCGGCAGGTCGACGTCGTCGTCGAAGCGGTGGCCGCGCTCGCGCACCAGGTCGGCGTCCGCGGTCGCCGCGACCGCGCTCCGCACCGCCTGCTTGCGCTCCTTGTCGTTCACGGACAGCGTGCGGTCCTTCTCCTCCTTCGGCGGATGCGCCCGCCGACCGCCGACGGTCTGCGGGACGCGCACGCCCTGCCCCTCCGAGCGGGGCACGTGGGCCATGCCCCGTCCGCTCCCGAAGGACTCGCCGGACGTCCGCATGCCCGCGTAGTCGTCGGCACCGTGGTCCTGCTTCCGGTTGGCCTGGGCGGCGAGCACGGCCCGCTTCACGAGATCCGGCCGGTAGTCCGTCTCGAACGTCGCCGGCAGATCGATCTCGTCGGCCGAGCCGCCGTCCAGATCGTGTACTGTTGCTTTCATGTGTTATCCCTGGTCGGATGCCGTGCTCACGTGGCGCACCTCGGGGTCGAGGCGCGGCGATTCGCCCGGCTGTACCGCCGGCCGGAAGCGCACCAGGCGCTTCTTCGGGCCGGGGAGCGAGCCCTTCACGAGGGCGTACGGACCGTTCACCTCGCCGTAGTTGACGAGGCCGCCGTCCTTGTTCACGTCGTCGCCGTCGCCGACCGACACGAGGCGCTTGTTCAACTCGGTGCGCTGGTGGTAGCCGGTCTGGCCCTGCTGGGGCACCGTCGACCGCACCCGGCTCGGGTTCCACGGGCCGAGGTTGCCGATGCGGCGACGCCAGCCCT
>CAZYYH010000469.1:0-1591 GCA_964651725.1 uncultured Halobacteriales archaeon | reverse complement strand
CGCGGGCCACGACACCGCGGCGAAGCCCGACCCCGAGCCGTTCCACCACGCGCTCGACGCCCTCGACGCCGACGCGGCGGGCGCGGTGTACGTCGGGAACTCGCTGCGGGCGGACGTCGGGGGCGCGCACGCCGCGGGCTGTCGGTCGGTGTGGGTGCCGGCCGGAGAGTCCGACCCCGACCCGGAGCCACACTACGCGGCGGCGACGCTCGGCGACCTCCATCCCGCACCCTGGCTGTAGGCCGAGCCGTCCCGGACGTGTCTGGCGCGGGTCGGCTCCGCCGGCGGCGTGACGATGACGGTCTCGTTCCCGCCGGCCACCTCGCTCTCGGCGACGAACTCGGAGTCGCCGACGAGCAGCGCGACGGTCTCGGGCGCGACCCGGACCGCGCGGTACGCCGCGTCGTTCGAACGGCGCGCGTCGGCGAGCACGTCGGGCACCGCGTCGGCGAACGCCGAGGCGTTCTCGGCGTCGTCGAACCGCACGACCCACGCCCGGCCGGAGCGGCCGGCGGCGCGGAACGTGAGCGCGTGGTCCGCGCCCCAGCCGGCTGCCGCGGCCGCCGCGCGCTCCGGCGGGAGGCCGGTGCCGAGCACCACCCGGAGGTAGAGTTCGCCCTTCGCGTCGCGGTTCACGGCCGACCACGGCGAGCCGGCGGCCTCGGCCTCGACCGAGAGCGGTCGTCGCGGCTCGTCGGCGGGGTCGAGTCCGTGGAGCAGCTGCTCGGTCGTGTGCGGCGGGTCGCGGTAGACGGTCGAGAGGTTCGCCGGTGACGGGACGCGTTCGGCGACGTGGCGCGCGCCGAACACGTACGGCCCCCAGAGCAGCCGGTTCGTGGCCGGCCAACCGGGCCACGCCGCGAGGAGTTCGGCGGCGGGCGGTTCGACGCCCGGCAGGTAGCGCTCGACGTACCGCGACTCGACGTAAACTGCCGCGCCCTCAACGACGCCGTACGTGGCGAGCGTGCCATCGGTCGTCCCGACGTACTCCCCGACGCGAACGTCGAGGCGGTCGGTGAGGCCGGCGGGCTGGAGGACGTGCGCGTACTCGTGGGCGAGCGCCCCCTCGACGTCAGCGGGCGTCGCGGCGTCCGTGATGACCAGCCGCACCCGCTCCCCGTCTGTGTGCGCGGCGACGCGGCGGACGCGGGTACGGTCCCCGTCCGCGAACGCCGCGAACAGCGGGTCGAACGAGGTGTCCGCGGCGTGGAGGTCGTTCGCGTGGTCGACGACGACTCGCGGCTTCGCGCCGTCCTCGCCGGTCAGGCGCTCGACGCGCTCGAACACTCGCGTCTCGTTCACGCCGAGCGGCGCGGTCGTCTCGTCGCCGTCCCCCAGGACGGCGGCCGGCCCGACGGTCGCGGCCGCGACGCTCGTCGCCACGGCCAGCACGAGCACTGCCACCACCCACCCCGACCGAACCACGTACGATACGACGTGGGCGGCGACCTTAATCGTGGTCCCGGGCGGGGACGACGGTGATCGGATCGACGCGAACGGCGCACGGGGCAAGGACTATGCCCCGTGCGTGCCATTGAGTACCATGGTCGTGGAGACCGAGCGCGACGGCGTGACCTGGTACGAGTGCGAG
>CAZYYH010000468.1:0-1595 GCA_964651725.1 uncultured Halobacteriales archaeon | reverse complement strand
TCGGTCTGGTAGCGCGTCATCTCCTCGCCGAACCCCGGGTTCACCCGGTAGATGTCGATGATCTCGTCCGTCGAGAGGCCGATGGTGGTGAGGAAGGCGGTGATGGCGAACCGCGAGTGGTGTTCGAGGTGCTCGCCCTTCTGTATCTGGTCGAGGAGATACTTCATGCACGGCGGGAACAGTTCGGGGACGACGGTGTCGATGTCGCGGGTCAGGTCGAGTTCGGCGAGCGTCTCGCGGAGCGCCTCGACGCGGTCCGCCAGCGGGTCGGCGATGGCGTCCGGGACGCTGAGCGGCAGGCCGTCCTCGACGCGCTCCGTCACGGCCTGCTGGCACAGGCGGTAGAGTTCGTCGCGGGAGACCGGCACGCGGCCGTCGTCGAGCCGGCGGTTGACGAGCCGCCAGTCGTCGCCGCGGATGCCCGACGAGAGGAGGAGGTAGGTGGGCGCGTCCACGAGGAACTCGGTGGCGGCCTCCCAGTCGCCCTCGGGGTGGACGTGGTCCGCGAGGTCGAACTCCGCGGCGAGCCGGCGGAGGCCGAGGCGCTCGCGCTCGACGCTCCGCAGCTCCGTGTCGTCCGCGAACTCCGCGGTGAAGCGCTCGTAGGCGGTGCCGGCCTCCGCGTGGGCGTACCGCCGCGTGAGCACGTGCTCGTCCACGAGCGACACGAGCACGCGCGCGACCGGGTACGAGAGGAGTTCCACGCGGTCGTCGCGGTGCGGCTCGCCGACCGTCGTCTCCTCGACCGCGAGCCGGACGCGCTCGGCCGCGCGCTCCACCACCAGGTCGTCGCGGGCGACGAGGTCGGCGAGGTCCACGCCCGCCTCCTGGACCGCCTCGCGGGCGCTCCCGAGGAACGGATACCGGGCGTGGAGTGCGTTCATCTCCCTGGCGTTGCTCCCGGGGCTGGATAAAAGAACCGGTCGGACCAGTGGGCCGCCACGCCATCACCCGCCGAACAGCCGCCCCGCGTCCGCCAGCGCGTCGAAGTCGCGGACGGCGATCTGCTCGGGTGCGTCGGCGCCGACGTGCACGCAGAGGAACCCGGCGTCGCGCGCCGGCACGAGATCGTCTTCGGCGTCGTCGGCGACGTACACGTACTCGTCGGCGTCCAGCGCGCCACGAGCCGCGTCGAACAACGCGGCATCCGGCTTGTGTGCGCCTACGTCGTACGACACCACCTCGGCCTCGAACTGCTCGCGGAGGTCGTGACGTTCGAGCTTGCCGAGCTGCACGTCGGGGACGCCGTTCGAGAGCACGCCGAGCCGGTGGCGGTCGGCGAGCCGGTCGAGCAGGGCGTGCGCGCCCGGCGCGGCGACGGTGGCCTCGAACTCGGTCTCGACGACCGCGTCAGCGAACTCCCTGGGGTCGGCGTCCGCGTCCGCAGCCTCGATCGCCGCCGTCGCGCCCGTCCGGTAGGGGTCGTCGGCGAACGCGGAGAACGCGCCGAAGAACGCCTCGTCGTAGGCTTCGAGCACGTCGTCGGTCGGCGACACGTCACACGCCGCGGCGGCGTCGCGAAGGATCTCCCCGTACGGCCGGTCGAACCGGACGAGCGTGCCGTCCACGTCGAAGAAGATCGCTGCCATGCGAGT
>CAZYYH010000467.1:0-1601 GCA_964651725.1 uncultured Halobacteriales archaeon | reverse complement strand
CAGGAGCGCGCCGTCACCGACTACGCCGCGAAGCGCCTGGAGACGTTCTACCCGAGCGGCGTGGCGTCGCGCGTCGAGGAGGCCCGGGCGTTCGCCGCGCGGGCGATGGAGCACGAGGCCGACCCCGAGGTCGCGGCCGCTCTGGCGGGCGTCGAGCCGCTCGCGGAGCCGCGGGACGTGCGCGTCCGCGACCGGTGCGTGGCGACGGCCGACGCCGAGCGCTACGCCGAGGCGCGGGACGCGCTCCCCGAGATCAGCGTCGAGGTCGTCGAGGACGCCAGGGGGCTCGCGGAACTCGCCCGGGGCTACTCGACCGTCGTCGCGCTCGACGAGGAGTTCGCGGGCGTGGACGTGGACGGCGACGTGCGCGTCGAGCCGAGCGCGCTCGACGACCCGGAGGCAGTCGTGCCGGAGCGCACGCTCGCGTTCTTCGCGGCGAACCGCGACGGCCTGCTCGCGGCCGCGGCCGTCCACCGGAAGGCGGACATGGACGCGCCGCTCGACCTCGACGCGCTGGAGGACGCACTCGACGACCTCACCGACGACGGGCGCGTCGCGGGCGACGACGAACTCGACCGGCTCGAAGCCGCCGTCTCCGACCTCGACGCCGCCGTCGCCACCGCGGCGTCGGTGGCGAACGACCGGCTCAAGGACGCCATCCGCGAGCGCGACGTCACCATCGAGGGCGCGGACCTCCTGTCGCTCGTCGAGCAGGGCGCGGGCGTCGACTCGCTGCTCGACCGCGAACTCGCCGACGAGTACGCCGACGCCGTCGCCGCCGCCCGCGACCACCTCGTGGACGCGCTCCGGCTCCAGTCCGGCGAGGCCGAGGTCGCACGCCGCGCGTTCGGCGACGAGCCGACGTACCCCGTCGAGGCGGACGACGACGCCGTCGCGCGGCTCCGCGACGACCTTGCCGCCGCCCGCGACCGTCGGGCCGCGCGCCGCAAGCGCGACCTCGCCGACGACCTCGCGGACCTGCGCGAGGACGCCGAGGAACTCGTGGCGGCGGCCCTCGAACGCGACGTCGAACTCGCCATCGCACGGTTCGCACGCGACTTCGACTGTACGATGCCCGAGCGCGAGGGACAGGGGTTCGAGATCGCGGGCGGCCGGTCGCCACTCCTCGACGTGTCGTTTGCGGATGTGGAGCCGGTCGATTACGCCGTCGACGGCGTCGCGCTCCTCTCCGGCGTCAACTCCGGCGGCAAGACCTCGACGCTCGACCTCGTCGCCGAGATCGGCGTGCTCGCACACATGGGGATGCCGGTGCCCGCCGAGCGCGCTCGCGTCCCCGAGATCGAGGAACTCCACTACTACGCGAAGTCCCAGGGCACGCTCGACGCCGGCGCGTTCGAAGCGACGCTCCGCGACTTCGCGGGCGTCGCTCGCGGCGACACCCCCCGGCTCGTTCTCGTGGACGAACTCGAATCCATCACGGAGCCGGGTGCGAGCGCGAAGATCATCGCCGGCATCCTCGAATCGCTCCACGAAACGGACGCGTCCGCCGTGTTCGTCTCCCACCTCGCCGGCGAGATACGCGAGATGGCGGGCTTCGACGTGACCGTGGACGGCATCCAGGCGCTCGGGCTGGAGGACGG
>CAZYYH010000466.1:0-1606 GCA_964651725.1 uncultured Halobacteriales archaeon | reverse complement strand
GACATGGAAGTCACGCGAAACCCCAAGCGCCGCAACTGGCGGCGGAGCGACACGGACGAGTAAGCCATGAGCGCAAGCGACTTCGAGGAGCGCGTCATCACGGTCCCGCTCCGAGACGTGAAAGCCGTCCCCGCGCACGAACGCGCGGGCCGCGCGATGAAGATCATCCGCGAGCACCTCGCGAAGCACTTCTCGGTCGATACCGAGGAGGTCCGCCTCGACCCCGCCGTCAACGAGACGGTGTGGGCGACGGGCCGACAGCAGCCCCCGAGCAAACTGCGCGTCCGCGCCGCTCGGTTCGACGAGGACGGCGAGCGAGTCGTCGAAGCCGAGCCGGCCGAATAACGTGCTCCGCACCTCCTTCGCTGGCTCGGCGTACGTCGGCGTCTTCGCCTGCGCGACCGACGACGTGCTGTTGGTCCGCCCCGACGCCGAGGACGACGTCGCCGACGCGATAGCCGACGAACTCGGCGTGCCAGCGGTGAAGACCACCGTCGGCGGGTCGGGCACCGTCGGCGCCCTCGCGACGGGCAACGCCAACGGCGTCCTCGTCTCCGCGCGCGCGACCGAGCGAGAGAAGGAGACCATCGAGGACGCCGCGGGCGTCCCCGTCTCGGAACTCCCCGGTCGCATCAACGCCGCCGGGAACGTGGTCCTCGCGAACGACGCGGGCGCCTGCGTCCACCCGGAGTTCTCCGACGAGGCGGTGGCCGCCGTTGAGGACGCCCTCGACGTGCCGGTCGAACGCAGCGACCTCGCGGACGTGCGAACGGTCGGCACCGCCGCCGTGGCGACGAACGAGGGGGTGCTCTGCCACCCCAAGTCCCGCGAACCCGAGTTGGAGGCGCTCGAGGAACTCCTCGACGTGCGCGCCGACATCGGCACCGTCAACTACGGCGCGCCGCTCGTCGGGTCCGGACTGATCGCCGCCGAAACCGGGTACGTCGTCGGCGAGGAGACGACCGGACCCGAACTCGGCCGCATCGAGGAGACGCTCGGTTACCTCGACTGACTCCGACCGCCGTTCGGCCGTTCTTCTTCCCTCTCCTCTCCGTTCGTCTCGTCGCTCCCGCAGCGTCGCCGCTCGATTCGGCGACCCGCTCCGCCGCGGCGCTCCCTCCGAGTAGGAAGATACTTCCCGGTCGCGGGCCGAGGATGCGGGTATGAGCCAATTTACGGTGAGCGGCCAGTTCCAGAGCCGGGACGGCCACAACAAGTTCGAGACAGTCGTCGACGCGCCGAACGAGAACGTCGCCCGCGACCACGTCTTCTCGAACATCGGGAGCCAGCACGGTCTCAAGCGCACCCAGATCGAGATTTCGGAGGTGTCCGAACAATGATGGGCGGCGGGCAACAGCAGCTCCAGCAGCTCTCGCAGGAGCTTCAGGCCATCGACGAGGAGATCGAGGAACTCGAAACCGACGTCGAGGACCTCGAAACCGAGAAGCAGGAGATAGACGAGGCCGTCGAGGCCATCGAGACGCTGGAGTCGGGGTCGACGGTGCAGGTGCCCCTCGGCGGCGGCGCCTACCTCCGCGCGGAAGTGCAGGACATCGACGAGGTCATCGTCGACCTCGGCGGCAACTACGCGGCCGAACAGGAGCAG
>CAZYYH010000465.1:0-1610 GCA_964651725.1 uncultured Halobacteriales archaeon | reverse complement strand
TCGGCCGGCACGGCGGCTACGTGAAGACGGGCTGGTGCGGCGACGAGGACTGCGAGGCGGAGATCAAGGAGCAGATCGCGGCGGAGATCGTGATGGTGCCGTTCGAGGCGGACGCGGAGCCGGTCCACGAGACGTGCGGCGTCTGCGGCGACGACGCGGGGACGACGGCGTACTTCGCCAGGACGTACTGACGCGGACGGCGAGGCTCCAGTGGCAGTTGGTCCGGCGGCAGTCGTTTCGGCGGCCGTTGGTCCAGTCGGTGGACCGCCCTTATATATGTAATATATTGTAATAATTTGTAAGGACTCGTGTCTATTTGTAATCTTCAAGTGGTTTATAGGCCCAGGCGGTGCGAACGCGCCTGAAACGCCCGCCCAGTTCCGCCGGCCTCAGCCGACCTCCGCTGGCCTCCGTCGGCTTCCAGCCGCCCCTTCGGTCACGCGACTGTAACGACCATCTGACCTAATAACACCTTATATGGTACTTAGGCCCAATAATAGTTTCAGGGTCAGCATTAAATGCTGGCTCGCCCCTCCTCCGAGCATGAACGGAACGTCGCCGGGGAGCGACCGGGCCGAGTCGGACCAGGGACTCGGGGATCGCTCGTGGCATCGCTCGAACTGCGGGGTCGGGGTCGTGATGAACCTCGACGGCGGGCCGGAGCACCGCGTGCTCGCCGACGCGCTCGACCTGCTCGCCAACCTCGAACACCGCGGAACGACGGGCGCGGAGGAGAACACGGGCGACGGCGCGGGCGTCGTCGTGCAGACGCCGCGGGCGTTCGTCGAGGAGGAACTGCCGGTCGACCTCCCCGACCTGTACGCGGTCGGGTCGGCGTTCCTCCCGACGGACCCCGACGCGCGCGCCGACCTCCAGGCGGTCGTCGCGGACGCGCTCGCAGAGTACGGGCTCTCGATACTCCACTGGCGCGACGTGCCGACCGACAGCTCGGACCTCGGGGAGACGGCGCTCGACTCGGAGCCGGCGGTCGTCCAGCCCGTCGTCGCGCCCGCCGAGGGGATGGACGCCGAGACCTTCGACCGCGCGCTCTACGTCGGCCGGCGCGCGGCCGAGCGAACGGTCGCCGGGTCCGACGCGCCCGGCGCCGACCGGTTCTACGTCTGCTCGCTCGACCGGCGGACGCTCGTCTACAAGGGTCTGCTGAAGGGGAGCCAGCTCGCCGGCTACTACCCCGACCTCCGCGACGAGCGCGTGCGGACGACGTTCGCTACCGTCCACGCGCGCTTCTCCACGAACACGCTCGGCGCGTGGCATCTCGCCCACCCGTACCGGCGCATCGCGCACAACGGCGAGTTCAACACCATCCGCGGGAACGTGAACTGGATGCGGGCGCGGGAGTCCGACCTCGACTCCGACCGGTTCGACGTGGACGCGGTGACGCCGGTCGTCGCCGACCCCGAGGGCAGCGACACTGCGGCGGTCGATAACGCGGTCGAACTCCTGCTCCAGTCGGGCCGCGACCTGCCGCACGCGCTCCGGATGCTGGTGCCGGAGGCGTGGCGCGCGAACGACGCGATGCCCGACGACCGCCGCGCGTTCTACGACTTCCACGCGTCGCTCGTGGAGCCGTGGGACGGCCCGGCGCTCGT
>CAZYYH010000464.1:0-1615 GCA_964651725.1 uncultured Halobacteriales archaeon | reverse complement strand
GCCCGGGCCTCCGGAGCGAGGAGTTCGTCGCGGCGACGTACTCGCCGACGGACGGGTTCGCGGACCCGCACCTCGCGCTCCAGGGGTACGGCGGCGCGCTCGCGGAGCTGGACGTGGACGTGCGCACGAACGCGCCCGTCACCGCCGTCCACCGCGAGGGCGGCGGGGACGGCTCGGCCGGCGACGGCCGCGTCACCGGCGTCACCGCGGACGGCGACCGGTTCGACGCGGACGTGGTCGTGAACGCCGCCGGCCCGTGGGCGCGGAAGGTCGCGGCGATGGCGGGCGTCGAGATACCCGTCGCGCCGAAGCGCCGGCAGGTGCTCGTCGTGGACCCCGAGGACCCGGTGCCCGAGGACGTGCCGCTCACCATCGACCTCGACACGGGCGCGTACTTCCGGCCGGAGCGCGAGGGCGCGGCGCTGGTCGGCGGCGAGTTCGGCGGCCCCGACCCCGACGCCGACCCCGACGGCTTCGACCGCACCATCGACCTCGACTGGGCGGCGACCGCGCTGGAGCGCGCCGCCGCCGCCGCCACCTACTTCGGCGAGCACTCCCGCGTCCGCCGGGGGTGGACCGGCCTCTACGCCGTCACGCCCGACCACCACCCCGTCGTCGAGGAGAGCGCGCCGGGGTTCGTCCAGGCCGTCGGCTTCTCCGGCCACGGCTTCCAGCACGCGCCGGCGACCGGCCGGCTCGTCGCCGAACTCGCGCTCGACGGCGAGGCGTCGCTCGTCGATATCGGCCCTCTCCGCAACGACCGGTTCGACGGCGGCGACCTCCGCGAGGAGCGGAACGTCGCGTGACCCGGCAGTTTTTATCACGGGGGTTCAACGCCCGGCATGGACGCGGACGCGGAGACGGACGCGCTGGTGGTCGGGGAGACGCTCGTGGACTTCATCGCGGCGGATGACGCGGCGCTCGCGGACGCGGACTCCTTCTCCCGTCGCGCCGGGGGTGCGCCCGCGAACGTCGCCGCCGCACTCGCCGTGCTGGACGAGCCGGCGTGGCTCTGCACGTGCGTCGGCGAGGACGCGTTCGGCGACTACCTGGCGCGCGAACTCGACGCGCGCGGCGTTCCCGACCGGTTCGTGCAACGCGACGCCGAGCACGCGACGGGACTGGCGTTCGCCGGCGGCGACGGGTTCGCGTTCCACCGGGGCGCAGACGAACACGTCGACACGACGCTCGTCCCGGGTGACGCCCTGGACGCCGCGTCGTGGCTGGTCGTCGGCGGAATCCTGCTATCGGAGACGCGCGGGCGCGCGGCGGTCCGGAACCTCGTCGGTCGGGCGCGCGACCGCGGCTGCCGCGTCTGCTTCGACCCGAACCGCCGGCCGGAGTGCTGGCCGGACGACGAGACGTACGACTCCGTCGTCGCAGATCTGGCGTCGGTCGCGGACGTGGTCTGTGCGTCGCCCGACGACCTCTCGGGAACGCGGTTCGACGCCGACCGGCCGGAGCGGGCGGCGCAACGAGTGCTCGATTCGGGGCCGGACCTCGCGGTGCTCACGCGCGGCGATGCGGGCGCGCTCGCGGCCGCAGCCGCCGACTCGTGGTGGGGCGAGCGCACCGTCAGCCACGCCGGGTTCGACGTGGACGCCGTGGACGCGAC
>CAZYYH010000463.1:0-1616 GCA_964651725.1 uncultured Halobacteriales archaeon | reverse complement strand
ACTTCAAGCAGACGCGGATGGGCCGGCGCGTCGAGCGCGCGCTCGGCAGCGGCAGCCCGCTCCGCCAGGCCGTCGAGCAGATGATGGGGAACCGGTAACGCCGCCTCGTCGCTATCCTCTCGTTTTCGGCGCTCGCGTCACGCCGACGGCGCCTCGTCGAAGGAGTCGTACGTCCGGATGTCGACGCCGTCGTCCGTGACGACCGCGACGGAGACGCCGTTGCCGGAACTCGTGTCGCGCTCCACGGCGCTCCGGACGGCGCGCACCGCGAGATCCATCGCCTCGTCGTTCGAGAGGTCGTCGCGGTAGCCGTCCTCCATCACGCCGAACGCGTACTGCATGCCGCTCCCGGTCGCGGTGTACTCGTCGGGCAGCGCGCTCCCCATCGGGTCGAGCGTGTAGAGGTGGTTGCCGTCGCCGTCGACGCCCGCGAGGATGGGCGTGATGATGGAGAACCGGCCGCCCTGCATCATGTTGCTCGCCAGGGTGGCGAGCGCGGGGATCGACGGCGGCTCGCCGCGTCGGGCCTCGTGGAGGCGCACCTCCGCCTGGATGTTCTGGACGAGCGCCTGCGCGCCGCTCACCGACCCGGCGAGCGTGAGCACCGCGCGCGGATGCACCTGCTCGATCTTCTGGACGTCCTTGTGCGCGACGACGTTGCCGATGCTCGCGCGTCGGTCCGCCGCCGCCACCACGCCCTCCGCGGTCGTGATGCCGACGACGGTGGTTCCCGTCTTCGTCTCGCCGGCACCGCCGCCCGCCCGCTGGTTCGCATCCGTCATTCGTCGGAGAGTCGGGTGCCGGACTCTTGTGGGTGTCGGTCGCGGTTCGCAGAGATGAGGAAAGTGATTCGGCTGGGACGGGGCAGTAGTGGCCGGAAGCCCCCGGCCGCTGCGGTCGCGCGACTCGCTGCGGTCCTCACCTTGCTCCCTCACTCCGTTTGGTCGCTCGGTTGCGGTCCTCACGTCGCCGTGCTTCCCGCACCGGCCGGCCCCTTCCGGAGTCCCACCCGCGCCGGTTGTCGAGCGGAGCGAGACGGACCTCTCGGACCGGTGGTTCGATGTCAGATGACCGGCCGGCCAGCGCCACCGGACGTGGGGCCACTCCGGACCCGAGCCGCCAGCCGGAGACATTTCACTTTCACCCCGCTATCCGGGGGTTCTTCCGTGCTCGCGCCCAATGCGTCCGCACGATGACCGGGAACGCGCCGGGGGCGTCGGGGTCGCCGCCGACGGACGACGACGGGGTGGGCCTGGCGGCAGGCGGTCTCGGCGAGGTGCCCGACCGCGACGTGCTCGACCTGCTGGAGCCCTCGGTGCGCGAGTGGTGGGTCGACGAGTTCGGCGAGTACGTCCCGGAGAACGGCGGACTGTTCACGCCGCCCCAGCGCGAGGCCATCCCCCTCATCCACGAGCGCACGAACGCACTCATCGCGGCCCCGACCGGGTCGGGCAAGACCCTCGCCTCCTTCACCGCCATCCTCAACGAACTGTTCGCCCGGGACCGCACCGAGGGTCTGGACAACTCCATCTACTGTCTCTACGTCTCGCCGCTGAAGTCACTCGCCAACGACATCCACCGCAACCTGGAGGTGCCACTCGACGGCATCGCCGCGA
>CAZYYH010000462.1:0-1625 GCA_964651725.1 uncultured Halobacteriales archaeon | reverse complement strand
GCGACGCTGACCGACACGACCATCGACCCCGACCCCGACGAAGTGGGGGGGCTGCTCTGGGCGGACTACCGCGACCTCCACGAGAACCCTCGCTACTACCGCCAGCTTCGATTCTGCCCCTGGTTCGAGATCGCGATGCGGCGGGACTTCTCCTAGGAGACGTTGGACGCTGTTCTAACCGTGATTTCGACGCTGAATCCGTAGCCGCTGCCACTACGTCGAAAGCCCCCGGGCGCTCCGGTTGCGGGACTCGTTGCGCTCCTCGCTCCGCCTCACTTCGTTCGGCTCCGCTGTGGTGCTTACGTCGTCCGGCTTTCCGGAGCGCCCGGCTCCTTTCAGTCCCGCCCCGCCGGTTGGTGGGTCAGCAGTTTCCGGGCGGCGACCCGTCCAGACGACTCAGTGATGGTGGTGTCCGGCCTCGCCGGTCGGCCCCTCGTAGGTCTTCTCGCCCGCCTCGACCGGCACGTCCAGCCAGTTCTCCATCGGGACGAGCGGGCACTCGTACGTCGCGGAGTACGCGCAGAACGGGCTGTACGCGCGGTTGAAGTCGAGAATCCAGTTCCCGTCCCCGGTCCGGTTCCCGGGTTCGAGGTCGAGGTAGCGACCCGCGCCGTACGTCTCCTCGCCGCTCGTCTCGTCGCGGAACGGCACCCAGAACCGGTCCTCGTCCGGGTCGGCGCGGTACGCCTGGAGCGTGACCTCCTCGTCCTCGATCTCGACGCGGAACTCGCCCCACCGCAGATACGTCTGCTCGCCCTCGGTCGTCGTCTCGACCGTGATCTGCTCCGCCTCGTCGTGCTCGTGCAGCGGGACTTCGAAGCGCAACTCGGGGGCGGGCGGGAAGTAGTCGAGGCCGTCGAACCGCTCGCGGGCGTCCGGCGGCAGCGGCGACTGCGGGTGCTCCCCCAGAAAGTGATCCTTCTCCTCGCGGTGGCGTTCGAGGTCGGCTCGCCAGTCCTCCGTCGAATCGTCGGTCACGGTCGGAGGTACGCGCGCCACCGGGATTACTCTGGTCGTCGCGGCGCTCCCGGCCGGGACGGGCGCGACTCGGAGCGTCGCACGGGCCAGAATGTTTACGGTGCCGACGTGTGGAAAAGTAACGCGATGAGTTCCCCCGTCGGCTCCTCGAACTCGCTGACGTACGCGGAGGTCCACGCGGCGGTCCTCGGGGCCGCCGTCGGCCTGCTCGCCGGCTACCTCCGCGACGTCGGCTACACGCCGGTCGCGGTCGCGCTCGCCGTCGCGTTCGTCGCGCTGGCGTTCGGCGTCGCCATCCGCGACCGGCTTCCCGTCGCCCAGCGCACCGTCCGCCGCGAGCCGTGGTATGCACTCGCCGCGTTCGCTACAGGGAGTGCGGTGGCGCTCGCGGCGTAACTCGTCTCCTCGGAGGGACGTCCCGCGCGCCTACTCGCCGCCCCACCGCTCCGCGCGCTTCGGCCGCTCGTCCACGGGCGCGACGTCGAGCGGGTCGTCGCGGGCGGCGAGCGCCTCCAGCGTCGCCTCGGCGCTGGCGACCGTCGAGACGTAGGGAACGTCCTCCTCGACGGCGACGCGGAGCGCGTCGGGGTCCTCGGAGACGAGGAGGTCCACGTCGCCCGCGCGGAGGGCGGCGGGCACGTCCGCGA
>CAZYYH010000461.1:0-1626 GCA_964651725.1 uncultured Halobacteriales archaeon | reverse complement strand
CGCGGCCCGTCCGGCCGGACGCCCGGTTCGTCAGCACGCGCACCGGGTCGATGGGCTCGCTCGTCGCGCCCGAGGTGACGACGACGCGCGTCCCCGCGAGCGGCCGGTCGCCGACCGCGCGCGCCACGTCGAGCGCGATGGCGTCCTCCGTCGCTATCTTCGCCTTGCCCTCCTCGACGCGGGGGTCGACGAACGTCACGCCCCAGGACTCCACGCGCTCGATGGCGTCGAGCACGCCGGGATGGTCGTACATCGGCTCGTGCATCGCGGGCGCGACCACCACCGGCACGCCCGCGCCGAGCGCCGTCGTCGCGCACGTCGTGACGGGGGTGTCGTCGATGGCCGCCGCCATCTTCCCGACGGTGTTCGCCGTCGCCGGAGCCAGCAGCAGCACGTCCGCCCAGCCGTCCGTCCCACAGAGTTCGACGTGCTCCACCGCGCCCGTGATCTCCGTCACGACCGGCTCGTCCGTGGCGAACTCCACCGCCCACGGATGAACTATGCCCTGCGCACTCCCGGACATCACGGCCCGCACGCTCGCGCCGCGCCGGCGGAGTTCGTGGGCGAGTTCCACGACCTTCACCGCCGCTATGCTGCCCGTCACGCCCAGCGCGACGTTGACTCCCGAGAGCATCTACCCGAGAGTTGGAGTGTGGGTAGTTAAATGGTGTCGGCATTCGGACGGTGAGGGGCATCGGGGCCGGTCCTCGCCGCGACGGCCCGTCCGTTCCCTTCACCATTTTGCAAGGCTAGCAGGAAGCCTTAGCCGTCAACGTACCGGTCTGCTTGCCCAATCAAACAACCGAGGAACGAGTGCCTGAAAGCCCTCGCCCGGTCCGGTCGGGGGCCTCGCTGCGCTCCTCGGGCGCTCACTGCGTTCGCGCCCTGCGGTGCTTACGTCGGCCGCCTTCCCGGACCGGACTCGCCCTTTCATTCCACCAGGGCTTCGGTCATTCAGCCGGCTATCGCCGTCGGCTGCCCGGCCCTGCCCGAGCTATCTGGCTACTCGCCGTCTTCCTCCTCGCGGACGCTCGGATGCTGGACCGGCTCCTCGGGATGTGGCTCCTCGAAGGCGTCCTCCATGACTCTCCGGGCGCGGCGCTCGCGCCGCCGGAACTCCTCGACGTCGATCTCCTCGCAGCCCGGCGGCACGTCGCGGTCGCGGCCCGTGAAGTAGCCGTCCGGGGTGACCCAGTCGTGGTAGAAGGGAACGTTCGCGTCGTGGAGGAGCGCGATGGCGACCTGCGCGCCGTGGCCGGCGGCGACGACCGTCTGGTGGAGCGTCCCGGCGATGCGGCCGGCGGCGTAGCAGCCGTCGACGCCCGTGCGTCCGCCGTCGTCCACCTCGACGAACCGCTTGCTGCCGCGCTGCTCGACGGTCACGTCGAGACCGTCGAGGTACGAGCAGTCCGACCACGACGCCGCGACGACGCGCTCCGCGCGGTACTCGCCGGCCTCGCCGGTCAGGCGGAAGCCGTCACCGTCGGCTTCGATCGCCGTCACCAGGTCCTCCGCGAACAGTGCGCCGGCGCGTCCCGCCTGCGACTCCAACAGGTCGAGGAACAGCCGCGCGTTCACGCCCGCCGGGAACCCCGGCACGTTCTCCAGGTGGGCGTTGCGTTCGAG
>CAZYYH010000460.1:0-1626 GCA_964651725.1 uncultured Halobacteriales archaeon | reverse complement strand
ACCGCGTAGCCGCCGTCGCGGGAGAGCAGGCCCGCGGAGTCGAGTTCCGCCGCGTACTTGCTGACGGTCGCGCGCGACACGTCGAGGTCGTCGGCGAGGTCGCTCGCCGTCACCTCGGGGTCGCGGAGCAGCGCCGCCACCATCCCGCGCGCGGTGTCGCGGCGGAGGTAGCCGAGCGCCACCTGCTCGAACGACGAGAACTCGCCGGCGGGGTAGAACCGGCGGTAGTCGCCGTCGCGGTGGCTCTCCACCGCGTCCGACTCCGAGAGCCGCCGGAGGTGGTACTGGGTCTCCCCGGTGCCGAGTTTGAGGTCGTCGCGGAGCTTCGAGAAGTGTGCGCCCGGCGTCGCCGCGAGGTAGCCGAGGATGGCGTCGCGCGATATCGAGTCGTCGTCGGCGGCTTCGGCGTCGCCGGCGAAGCGCGCGAGCGGGCTCGCCGCTCCGAGCGCGGCGAATCGGCGGAGCGTCGCGCGCTTCTCCTCGTCGACGGCGTCGGGCATCTGTTACTTTAGACGGGCTACCGAAATAAAACGTCTTCGCTTGGGTCGGGGACTGGTAAGGGTCCGGTAGCTATCCGCACCTTACTGGGGTAACGTCGCCGTACCTCGCGCCGCGTCGGGCGCGAGCAGCCGGTAAGGGCCGGCTACCCGGACTCGTTGCCCGTCTCGTTTCCGCCAGTCTCGTTGCCGCCCGTGGCGTTCGTCGCGTTGCCGGTGCCGTTCTCGGCGGTCGCGTTCCCCGGCTCGCCGCCACCCTGCGTCGCGTTCGTCTCGTTGCCCGCCGTCTCCACGCCGGCCGCGCCGCCCTCACCCGGCGGCACCAGCTTCAGCACCGCGCCGGTCTCGCCCTCGGGCACGCCACGCCTGCTCGCCAGCACGTAGACCTCGCCGTCCTGGTCCCGGCCGAACTGCCGGACGAACCAGCCGAGCTGGCCGTCCTCGCTCCCCGCGAACACCAGCTCCTCCATCTCCCAGAGTTCGTCGCGGGGTACGACCTCCTGTCCCTCCGGCGGTACGTCCTCGCCGGTGACGTTGGCTGCCGTGTCGTTCGTCTCGTTCGTCACGGGGGCTTTCTCCGCGGTCGCGTTCTCGTCGCCCGCGGACACGTTCCCGGTCTCGTTGCCCGTCTCGTTCCCCGCGGTGACGTTCGTGCCCCCGTCGGTCGCGTTCGCGTCCGTAGCGTTGGCGTCGGTGGCGTTCGCCGCCGTCTCGTTGCCCGCGGCCGCGCCGCCGTCGAAGTCCTCGGGTGGCGTCGCCGCGAACACGCGACCCGCGGGCTCCTGGCGCGCGGGATCCGCCGACCAGTCGCCGAACACGTACTTGCCCTGGAGGCCGGAGACGGTGGACTGCTCGTAGCGGTGGCCGCCGACGACGACGATGCCGACCTGCTCGCCCTGGTAGACGTGCGGGTACTCCACGATGGGGTCGATCAGCTCGCTTCCGTCGTAGGGGCCCTCGCTCGGCTCCTGCTCCGGGCAGTCCGTGATCGCCTCCGGGTCGCTCGGCCGCTCCGTGCTGAAGCAGTGCGTGCCCTCCTTCACGTTCCAGCCGTAGTTGCCGCCCGCCTCCACGACGCTCGCCTCCTCCCAGAGGTTCTGGCCGGCGTCCGCGACGAACATGTTGCCCT
>CAZYYH010000459.1:0-1630 GCA_964651725.1 uncultured Halobacteriales archaeon | reverse complement strand
CCGCGCGCCGCTATCTCCGACGCGAGCCACGCCGCGTTCGTGTTCACCGTGTCGCCCGCCAGGAGTTCGTCGCCGACCGTGAGCAGTGCGACCTCCATGGGCCGGGTAGCCCGACCGCGGCCTTGGCTCTGTCGCACGCTACAGGTCCGGCTGCTCGACCGTGCGCTCCCAGAACGCGTCCGTCGCGTACCGCTCCACGTCCGCACGGTAGCGAGCGCGGGCGACCGGCCGAAGCCCGGGCGCGAGCGCGCGCTGCACCCATGGTCGGGGCGGCGTGAACGCGGTGTCGCCGCCGAACGCCGCGGTGAGCAGCAGCCGTCCCAGCAGCCCCGGCGGGCCGGCGTCCGGGTCGTCGTGCGCGCGGCCGAACACCGTCCGGATGACGGCCCTCGTATCGTTCGGGGGCCGGATGTCCACGACGAACGACGCGACCGCGTCGCCGTCATTGCGGAACGAGTGCGGCACGTCCGCGGGCACGGTGATTCCCCTCCCCGCGGCGAGCGCGTGGTCGGTGCCGTCGGTCGTGACCGTCACCTCGCCGGCGACGACGCTGAATGCCTCCCCGCTCCCGGCGTGGGCGTGCTCGCCGGAGCCGGTCGCCGACGGCGCGAGCACCACCAGCCGGCGCTCGTACTCGCCGCCCGAGTCCGCAGGCTCCACGAGCGCCGTGCTCCACACGCCCGCGCCGGGGTGCGAGATCAGCGGTCCGACGCGCTCCGCGAGCTTCGCCGCGACCGGGCCGTCCGCATCGACGGTGAACCCCGTGCCAGGCATCGGCTTGCCCGCGTCGTCGAGCCGGCGGCCGGTCGTGACGGTCTGCACGCTTTCAGAAGCGTAGCCGTGGACTATAGCTGGTTCGGCCGACCCGCTCCGCAACCACTAAACGCGGCCTGCGCCTACCACCTTCCAATGGTTGACTGGACGGAGAAGTACCGCCCGAGCACGCTCCAGGAGGTCCGGGGCAACGACAAGGCCCGGGACGCGCTCAGGGAGTGGGCGGAAACGTGGAACGACCACCGCAAGCCCGCCGTCCTCCACGGCAGCCCGGGCGTCGGGAAGACGTCGGCGGCGCACGCGCTCGCCAGCGACATGGGGTGGGCGACCATCGAGTTGAACGCGAGCGACCACCGCACGAAGGACGTAGTGGAGCGCGTCGCGGGCGAAGCGGCGAAGACCGGGACGCTCGTCGCGGGCGGCGCGGGCCGGAAGCTCGTCGTCCTCGACGAGGCGGACAACCTCCACGGCAACGCAGACAGGGGTGGCTCCGCGGCGATCACCCGACTGGCGAAGGACGCGAGCCAGCCCGTGGTGCTCATCGCCAACGACTTCTACGAGATGAGCAACGCGCTCCGGAACGCGTGCGAGGAGATAGAGTTCCGGGACGTGGGCAAGCGCTCCATCGTCCCCGTGCTCCGCGACATCTGCCGGAAGGAGGGAATCGAGTACACGGACGCCGCGCTCGACGCGCTCGCGGACAAGAACTCCGGCGACCTCCGCTCCGCCGTCAACGACCTCCAGGCGCTCGCGGAGGTGGACGAGCAGTTGACGGCCGAGGACGTGGTGACGGGCGACCGGGACCGCACCACCGGCATCTTCGACTTCCTCGACGAGGTGATCAAGGAGGCGGACG
>CAZYYH010000458.1:0-1638 GCA_964651725.1 uncultured Halobacteriales archaeon | reverse complement strand
GACAGCACCGTCGACGAGGAGAACGTCTCCAGCTACGTGTTCAAGGAGCACGAGGGGTCGTTCCTGGTCGGCCAGGCCGCGGGGATGCTGACGAGCCGCGAGTTCAGCGCCGGCGGCGGCTCCACGACCTCCGACGGTCTCACGGTCGGGTTCGTCGGCGGCGTCGAGGTCCCACTCATCAAGAAGTTCCAGGCGGGGTACGAAGCGGGCGTCAAGCACGCTAACGGCGACGTCGGGATCTCTGCCTCGTACACCGGCTCGTTCAGCGACCCGTCGGCCGGCAAGGAGGCCGCACTCTCGATGTACCAGAACGGCGCAGACGTCGTCTACCACGCCGCAGGCGCGTCCGGCCTCGGCGTGTTCCAGGCCGCCCAGCAGGAGGGTGGGTTCGCCATCGGCGTCGACGCCGACCAGTCACAGAGCGAGTCCGACTACCAGGACGTCATCGTGGCGAGCATGGTGAAGCGCGTCGACACCGCCGTCTACACGTCCATCGAGAACAAGGTGAACGGCGAGTACCAGGGCGGCAGCGTCCAGACGCTCGGCCTGGAGAAGGACGGCGTGGCCGCCGTCTGGGGGCAGCAGCTCGGCTCCGAGGTGCCCCAGGAGATCAAGGACGCCGTCTCGCAGTCGCGGGAGCAGATCATCGCGGGCGAGATCAGCGTGCCGACGTCGCCCGAGTAGGTACCCGATTCATGCACGCTCGCCGCGCCAGGGGGCGACCGCGAGAGCCTCCGGAGGTCAGTCGATGAATACCGCAGTCCGCTTCACCGGCATCACGAAGCGGTTCCCGGGCGTCGTCGCCAACGACGACGTGGACCTCGCGGTCGAGGCGGGAAGCGTCCACGCGCTCCTCGGCGAGAACGGTGCGGGGAAGACGACGCTGATGAACGTTCTCTACGGGCTCTACGACGCCGACGAGGGCACCGTCTACGTCGACGGCGAGCCGCGCGTGTTCGACTCGCCGCGCGACGCCATCGACGCCGGCATCGGCATGATCCACCAGCACTTCATGCTCGTGGACCCGATGACGGTCACGGAGAACGTCGTCCTCGGGAACGAGCCCCGAAAGTGGGGCGGGCTGGCGGTCGACCACGAGCGCGCGCGCCGCGAGGTGGTCGAGTTGAGCGAGCGGTACGGGTTCGACGTGGACCCGGACGCCACCATCGCGGAGGTGGGCGTCGGCGTCCAGCAGCGCGTCGAGATACTCAAGGCACTCTACCGCGGCGCGGACGTGCTCGTGCTCGACGAGCCGACCGCCGTGCTCACGCCGCAAGAGGTCGACGAGCTGTTCGGCGTGGTAGAGGAACTGACCGCGCAGGGCAAGACCATCGTCTTCATCACGCACAAGCTCGGCGAGGCGATGCAGGCCGCCGACGAGATCACGGTGCTGCGCGACGGTCGAAACGTCGGCTCCGTCGACGCCGACGCCACCTCCAAGGAGGAACTCGCGGAACTCATGGTCGGCCGCGAGGTACTGCTCGAAACGGAGAAGGAACCGGCCGACCCCGGCGACGTGGGGCTGTCGGTGTCGGGGCTGCGCGTGACCGACGACCGCGGCGTCGAGCAGGTCAGCGGCGTCGACATCACCGCCCGCGAGGGCGAGGTGTTCGGCATCGCCGGCGTGGACGGCAACGG
>CAZYYH010000457.1:0-1639 GCA_964651725.1 uncultured Halobacteriales archaeon | reverse complement strand
CGGGCCGCGTCACGGTCGACGGGCCGGAACCGGTCGGTGTCGACGCCGAACGGGACGCGGTTCGTCGGCACGTCGACCCCGCGGGCGACCGGTTCGGACGGCGCGATGACGGCGTCGCTCCGCGCCGCCGCCGCCCGGCTTATCGCCTTGAGCCACCCCGCCTCGCCCATCACGTCCGACCCCCAGAGGGTGAGCACCACGGGCCGGACCGGTTGGGCGAACGCGAACGGCGCAGTCAGGCCGTAGTTCGCGTGCACGAGGTCGAACTCCTCGGTCGCCACGGCTTCGAGCACCCTCGCCTCGTACCGGAGGTACTCCTTCGGGGAGCGCGACCCGTCGGCGGCGCGGGGCACCGTCAGCGTCGTGCACTCGACGCCCTGCGCCTCCAGCGTCTCCACCTGCTGTTCGAAGAAAGAGCGCGGCGACGTGGCGAGTTGGAGGACGCGCACCATCCCGCTCACCCGTCGTCCGTCGCGGCGAGGAGTTCCGAGACGATGACGTTGGTCACGTCGCGCTTCTCGGTCAGGAGGTTAATCCGCCGCTCCCCCCAGTCGGCGTCGTCCTCCAGCACCTCCACCGCGGCGTCGAGCGCCCGCCGGTGGCGGTCCTCGCCGTGGAAGCCGTAGAGCAGGTCGTAGCGCTCGTCGAGTTCGTCGGTGTAGCCCATCGAGAGCGTGTTGACGTACACCGCGGGCGTGCCGAGCACCGCGCTCTCGACGGCGGTGGTCGCGCCCTCGCCCACGAACAGGTCGGCGTAGTAGAGCAGGTCGTGGAGGCGGTGGGGGTCGATGGTGGCCTGCCGGTCGGCCACCTCGTCGGGCAGGTCGCCCTCCGCGGTGATGAGCACCTTCCGGCCCGTCGCTTCGAGGCGTTCGACCACCTCGGTCACGTCGCCGAACCCGCCCTGCCCCACGTCGTGGGACGCCCCCCACGCGATGAGGCGGAGGACGACGTAGTCGTCGTCGCGGGAGAGACCCACCTCGTCGAGCACCGACGCGTCGGCGGTGAACCGGTCGGGGTGGAGGTAGGCGAGTTCGTGGTAGCCGGCGTACTCGTGGTGTTTCTCGCCCACGTCGTCGCGGAAGCACTCCGGCGTGCACACCACGTCCGCGAACGGGAACGTGAGGCGGTTCGACAGCGTGGCGTGCTCGGTGTCGGTGAACACCACGCTCTGTGCGCCCACCAGCGACGCCACGTGCGCGACGGCCATCCCGCCGATGGCGGCCATCACGTCCGGTTGGATGCGCCGGGCGGCCTGCAGGAGTCGCCACTCGTAGCCGAGTTGGGAGGTGGCGAGCGAGGCGATGCCGTCAGACTGGCCCGCCAGCACCTCGTAGTCGATGTCGAAGGTGTCGAGCAGTTCCCGCGCCACCGACTTCTCCCGGAGGAACACGTGCACCTCGTGGCCGCGGCGCGTGAGTTCGTGGTAGGCGTTCTTGAAGAAGTGGACGTGGGCGGGGTGCTGGACGGTGAGTACGATGTCGAGGTGCTCGTCGGCGGCCGGGGCGGCGGTCCCTATCCCGCGCCGTCGCTCGCTCGTCCGCTCGGCGGTCGCCGACGCTGACTCCCCGGCCGTCGTCATAGCTGTCGGTAGATGTACCCGTTCTCGGTGGCCGTCTCGCGCACCTCGCCGGAGACG
>CAZYYH010000456.1:0-1655 GCA_964651725.1 uncultured Halobacteriales archaeon | reverse complement strand
CGGCCGCGCTCCTCGCCGTCCGCCGGTCGTAGGCTCGTAGTCACCTTCTTTCTCGCCCCCGACCGAGCGACGGCCACGAAGTCACCGCCTCCGGACCTTCGTCGGCGATGCGGAGTCGTGACTCCGCATCGCGGTTCGCGTAGAATCACGCCGGGACTGGGATTTGAACCCAGAACCCCGTAAGGGGACACGCTTTCCAGGCGTGCGCTTTGCCATTCGGCCATCCCGGCCTACGAGTTCGTAGCGCCGTGTGGCGTTTAAACCCTTTCTTTCCGCGCCAGCCGGCCCTCGGCGACGTACGCGACAGCGGTGGCGGCGACGGCGACGGCGAGGGCGACGCCGACGAGCGCCGCGAACGCGACGCCCCGGTCCGTGACGAGCCGGTAGCCCTGCGCGAGCACGAGGAACGCGAGCGCGCCCACCAGCCCCCAGAGCGCGCTGGACTTGGCGCGCGGCCGCATCCTCAGCTCCGCTGCGCCGCGATGGCCTCGATCTCGACGCCGACGCCCTTCGGCAGGTTGGCGACCTCCACCGCGCTCCGCGCGGGCGGGTTGTCCCGGAAGTACTCGGCGTACGCCTCGTTCATCGCCTCGAAGTTCCCGATGTCGTCCAGGAACACCGTCACCTTCAGCACGTCCTGCATCGTCAGGCCCTCGGCTTCGAGGATACCCTTGACGTTCTCCAGGCTCTGCCGGGTCTGGACGGCGATTGGCTCGTCGTCGAGCAGGTCGCCCTCGGGCGTCATCGGGATCTGGCCCGCGGTGAACACGATGGAGCCGTCGGTCGTCGCCTGACTGTACGCGCCGACCGCGGCCGGCGCGTCCTGCGTCTCGATGGTGCGCTTCATACGTCTCTCCACTCGCGCCCCGGACTTAAAAGGCGGTACTACACCAGCATCTCCACGTCGTAGCCGGCGTCCCGGATGCCGGCGAGCAGGTCCTCGACGTGCTCCGGGCCCCGGGTCTCCAGGTCGAGTTCGACCTCGGTGTCCGCCATCCCGATGTCCCGTGAGGTGCGGTCGTGCTGGATGGCGTAGATGTTCGCACGGGCGTCGGCGATCACCTCCAGGAGTTCCTCCAGGGAGCCGGGCCGGTCCTTCAGCACCGTCCGGATCTTGATGTACCGGCCGGTCTCCACGAGACCGCGGACGATGACGGTCGTGAGGAGGTTCATGTCGATGTTCCCGCCGGAGAGCACGGGGACGATCACCTCGCCGTCGTCGTAGTCGAACCGGCCTTCGAGGACGGCGGCGAGCGGCACCGCGCCCGCACCCTCCACGAGCGTCTTGCCGCGCTCCAGGAGCTTGGTGAGCGCGACCGCGATGTCGGAGTCGGAGACGGTCACGACCTCGTCCACGTGCTCGCCGATGACCTGGAACGTTTTCTCGCCGACGCTCCGCGTGGCGATGCCGTCCGCGATGGTGTCCACGGCGTCGAGTTCGTGGACCTCGCCCTTCCGGAGCGACTGCGCGGCGCTCGACGCGCCCTCCGCCTGCACGCCGATTACCCGCGCGTCCGGGTTGCGCTCCGTCACCGCGGTGGCGATGCCCGCGATGAGCCCGCCGCCGCCGACGGGGACGACGACCGTCTCGACCTCCGGCAGGTCGTCCACGACCTCCAGCCCGATGGTGCCCTGGCCCGCCATCACCATCCAGT
>CAZYYH010000455.1:0-1661 GCA_964651725.1 uncultured Halobacteriales archaeon | reverse complement strand
TCGGTCACGGCGTCGAAGTCGACGGCCTCGCCCTCGATGGTGAGTTTGAGCGTGTCCACCTCGCGGTCGCTCTCCACGAGCATCGCGTTCACGCCCGCGACGCCGTCGCAGTCGGCGACGCGCTCCGCGAACACCATCGACGAGGGTTCGTGTGGCTTCAGCAGGTCGAGCACGACGCGTCGGATCGGAGCCATGCCGGGCGCTACGGGGGCCGGTGGTAAAGGACTGTCCTCGGGAACTACTGCTCGACGGCGCCCTCGTGCGCCAGCAGCCGCCGCTTGAAGGACACGCCGCCGTCCGCGGAGAACCCGTGGAGACCGCCGTCGGACCCCACGACGCGGTGACAGGGCACGACGATGCCGACCGGGTTCCGGCCGCACGCCCCGCCGACCGCCACCGGCGCGGTGTCGAGGTCGGCCGCGAGGTCGCCGTACGTTCGCATCTCGCCGTACGGGATCGACAGCATCGCGTCCATCACCCGACCCGTGAAGTCCTCGGGGAGGCGTACGCCGAGGTCGAACTCGTGGCGGTCGCCCGCCGCGTACTCCGACACCTGCCGCTCGATCTCGGCGGGCGGCGCGTCGACGTAGCCCTCGTCGATCCCCATCTCGAACCCGAACACCTCGACGTGCATTGACCGAGGTTGGGAGGCTGACGGCTTAACTCCACCCGTCGCGGACCGGTACTCGGGAACGGAGCAGTCGCTACCGTGGCAGAACGAATCGAGAAACCGACTGCGGGTTACTGCTTCTCGCGCTTGCGGCCGCCGGTGATGCTCGGGCGGTTGTGCTCGCTACCCTTACCCCGGTTGTCGAGACCACGGCCGCTCTTGCCCGCGCTCGTGAGCCCGCGGAACGCCCGGTTCTCGTGGGCGTCACCGCAGATCCAGTTCAGGTCGTCGTCGTTCTGGATCGCGGGATGCTCGGGGTCCACGAGGATGATCTCGAACCACTTCTGCGAGCCGTCCTCGCCCACCCAGTAGGAGTTGAGGACGCGGAGGTTGACGTACTTCCGCGACGCGCGCTCCTCCGCGATGCGCTGGATGCTCTTCGAGCGCCCGATGCGGTTCACGCCCTGCCGCTTCGTGCGGCGGCCGGCCTTGAACCGCGACTTGCGCGCCGTGCCCTTCCGGACCGACACGCGGGCGACGACGACGCCCTGCTTCGCCTTGTAGCCGAGTTCGCGCGCCTTGTCGAGCCGCGTCGGTCGGTCGACGCGCTCGATAGCGCCCTCGTCGCGCCACTGCTGCTTGCGCTGCCACTGGAGTTCGGCGAGCTTGCCGTCGTCCGGGTTCTTCCACGCGTCCTTGATGTGGGAGTAGAAGCTCCGTGCCATGGTCTATCACCACGGGCGCTTGCGGTTCAGCCCCTGAATCGCATCCGGAGCCACATTCCGTCCCGTCGTAACGGGTGCCCGCCGGTCGCCCGTCCGCCAGCGAGTTACCGATTCTTCTCGTCGTTCGCGTTTAAGGACTTCGGATTCGGGTGGATGGTCGGGGCAGTTCGAATCAGCCGGTTCGACGGGTTAGCGGATGTCGGCGCGCGAGGAGCGCCCGAAGGCGCGATCCGCGCGAGCGCCGAGTCGGCTGGGGAGGGCGTGGTGCGGTCCTCGTTTTGCCAGCAGCAGCTAGCCTGTCCTCCTCGGTAGCAGTTACGACGGTG
>CAZYYH010000454.1:0-1683 GCA_964651725.1 uncultured Halobacteriales archaeon | reverse complement strand
TCGCGGTGACGGTGGCGTCCGCGACCGGGCGCTCACCGCCCTCGATAGTGAGGGAGAGCGAGGATTTCCGGTGAACGGGGACGGAGAGGTCGCGGTCGCTGCTCGCGGTGACCGTCACCGGTCGGTTGCGCACGTAGTCGGAGTGGTCTACTGTGACGGTGACCTCGGTGCCGGCGGGCACGTCCACGAACGCCTTGCCGTTGCCGGCGGTCGTGCGGACGGTCGAACCGCCGTCCCACGACGCGGTCAGGGTCGCGTCGCCGACGGGGTCGCCGGCCTGGTTCGTCACGGACACGGTGAGCGTGACCGTGTCCTGGGCGGCGGCGGGGGCGGCGCTCCACGACAGCAGGCTCGCTACCACGAGCACCGCCAGCAAGCGTCTCATGCGCCCGGTGTCCCAGCGGGGATACAAACGTCTTTTTGCCGCGAGCTGTCGGGTCAGATAGCTTACCATCGGGCGGGTCGGTCGCCCCTCGACGCCGAAACCTCGACGTATTTTAGGCGTCGCGCTCGAACGCCCCGGCATGAACCTCTCCGACGAGCAGCGGACCATCAGGGACGTGGTCCGCGAGGTCGCCGAGAAGGAGATCCGCCCCACTGCGCGGGAGTGCGACCGCGACCAGTCGTTCCCGGAGGACGCGTGGGACGAACTCGCGGACCTCGACATGACGGCGATGACGGTGCCCGAGGCGTACGGCGGCCTCGACGTTGACCGGCTGACGTACAGCGTCGTGAACGAGCAGGTGGCGTGGGGGAGCCTCGCCGTGGCGACCGCGCTCTCCGTCCACTGCCTCGCCACGTCCTGCATCGCGGAGTTCGGGAGCGACGACCAGAAGGAGCGGTGGCTGCCCGAGATGGCGGACGGCCGCCCCGTCGGCGCGTTCGCGCTCTCCGAGCCGGAGGCCGGCTCGAACCCCGCCCAGATGACGACCGAGGCCCGTCGCGTCGAACGCGCCGACGGGCGCGCAGGCGACGAGTACGTCGTCAACGGCAAGAAGCAGTGGATCTCGAACGGCGAGCGGTCGGGCGTGATAATCCTGTTCGCCAAGACCGACCGGGACGACCCCGACTCCATCACGCAGTTCGTCGTCCCGAGGGACACGGAGGGACTCTCCGTCGGCAAGCGGGAGGACAAGCTCGGCCTCCGCGCGAGCGACACCACCTCGCTCGTCTTCGAGGACGCCCGAATCCCCGCCGACTACCGGCTCACCGAGGAGGGCAAGGGGCTGTCGGCCGCGCTCTCCATCCTCACCGGCGGTCGCATCGGCATCGCGTCGCAGTCCGTCGGCCTCATGCAGGCCGCGCTCGACCAGGCCGTCGCGTACGCCGACGAGCGCGAGCAGTTCGACCGGAAGCTCTCGGAGATACAGACCATCCGCCACAAGCTCGCGGACATGCAGACGAAGGTGCAGGCCGGCCGCCTGCTCACGCGGGACGCCGCCCGCCGCGACGACCGGGGAGAAGAGGTGCGGATGGCGGCGAGCATGGCGAAGTACTTCGCCAGCGAGGCCGCCGTCGACGTGACGAACGAAGCCGTCCAGATACACGGCGGCTACGGCTACACCACCGAGTTCGACGTGGAGCGGTTCTACCGCGACTCCAAGGTCCTCCCCATCTACGAGGGCACCAGCGAGATACAGAAGACCGTCATCGCGCGGGAGCTGCTGGACTGACGGCGCTCCC
>CAZYYH010000453.1:0-1683 GCA_964651725.1 uncultured Halobacteriales archaeon | reverse complement strand
GCGGCCCGGCACGTCGCCGTACGCGTCGTGGAAGTCGTAGACGAACCCGTAGACGGCGACGCCGTCGGGCACGTCGTCGGCGTCGCGGAGGAACGCCGTCTGTCGGCGCACGTTGTACTCCACGAGCCGGTTCACCACTGCGTCGTCGGGCGCGTCGGCGTCCACCTCGTCGGACGCCAGCCCGTCCTCGACCACCGGCTCCAGCAGTGCCACCCACTTTTCGATGCCGGCCGGCTCCCCGTCCGCGTCGCCGACGACCGAACTGTACGCCGCCGTCACCGCGCCGCAGCCGGTGTGCCCGACGACCGCGACGGTCCGCGTGCCCGTGTGCGCGACCGGGTAGAGGAGGTTGCCGTTCACCACGCGCTCGCCGTCGACCTCGTCCCACGCCTGGTTGCCGACGTTGCTCGGCGCGAACAGCCAGCCCGGCTCGTCGACGCGCCACATCCCTTCCTGGGACACCCGCGAGTCCGCACAGCACATCGACACTACCTCCGGGCGCTGGGCGTCCCGCACGCCCTCGAAGTGGTCGTCGCGCAATCCGTCGCTGTGTCGGCGGTTCCGGTCGAGCAGTTCTAAGAGCGTCTCCGCTGGCATCGCGTCGAACGTCGCGTCCTCGGCTAAAAAATCGCGCGGCATCGATCGCTCCACGTGGTATCGAGAAGAACCTATCCACCGGGGTAACGGCGGACCGACTGGCCGAACCCTGGCGGACTGAAAGGGCGAGTGCGCTCCGGGAAGCCGGGCGACGCAAGCACTGCAGGCGAACGACAGAGCGGAGCGAGGGAGTGAGCCGAGGCGCGCAGCGAGCCCCGCGAGTCGAGCGCACGAGGGCCTTCGGGGCGGTAGTCACGAACTCGAAGGTGGTAGCGCCGGCGGCGAAAACACCACTCATAAATCGTCCTCCTAGCACCGGCTCGAACCGCACCTTTCATACCTCGCTCGCACGGACCACCGAGTGAATGGAGAAACCGGTCCTGCTGACGGGCGCGAGCGGCCGGGTCGGCCAGGCCATCCTGGGCGGCATCGGCGACCGCTACGACTGGCGGCTGCTGGACCGCGAGCCGTCGGCGGCGGAGACGGACCACGAGTTCGTCGTCGCGGACGTGACCGACGACGACGCGATGCGGGACGCGGTCGAGGGCGTCGGCGCAGTCGTCCACCTCGCGGGCGACCCCCGGCCGGACGCGCCGTGGGACAGCGTGCTCCACAACAACGTCGACGGGACGCAGACCGTCCTCGAAGCCGCGGTCGACGCGGGCGTGGAGAAGGTGGCGTTCGCGTCCTCGAACCACGCCGTCGGCCACTACGAGACCGAGCGCAGGCCCGACGTCTACCGCGAGGACTCCGAGTTCCTGCTCGACGGCGACGAACTCCCGCGCCCCTCCAACCTCTACGGCGTGAGCAAGGCCGCCGGGGAGACGCTCGGCCGGTACTACCACGACGAGCACGGCCTCTCCTTCGTCGCCATCCGCATCGGCAACCTCACGAAGGGCCAACCGCCGCAGGACTACGAGCGCGGCCAGGCGATGTGGCTCTCCTACCGGGACTGCGCGCACCTCTTCGAGCGGTGCGTCGAGGCCGACTACGGCTACGAGATCGTCTACGGCATCTCCGACAACGACCGCAAGTACTACTCGCTGGAGCGCGCGAAGGAGGTGCTGGGGTACGAGCCCCGGGACA
>CAZYYH010000452.1:0-1690 GCA_964651725.1 uncultured Halobacteriales archaeon | reverse complement strand
CGACGCGCGCGCCGGAGGTGGACGCGTGAGCGACGAGATATCCATCGCCGACCCGGAGATAGGCGACGCCGAGATAGACGGCGTGGTGGACGTACTGGAGTCCGGACGCCTCACGGACGGCCCCGTGGTCCGGTCGTTCGAGGAGGAGTTCGCGGACTTCTGCGACGCCGACCACGGCGTCGCCACCGCCAACGGCACCACGGCGCTCCACGCGGCGCTGGAGGCCGTCGGCGTCGACGACGGCGACCGGGTGCTCACCACGCCCTTCTCCTTCGTCGCCACCGGCAACGCGATACGGTTCGCCGGGGCGACGCCCGTGTTCGGCGACGTCGACCCGGAGACGTACAACCTCACGCCGGCGTCGGCCGAGGCCCGCCTGCGCGAGGGCGACGTCGACGCCGTCCTGGTGGTCCACCTGTTCGGCCTGCCCGCCGACGTGGAGGCGCTCTCGGACCTCGCCGACGAGTACGACGTGCCGCTGGTCGAGGACGCGGCGCAGGCCCACGGCGCAGCGGTCGACGGCCGCCGCGTCGGGTCGTTCGGCGACGCCGCCGCCTTCTCGTTCTACCCGACCAAGAACATGACCACCGCCGAGGGCGGCATGGTGACGACGACGCGCGAGGACGTGGCCGACGCCGCCGCCCGGTTCGTGAACCACGGCCGGGCCGACGCCGGCCACGGCTACCAGCACGTCGAACTCGGCCACAACTACCGGATGACCGACCTCGCGGCCGCCATCGGCCGCGCCCAACTCGACCGCCTCCCCGACTACAACGAGCGACGCCGGGCCAACGCCGCGCGGTACGACGACCGCCTCGCTGACTCGGCGCTCGTCACCCCGACGGTGCCGGAGGGACGACGGCACGTCTACCACCAGTACACGGTTCGGTGCGCCAACCGCGACGAGGTGAAGGAGGCGCTCGCGGACCGCAACGTCGGGAGCGCCGTGTACTACCCCACGCCCATCCACCGGCAACCCGCCTTCGACGACGTGTCTGCGGACGCGCCGGTGGCCGAGACGGTGGCCGACCAAGTGCTCTCGCTCCCGGTCCACCCGCACGTCGACGACGCGGACGTGGACAGGGTGGCGCGGGCTCTCACGGGGGAGATAGAGGTAGAGCATGTCTAAGCGAGAGATACGGGCGGGCGTCGTGGGCGTCGGGTCGATGGGCCAGAACCACGCCCGCGTCTACCGCGAACTCCCCGACACCACGCTCGTCGGCGTCTACGACGTGGACGCGGACCGGGCGGAGCGAGTCGCCGACGAGTACCACGCGGACGCCTACTCGCTCGACGGCCTCGTGGAGGAGGTCGACGTCGTCTCGATCGCGGTGCCGACCCAGTTCCACTACGACATGGCCCGCCGGACCATCGGCGCGGGCGTCAACACCCTCATCGAGAAGCCGTTCGTGGCCGACCCGTCGAACGGCCGCGAACTCATCGAACTCGCCGAGGCGGAGGACGTTGCCCTGCAGGTGGGCCACATCGAGCGGTTCAACCCGGCGGTGGTGGCGCTCCGGGAGATAGCACAGGACCTCGACATCGTGGCGCTCGACGCCCAGCGTCTCGGCCCGCCGCTGGAGCGCGACATCGAGGACACGGTGGTGATGGACCTCATGATACACGACGTGGACATCGTGTTGGACCTCGTGGACTCGGAGGTGACCTCCATCGACGCCGTCGGGACGGC
>CAZYYH010000451.1:0-1690 GCA_964651725.1 uncultured Halobacteriales archaeon | reverse complement strand
GAGCGTCGGGTCCGCGAGCGCGTGCGCCGCGCAGTGCTCGGGCGCGACCGGATGCGACCACGCCCGCTCGCCCGCGTCCGCGTGGAGCGCCACCAGCGCGCAGTCCGACGAGTTCACCCGGCCGCTCACGGGCGCGAACACCAGCCCGTCGCCGGCCGCCGTCGCGTGATGGTTGCCCGCGCGCTCCACCGACGTGTCGCTCGTCCACTCCACGCGGAGTTCGCCCCCGTCCCCGTCGAGGAGCGCGACGCCCGCCGTCGCTGCCAGCGCCGCCAGGACCAGCGAGAGCGCGATCGCCGTCCGCAGCTTCATCGTCCGAGGATTGGGTCGAGTCGGTAAACGCCTTGCGAGAAGTGGACGCGAGGATCGGTCGGAAGCGACGCTGCCAGCCGACGCTCGGCCGCACGGTCGCGTCGACGGCGCTCGCGGGTCGCTCGTTCCACGCGCGTACCACAGCCCTCAAGCGCGCCGACTGCAACGTCCGGGTAATGAGAGTCGCGCGGCGGACGGCGGGCGCGGTCGCGGTGCTCCTCTCCCTCGCGGTCGGCGTCGCGTCGGCGCACGGCGGCGGGAGCTTCGACGCGCCGATCCCGCTGTCGTACCTGTTCGCGGGCGCTGGCGCGACGGTGGCGGCGACGGCGGTGCTGGCGACCGCCACGGTCCAGCCGGACGCGGCCGACAGGGACGGCCGCGCGCTCGCGGTCGTGCCGGGGTGGGTCGCCGCGCCCGCTCGCGCGGCGGGGCGCGCCGGGTTCCTCGCCGTGGTCGCGGCGGCGCTCGCGGCGGGCGTGCTCGGGCCGGCGTCCGCGGACAACCTCGCGGTGGCGTTCGTGTGGCCGGTGTGGGTGACGGGCCTCGCGCTCTGGTCGATGATCGCCGGGTCGCCGTGGCGGGTGCTCTCGCCGTGGCGGGCGGCGTACGACGCACTCTGCCGGCTCGAAGGGCGACCGCTCGCCGTCGCGGGGGCGTACCCGGCGCGGCTCGGCGACTGGCCGGCGCTCGCGGGGTTCGTCGCGGCGGTAGGCGTCGCAGCGAACCTCACCGCCGCGCCGCGGTCGCCGCGGCTCACGGCCGGGCTGGTCGCGCTCTACGCCGGCGCGATGATGCTGGGCAGCGTGGCGTTCGGTCCCGAGTGGTTCCGGCGCGCGGACTTCCTCGCCGTGCTCTACCGGCTGTTCGGCCGCGTCGCGCCGCTCCGCGTCCGTCGCACCGGCGACAGGGGCTGGCGCGTCGGCGTGCGCGCGCCGTGGCGCGCGGGTGCGCACCCCGTCGAGTCGAGGGCCGTCGCGTGGTTCGTCGTCGCCGCGGTCTACACCGTGAGCTTCGACGGGTTCGCGGAGTCGCCCGAGTACCGCGCGCTCGCCGCGGGCGTCGACGCCGCGCTCCCCGCCGGCACCGGCGTCGTTCTCTACGCCCTCGGCCTCGCCGGGTTCCTCGTCGCGTTCCGGGGCGTCGCGCGCGCCACCCGCGGCAGCCCGCTCGCGCTCGCGCCGACGCTCCTCCCCATCGCCGCCGCGTACGAGGCCGCGCACAGCTACGCGTACGCCGTCACTAACCTCGGAACGACCCTCGAAGCGCTCGCCGGGGCGGTCGGCGTCCCGGTCTCCGTCCACCTGCTCGCGTGGCTGTCGCTCCCCGCGTTCTGGGCGAGCCAGGTCGCGCTCGTCGTCGCCGGCCACGTCGTCGCCGT
>CAZYYH010000450.1:0-1698 GCA_964651725.1 uncultured Halobacteriales archaeon | reverse complement strand
GTGCTCGAACGAGCCAACGAACTCGACGACGTGGTCCACATGGAAGTAGGCGAGCCGGATTTCGAGCCGCCTGCAGCAGTAGCGGACGCCGCCGTCGACTCGCTCCGGGGCGGGAACACCGCGTACACCTCCTCGAAGGGGAAGCTCGCGCTCCGCGAGGCCATCGCCGACTACTACGACCGGACGTACGGCGTCGACGTGCCGACGGAGCGCATCCTCGTCACGCCCGGCTCGTCGCCCGGCCTGCTGCTGGCGATGCTGGCGACCGTCGACCCGGGCGACGAGGTGGTGCTCACCGACCCGCACTACGCGTGCTACCCGAACTTCGTGCGGCAGGCCGACGGCCGCGTGCGCACCGTGTCGCTCTCGCCGGACGACGGCTTCACGCCGGACGTGTCCGCGTTCGCGGACGCGCTCGGTCCCGACACCGCCGCGATGCTCCTGAACTCGCCCGCGAACCCGACCGGCGCGGTCATCCCGGGCGACGACCTCGACGCGCTCGTCGGCCACGCCGAGCGCACCGACACCGTCGTCGTCTCCGACGAGGTCTACCACGGGCTGTCGTACGACGCGACCGAACACTCCGTGCTGGAGTACACCGACGACGCGTTCGTGCTCGACGGCGCGTCGAAGCGCTACGCCATGACGGGCTGGCGGCTCGGCTGGATGATCGTCCCGCCGGGCTACGAGGACGCCGTCAACCGGCTCGCGCAGAACGCACTCATCTGCGCGCCGAACTTCGTGCAGGACGCCGCGCTCGCCGCGCTCGAATCCGGCGACGAGTGGCGCGCCGACGTTCGAGCGACCTACCGCGACCGCCGCGACCAGCTACTCGACGCCGTCCGCGGCTGGGGTCTCGATCTCGGCTACACGCCCCAGGGCGCGTACTACCTGCTCGTGGACGCCTCCGACCTGCCCGGTGACGCGTTCGACGCCGCCGAACTCCTCCTCGAAGCGGCCGGCGTCGCCACGACGCCCGGTCCCGACTTCGGCGAGAACGCCGCGGACTACCTCCGCGTCTCCTACGCCACCAGCGAGGAGAGCATCCGGGAAGCCGACCGGCGCGTCTCGAAGCTCCTCGACGAACTCCCCGCACAGACCGTCTGAATCCGGGTGCGGCGTAGCCGCCCGACCATCCTCCTTTGCAAAGGCTGACCGGTCTACCGCCCCGGGTGGACTTCGGAATGGGCCGCGCTCTCGGCGGGCGAACGCCGGGCGGCGCGACCAGCGCGCGGCGAACGAAGTGAGCCGTGAGCAGGGAAGCGCCGCCGAACGAGCGAGCGGTGAGTGAAGCGAGCCAGCGAGCGCCCGAGGAGCGTGGTTCGAAAGACGACTCCGGCATCTTTCGTCATCCCGAACGGCGGAGCCGTTCGGGCGACAGCGAGCCTCCCGGCTCCAGCGCGCCAGGTGCTTTCGGAGAAGCAGGCAGCATTCCATCGATGAACTCCAATCTGTCGCCGTCTAGCCGGAGAATCGCTCATAAAGAGTTTTCTCCCTTCGGGGTTCACCCGAAGACATGACTACCTACGAGTTCGACGTCGTCGTCGTCGGTGCGGGCACCGGCGGCTGCTACGCGGCGGCGACGGTGGCGCGGGAGGGCTTCGACGTGGCGGTCGTGGAGCGGAAGTCGGAGGCGGAGGCGGGCCACATCGCGTGCGGGGACGCGCTGAAGGGCGCGGACGCGTTCCCGGACGCCAT
>CAZYYH010000449.1:0-1701 GCA_964651725.1 uncultured Halobacteriales archaeon | reverse complement strand
GCTTCGAGGCCGCGCGCGATGCTGATCGCCTCCTCGAAGCCGATGAATATCGGGAGGACGTCGTCGGTTCCCTCGACCGTGAGCAGCACGACCGGGACGGGGCCGCCCTCGGTGCCCGCGACCCGCACGGCGTT
Organism: uncultured Halobacteriales archaeon; assembly: GCA_964651725.1. Taxonomy (GTDB): domain Archaea; phylum Halobacteriota; class Halobacteria; order Halobacteriales; family Halobacteriaceae; genus CAZYYH01. The sequence continues at coordinate 1,567 of CAZYYH010000449.1, read as the reverse complement.
GATCTCGGCGTCCATGCGCGGAGTGAGGACGGCCACGCTCAAAAGCCTGCCTTCCGAGCGACCGGCCGTGCTATCCGGCGAGGACCCGTCTGCGGCGGTGTGGCTGGATCGGAACGTCCTCCGGCGTATCGGGTTTCCGGCGCGCTGTGGCGGCGGCGAGGTACGCGAGAAGGGACGCGGGCGAAGCGCACGGTCGCCCGCAGCCACGCCGGGTCTCAATGCGGTCACCCACTCTCCGAACGAGGCCGTCTCGCGGCGATGGCGTTCCGCCCGCTGGGCACCCTCACGTCCGGCGGGCGCGTGCCACCTGCATCGGTGGTCCCCGACCGCCGATGGTCCGGACGTGCTCGGAAGTCGACTGCAGCCGGCAGCCGTTGGCACTCCACCCCGTCGGAGTGCGTTCTCCCGTTGTGTCCAGCGACGGATAGACGCTCGCCCTGTCTGCACAAGGCTCCTTTACCGGTCACGTTCCGGACGGGCCGAGCAGGGCGTTCCGGAGGATCTTCTCCTCGCCGCGGCGGAGTCGGTCGGAGAACGCCTGCTGACTGATGTCGAGTTCGGCGGCCAGGTCGGTCATCTTGACCTCCCGGGGCGTGGAGAAGTACCCGCGTTCGAGTGCGAGCAGGAGAGCCTCGCGCTGCTCGTCGGTCAGGCTGAACGCGCGGCTCTGGATGGACTCCTCGGCCAGCGCGAACACCCGTTCGACGCGGATGGCGATGTCGTGGTCCGTACAGAAGGCGTAGAAGTCGGCGAGATGCTGGTGGTCCGCGAAGCGCAGCCGGAAGCGCCACTCGCCGTTACTGCGCGCTTCGAGGATGGTGCCTCCCGTGTCCGCGATCCCCTCGATGAGGCCCTCGTACTTGCCGGTCCACTCCACCCGGTAGAGCGTGCGGTCGCCCACCCGGTCGAGGACGTGTAAGTGCTCGATGTAGTCGCTCGCCTGCACGCTGGCTTCGAGTTCCCGTTCGTCACCGTTCTCGATCCAGAAGAACGGCATCACGGTGGCGTCGACGGGCACGATGCGTTCGAGCTCGATGGTCTGGTCGGTCGTTTCGCCGAGCACTCGCCCGAGCGCGAACTCGCCGTCGACCGTGAACTCGAGGATGACGCTCATGCCGACGTTGACGGGCTCCACCCCGATAAGGGAGAGCCCGGTTCACCTACGCGTGCGCGCCGAAGAACGCCAGCTCGTGGATGCGGTCGTCGGGCGTCAGCTCGGGATGGAACGCGGTGCCGACGACGGAGTCCTGGCGGACGGCGACCGGGCGGCCGTCCACGGTAGCGAGTACGTCGACGTCCGCGTCCGCGTCGGCGACGGCGGGCGCGCGGATGAACACGGCGGGGTACGGCTCGTCGAGGCCGGTGACGTCGAGGCGGGCTTCGAAGCTGTCCCTCTGGCGGCCGAACGCGTTGCGGTCGACGGCCACGTCGAGGACGCCGAGGGTGTCGACGCGGTCGTCGCGGGCGTCGCGCGCGGCGACGATGAGGCCGGCGCACGTCGCCAGGAGCGGCTTGCCGTCGGCGACGTGCGCGCGAATCTCGTCGTCGACGCCCTCGCGGGCGAGCA
>CAZYYH010000448.1:0-1706 GCA_964651725.1 uncultured Halobacteriales archaeon | reverse complement strand
GCGCGCCGACCCGCGACTTCTGGTCCTTCTCGGCGGCGTCGAACGCGCGCCACTCTGGCCCGCGGTCGATCCCCTCCTCCTCGACGACGAGGCCGCACTCGCTACAGACGGTCTCGCCGTGCTCCTCGTCGGCCTCGAGCGCGCCGCCGCACTCGGGGCACGTTCGTTCGCCCTCCGACACTGGCGCCTCCGTGGTCTCGGGGGCGTGCTCTTCCGCCTCGTACCTCTGTGTCGTTGTCTCACTCATGATGGATGGGCAGACGCGGGCGGTGAGAAAATATCCCAGCCCGCGCATCTCCTAACCAACAGTAAGGCCGACAGCTATTTAAACCTTTCGCAGAATACCGGGCGGTTCGGAGCCAGATCCGTCCCGATATCCACATCCAGGAACCGGCGTGAACGGCCGATTGCGCCGCCATTTCCGCCGACTCGTTTCCGCCCGCGACGACGACACAGTTCCGAAGACTCGCGAGGGAGCGGTGCTTGCGGTTCTACAAAACTCTGTCGTTTACGCCGAACGCACGGCGACGAACTATGACGCCTCGAACGGCACGTCCGGGCCCCACCGACAATCCCGCAGAAGCTACGGTCAGTCGTCGTCCCCGACCTCCACCAGCGACGGCTCCTCCACCCGGTCGAACTCCGTCCGCAGCGACCGGAACGCCGAATCCACGTCCTCGGCCTTGTTGCTCGCGTTCCGGACGTGCCCGCGGAGCGTGTCCCACTCGTCCGCGAACTCCTCGAACCGGCCGCCCAGCCGCTGCAGTCGCTCACGGATCTGCACCGCCTCCTCCGAGAGCTTCCGCGCCTGCACGTCCGCCTTGATGAGTTCGAGCTTCTGGCCGAAGGTCAGCGGCGACACCACCTGCACGCCCTCACCCGCGTACTCCCGCAGCAGGTCGTACTCCGCCGTCACGAGGTGGTAGTAGACGCTCTCCGACGGCACGAACGCGAACGCGAACTCCGTCGTCCCCGCGTCCGGCCGCACGTAGTCCTCGGCGATCTTCTCCAGTTGCCGTTCCACGTCCAGCCGGAACTTCCGGCAGTGGCGCTCCCGGGCCTCCTCGCTCCCTGCCCGCGTGTACTTCTCGTAGTTGTCCAGCGGGAACTTCGAGTCGATGGCGATCACGCCCGACGACGATTTGACGTGTGCGTCCGGCGTCTTCCCCTCTATCACCTGCTCGCGCAGCCCGTACATGTCCGGCGGCAGGTGGTCGCCGAGTAGCACGTCCAGCTGCTGCTCCCCGAACTCCCCGCGCTCCCGCGGCGACCGCAGCATCCGCTCGATGTCGCCGTGGAGGTCGCGCATCTCGCCCGCGTGCTTCTCGATGTGCCCCACCGTCTTCTGGAACTCCATGTCCGAGAACGTCCGGCTCAGCGCCGACGTCAACTGGTCGGTGTCCACGCCCTCGTCGTCCCGCTCCACCGCCGCCTGCACCTGCCAGAGCAGGCCCAGGACCACCACGAGCGCCCCGACCACGACCGCCAGCAGGGCGGTCTCCAGTGCGACCATGCCGCCCTCGTCTCGGTCGGGTGTGTTGGGTCTTTCGCCGTTCGAGCGGAGATTCTGTCTGAGTTCGCTGTTTCGTTGACAGTGTCGCCGTGCTGTCGGCTACCGTTCCGAAGATCCCCGGCTCTCTCGGCGGAATCATCTCGGACGAGCGTCCTGCTATCGGCTTGACCGTGACCGCCTCGAAAGCCCCTGG
>CAZYYH010000447.1:0-1710 GCA_964651725.1 uncultured Halobacteriales archaeon | reverse complement strand
CGCGTCCACGAAGTCGGCGTCCTCGCCGCCCTGGTAGAGCGCGGGCGTGTCGTACTCGTCGTACAGCGCCCTGTTCTGCTCGCCGACGCCCGAGGGCGTCGCGTCCACCATCACGTCCGACGTGGCGACGAGTTCGTCCACGAGGCCGGCCGTCTCGATGCCCGCCTCGGCGAACCGCGGCGCGCGGTCCTCGATGGCGGCGTAGAGGTCGTAGCCACGCGCGACCGCGCGCTCCGCCTCGAAGTTCGGGCGCGTCTTCGCGACGCCGACGACCTCCATGTCGGGCTGTGCGTCCACCGCGTCCGCCACCCGCTTCCCGATGGTCCCGTAGCCGTTGATACCGACCCGTAGCATACGTTTGGCAGGTCGGCGGCGGCGGTGAAAACCGTTTCGAGGTTCCGCGGCGACTACCGCGGCGAAGCAATCGCCTACGCCGGAACGAGTCCACCGTAGCCGGCGGCTTCGAGAATCGCCTCGCCGTGGAGCCACGCGACGATGGCGGCGAGTTCGGCCGCCGTGACGACGAGCGTGACGACGGTCGCCCACGGGCTGTTCACGGTCACGCCGACGGGCACGTCGTACTCCTCCGGCCACGGGTAGAGTACCGCCATGCCGCGGACGTTCCCGCAGAGGTCGAGGACGTAGTGGGTGGCGACGCCGACCCACACCCAGTGGAGGTTGTCGAAGTAGAGCGGGAACGCGGCGAACACGCCGAGCGTGAGGAGGTTGTGGAAGGTCTTGCGGTGGCTGCCGAACGCGGTGTCGACGTCGGGGAAGAGCGCGCCGAGGACGACCGGGACGGCGACCGCGCCGACGGTGGCGGCGGTACCCCGGTCGAGCGCGGGCTCGAGCGCGACGCCGAGTCCGACGGCGAGCAGGGCGGCGTTGATGACGTGGTCTCGCTTGTTCATCGCCTGCAAGCTCGGTGGTGGCGGGCGGGGATAAGTGTGCGTCAGACGCGGCGCGGCGCGTTCGCGTCGCCCCCATCGACGCGGAGGGAAAGCGCTAACCGTTGCGTCTCCGACGTGACGACCATGAGCGTGCGCGAGGCCGCGGAGACGGCGGTCCGGCAGTGTATGGGGCTGGAAGCCGACGAGAGCTGCGTCGTCGTGACGGACGACGAGCGCCGGCCCATCGGCGAGGCGCTCTACGAGGTGGCGAGCGAGATCACGGACGACGCCGTGATCGCCCGCTACCCGCCGGGCGAGCAGCACGGCGGCGAGCCGCCGGAGCCGGCCGCCGCCGCGATGGCGGCCGCGGACGTGGTGCTCGCGCCCACCACGAAGAGCCTGAGCCACACCCGCGCCCGCGACCGCGCGAACGAGGCCGGAGCGCGCGTCGCCACCCTCCCCGGCATCACCGAGGACGTGTTCGTCACCGGGCTGGACGCCGACTACGAGACCATCCGCGAGCGCTGCGCGGACGTGCTCGCGCAGGTTGGGGACGCCGACGAAGTCCGGGTCACGTCGCCACAGGGCACCGACGTCACCTTCGAGCCGGGCGGCCGCGAGTGGCACGAGGACACCGGCATCGTCCACGAGCCCGGCGAGATGTCGAATCTGCCCGCGGGCGAGGTGTTCGTCAGCCCCGAGACCGCGAACGGCGTCTACGTCGTGGACGGCACGATGATGCCCCACGGTCGGCTCGACGACGGCCACGAGATACGCGTCGAGGTCGAGGACGGCTACGTCACCGACATCGACGACCCCG
>CAZYYH010000446.1:0-1738 GCA_964651725.1 uncultured Halobacteriales archaeon | reverse complement strand
ACGATGACCATGAGGTAGACGCCGAGCGCGCGCCGCGTCGCCTCCAGCACGAGCAGGACGCCGATGGCACCGAGCAGGAACGCCCACGAGGTCTCGTCGAGTGGGACGCCGAGCGCGGCGACGGCGTCCACTACCGGCGCGAGGAACGGGTAGACCTCCCCGACGGGTCGACCCTCCGGTAGCCCGAAGATGCGCATCTGCCGGACCTCGCCGAACTCCGTGACCATGTAGATCGCCGCGAGCGCCGCGAACGCGGCGAGCACGAGGTCGACGGGCGTGATCCGCCGGCTCTCGGGGTCGGCGAACGCCCACCTGACGCCCCGGCCGACGCCGCGCACGCCTCGGGTCACGGGGCTGGCGGGGCCGAACCGCTCCGCCGTCCACGGCTCGACGCGGCCGAGTCGCCGCGACACGAACCCGTCGCCGGTCGTCGGCGGGAAGATGAGGAACGTCAGCACCAGCCCGAAGGCCACGTGGATGGCGTTCACCTGGAGGAGCTGGAGCGACCCGACGGACACGCGACCGACGACCGGGAGCGTGGCCGCGAACGTGAACCCGCGCGCGGCGAGCCACATCTGGAACGCCGAGAAGGAGACCGCGATCGCGGCGACGACGACCGCGGTCCAGCCGCGTAGCGACCGCCGTCGCTCCAGCTGCTCGATGAGTTCCTGGCGCTCGTCGGCCGAGACGTCGTCGGGGTCGTCCCCGTCGCCCGGGGGCTGGTCGTCGGAACTCATTGGTCGGTGTCCGGGCCGGCGTCCGGCGCACAAGCCGCGACGTGGAGCCGCACGCTCGACGCGTTAGAGAGCGCGACGAGGTCGACGATTCGGTCGCCGACGACGAGTTCGTGGCCCGCGACCCGGCCGGGTTTGACGTAGAGTTCCGCGAACGAGCCGTCGGGGTCGAACGCGAACGAGCCGTCGTCGGTGCGGTTCACCTCGGCCCGCGACGGCAGGCCCGCGCCGTAGGACTCGAACTCCATGCGGACCATCACCAGCCGGTCGCCGCGCACCTCGTAGGCGTCGAGGACGTGCGTCTTCTCGACGCTGTGCGTGTACTCCAGCGCGACGAGCGTGCCGTTCGAGACCGGGGCCGCGAGCAGGCGGTCGCCGGTCGACGCGTTCTCGACCACGAGCGCGCGCTCCCCGGCCGCACTGCACTGGTCGGCCGACGCGCCGGCTCCGAGGCCAGGCGCACCGGTGGGCGCTCCGGCGACCGCGACCGAGGCGGTCGCTCCGGCGACGACGGCCGCGAGCGCGAGCGCCACGGCTACAGCGGCGTACCGGCTCGCGGCGGCCGCGGCCGGGTCGCTCGACCCGACGCTGGGGTCCGGCGGGCCCACGCGTGGCTATCCGGTCTCGTTCGTTTCGTTGCCCATCGTTTCGTTGCCCATCGTTTCGTTACCCATCGTCTCGTTCCCGGTCACGTTCCCGGTGGCGTTCCCCGCTGTCGCGTTGCCGGTGACGTTGTCCTCGCCGGGGAGCGTGACGCCCTCGATCTCGCCGAAGTACGCCTCCGCGCCCGGATGGAGCGGGATGGACATGCCGTCCATCGCCGACTCCTGGCTGATGAAGTCGGTCTTGATGCTGAGCTGGTCGGCGTTGTCGAAGATGGCGGCGGTGACCTGCTCGACGGTGCCGGCGTCGAGTTCCTCGTTAGTGGCGATCATCGCCTGGACCGCGACGGTCTCGACCGCCTCGTCCTGACCCTCGTACGTGCCCTCCGGGATGGTGTCCTC
>CAZYYH010000445.1:0-1741 GCA_964651725.1 uncultured Halobacteriales archaeon | reverse complement strand
TCGCCACCGAGGAGGTGACGTTCATCGCCGCCAGCATCGCGTACCACGCGTTCGTCTCGTTGCTCCCGATACTGGTGCTCGCGTCGCTGGTGCTGTCGACCTTCGGCGACGAGGCGCTCGTGATGGACGTCGGGCGGCTCACGCTGTCGTACCTCCCGAACGCCGCACAGTCGTTCGTCGCGGACGCGCTCGAATCCGGCGGCAACACCAGCGTCTCCATCATCGGCGGCGTCGCGCTCGTCTGGGGGACGCTGAAGGTGTTCCGGGGGCTGGACGTGGCGTTCACGCAGATCTACGACTCGGGCAAGCACAACTCCGTGCTCGACCGGTTCCGCGACGGCGTCGTCGTGGTGCTCGCACTCGGCGCGGCCGTCACGACGCTGGTGGTGACCGGCGTGCTCGCGGTGCTGCCGAACGCCGGCACGCTCGGATGGGCGTCCAACACCGCGCTCACCCTCGTCGGGCTGATGGTGGCGTTCTACCCGCTCTACTACGTGTTCCCGGACGTGGACGTGTCGCCGGTCGGCATCCTCCCGGGCGTGGCGGTCGCGGCGATCGGGTGGGTGACGCTCAAGGAGCTGTTCGGGCTGTACGTCCAGTTCTCGACGTTCTCGGACGCGTACGGCGTCATCGGCGGCATCCTTCTCCTCGTGACGTGGCTCTACTTCAGCGCGCTCGTGCTGCTGACCGGCGCGGCGCTCAACGCGGTGCGCGCCGGCCGCGGCGGCAACCACCCCGAGGAGGTCGCGGCGCGCCAGGAGGGGGCGGAGCATCCACGGCCCGGGCACGCCGCCGTCCGCGACACCGAGGAGTTCGAGCGGCTCCTCGACCGGCTCGTCGCCGACGCGAGAGAGCACGGCGTCGGGCGCGACGACATCCGGCGGGCGCTCCGGCGGCACGCCGACGAGACGGTGGACTCGTCGGACGCCGGCGAGTCCGCCCGGTCCGCGGACTGACCGCGCTCGCGTCACCGCGGCGACCCGTCGCCGCAGTCGGATGACGCGGCTGTCACCTCCCAACATCTACCCGGGTGAAGCACGTTAGTAGATCCATGAGCCGGGACGACAGCCCGTACACGGACGACGCGTACCAGGACGAGTACGACGACCGGACCGCGTACGAGGGCGCGTACCGCGGCGACAGCGACTCCCTCTTCCCGTACCCGGCGAGTGCGTTCGGGTGGCCGCCCGGCATCCTCGGCGGCGGCGTCGACGAGGGGCGCGACGACCGCGCACGCGGTGGAGCGTACGATGACGAGTCGTACGGCGACGAGTACGGCGAGGACGAGAGCTGGCTGGACGAGGGGATCATCGCGTTCACCCTCGTCGCCGGCCTCGTGCTCTTCCTCTTCCCCGAGCCCGCCACGTCCGCCGTCGGCATCGTGCTCTTGCTCGTCGGCTCGATAGCGTGGCTCGCGGACGCGATGACGTAGCTCGCGGCGGGACGGCTCGCGGGTCGTTCTTCCCCGCTCGCACGGCCGGAGACGCTCCCTCACTGCGTTCGGTCGCGTCTCCCGAAGCTCGTCACCTTCGACTGGATGCGGCCGTCGTCGACCTCGGCCGCCTCGTCGGCGTCCCTGAAGTAACGCGCGAGTTCGTCGGCCCGCACCTCGTCGCTCTCGTGGAGGTACGCGATCTCGGTGAGCGACAGCTCCTCGCCGCGCTCCAGCTTGCGCCGGAGCTGCTCGCCGGAGAGCGCGTGGAACGTCAGGTCGAGCTGGACGGTGGCGGCCCGGTCCTCC
>CAZYYH010000444.1:0-1766 GCA_964651725.1 uncultured Halobacteriales archaeon | reverse complement strand
CGCGCCGACGCCGAAGCCGGCCTGGCCGTCGGAGACCGTGTTCGCCGCGCCGTCCGGGGGCGTCGTGGTCGCCGTGGCGGTCGTGGCCGCCGTCGAGGGAGTTCCGGTCGTCGTGGCGGTCCCGGTCGCGTTCGGGACGGGCGTGAGCGGTATCGACGGTGCCTCCTCCTGCGTGCCGGAATGGGTCGGGAACGCGTAGAGCGCGCCGTCGATGCCGCTCTCGGGGATGTCCCGGCAGGACGCGACGAAGCAGCCGGTCGCGCGCTTCGCCGTCCAGAACGAGGTGTTCTCGGGGTCGCGCCACCACGAGAGTTCCACGGGCTTCGCGGGGTCGGACACGTCGAACACCTTCACGCCGCCCTGGTACCACGACGTGAACAGCCGGTCGCCGACGAGGTCGAAGTTGTGGGCGGTCGTCCACACGCCGCCGACCCCGGGCTCGGGCGTGTACGGCGGGGAGATGCGCGAGAGCCGCTCGGGCGACGCCGGGTTCGAGACGTCGTAGAGGGTGATGCCGCCCGGCCCGCCGTCGGACCGCTGGTCCGACGAGGACCGCGAACTGGTGGTTCGCTCGCCACCCTCGCCGTCGTCGCTCGCGTCCTGGTCCCACGCCTCCTCGCCGACGGCGAGCACGGACGCGTCGTCGTTCGGCATGACGTAGTGGGAGTTGCCGGGGAGCTGGAACCCCTCCGCGCGCTCCGCCTGGCCGTCGTCGATGGACGCGAAGTCGGCGGGCTCGTAGTCGCCGAAGCCGGCGACCGCGGCCGGGTTCGCCGGGTCGCTCACGTCCACGAGCCACGTGCCGGCGTCCCAGTTGGCGACGTACGCCGTCCCGTCCTGCACCCACACGTCGTGGCAGGTGCGGAGCCACGGCCGCACGTCGCCCCACGCCGCGTTCGCGTCGAGGACGGACCACCGGCCGAGTTCCTCGGGCGCGTCGCCGGACACGTCCACGATCACCAGGGGGTTGCGGTCGCCGTCGTTGCCCGTGAGGTACGCGGTGCCGTCGGACAGGTAGCAGTTGTGGATGGGGTAGTCGGTCTCGTAGAAGCCGGTGCGCTCGGGGTTCGCGGGGTCGGACACGTCGTAGGTCGCCATGCCCTGGAGCACGTCCTCGCCGAGGGGGTCGGCCGGGCCGACGACCAGGAGGGTGTCGCCGTCGACCTTGGCGTCGTGGACGAAGCGGAGCGGCCCGGTCTCGCGGTCCGACAGGATGCGTCGGCGCTCCGCGAGCACCCGCGGGTCGCTCGGTGCGCTCGTGTCCACCACCGCGAAGCCGGTCGTCGTGGCGACGTAGACGGTCGTGCCGTCGTCGCCGACCACCGCCTCCGTCGCGCCGTCGATGGCGACGCTCCCGAACGGCCGATACGGGCCGGGGTGGCCGTCGACCCGGTCGACGGCCGCGAGCGGAAGCGTTCCAACCGTTGTCACGCCCGCCGCGCCGCGCAGCACCTCTCGTCGTCGCATAACCGCCCCGTCGCACCCGACACGTAAAAACGTCGGCCGTCGCGTGTATCGCTCTTCCATCACGAATCCGGAGCGGACGATGGACGCTTCCGTCTCTTCCGTGGCTCGCCACCGGTGGCGTCGACTGAAAGCCTTATCACGCCGACGCCCCCAGATACGCCATGACCTACGATACCGTCGTCTTCGACAACGACGGTGTCCTCGTCGGTCGAACGAGCTTCGACGTCCTCCAGGAGGCCACCCGGGAGACGTTCGCGCAGTTCGGTGTGACCGACCCGGACCCCGATCACGTCGAGGAC
>CAZYYH010000443.1:0-1823 GCA_964651725.1 uncultured Halobacteriales archaeon | reverse complement strand
ACCTACCTGTTCATCGCCCACGACCTCAGCGTCGTCCGGCACATCTCCGATCGGGTCGCGGTGATGTACCTCGGCGAGATCGTGGAGCGCGGCCCGGTCGACGCCATCTTCGAGGAGCCGGCGCACCCGTACACGCGGGCGCTGCTGGAGAGCGTGCCGCGCCCGGACGCCGACGAGGCCGACCGCGACGTGGCGACGCTCACGGGCGACGTGCCGTCGCCGCGCGACCCGCCCGCGGGCTGCCGGTTCCACACGCGATGCCCGCACGCGCGGGAGGCGTGCCGCGCGGAGCCGCCCGCCGAGTTCGCCGCCGGAGACGGCCATGACGCGGCGTGCTTCCGCGTGCTCGACGACCACCAGTACTGGGACAGCGAGCCGCTGCCCGACCCCGAGGACCGGGCGCGGGCCGACGGTCGGCGTCCGGAGTAGCCGGACCGACGCCACCGCGCCGACGCGGAGTAAGCTATTCCCGGTCGCCGCCCCTCGGATGACGTATGCAGGTCCGAGACGTCATGACGACGGACGTGGAGACCGTGTCCCCCGACGACGAGGTCAGCGACGTACTGCTCCGGATGGGCCGCGCGGCGTTCAACGGCTATCCCGTGGTGGACGACGACGGCGAACTTGCCGGGATCGTCACGCAGAGCGACCTGGTCTCCATCTTCCAGCCGAGCGGCCGGACGTTCTGGATTCCGGTCGGCCTGCCGCCGTTCCTGGAGAGCGTGGAGTACGGCGTGAAGCTGCCGTGGGACGACCTCGACGTGGAACTCGATCTGGCGCGGAACGCCGACAAGCCCGTCAGCGAGTTCATGACCAGGGACGTGGTGACCGTCGGCCCGGACGACGACCTCGACGTGGCGGTCGAGATCCTGGCGGCGGACGACCCCGACGTGAACCGGCTGCCGGTCGTCGACGACGGTCGGGTCGTCGGCATCGTCACCCGCCAGGACGCGCTCCAGGCGCTCTCCACGCGCACCGAGGCGTAGGGACCTTCGCCTGCAGGTTGTTCACTCACCCCATCCGGCAAGGTTCCGCCCTCTTCGAAACGTTGACCCCCTGGCTCCGCCGAGTACCGACGTGCGCTACCGGAACCTGCTACTCTTCCTCGTGCTGGCCGCGGTCTGGGGCACCGCGTTCGTGGCGATCAAGGCGGGCCTCGCCTACTTCCCGCCCGTGCTCTTCGCCGCGGTGCGCTACGACGTTGCGGGCGTGCTAATGCTCGCGTGGGCGGTCCACGCCACCGACCGGTGGCGACCCCGCAGTCGGGGCGAGTGGTGGCTCGTCGCCGTCGGCGCAGTGCTGATGATCGCGGCCTACCACGCGTTCCTGTTCGTCGGCGAGCAGCACACGACGAGCGCCGCCGCCGCGGTCATCGTCAGCCTCAGCCCCGTACTCACGACGGCGTTCGCGCGCTCGCTCCTGCCGAGCGAGCGACTCGCGCCCGCGGGCGTCGTCGGCCTGCTCCTCGGACTCGTCGGCGTGGTCGTGCTCGCCGACCCCGACCCGTCGAACCTGCTCGGCGGCGACGCCGTCGGCGAACTCCTGGTGTTCGCCGCCACGGCGTCGTTCGCGCTCGGGAGCGTGCTCGCGCGCCGGAGCGACGCCGACCTCCCAATCGAGACGATGGAGGCGTGGTCGATGCTCGGCGGCGCGCTCGTCATGCACGCCGCGAGCGTCGCGCTCGGCGAGCCGCGGGCGGACGTGGCGTGGACGCCGGAGGCGATAGCCGCGCTCGCGTACCTCGCCGTCGCCGCGGGCGCGCTCGGCTTCCTCGTCTACTTCGACCTGCTCGACCGGCTCGGCCCCGTCGAGATCAACCTCGT
>CAZYYH010000442.1:0-1825 GCA_964651725.1 uncultured Halobacteriales archaeon | reverse complement strand
GCCACGCGCCCGCGAGCGACGCGGCCGCGAGGAGGGTGGCGGCCTGCCACGTCGGCAGCGACAGCAGCCACGCCTCGATGGGGGAGATGGGGTCAGCCATGCGATACGTAGAGTCGAGGGTGATATAGGTCTCTCGGCGATCGAAGGGACCCCGAGCCGTGCGGTTCGAACCGATAGCTCCCGGCCGCGTGCGACCGACCAGATATATCACCCTCCGGGTAGCAGACGCGGGCATGGATGCCGCCCTCGCCATCGACGCCGACGGTCTCACGAAGCGGTACGGGGACGCGACCGCGGTCGCCGACCTCGACCTCGCCATCCCCGAAGGCGAGGTGTACGGCTTCCTCGGCCCGAACGGCGCGGGCAAGACGACGACGATGCGGATGCTCGCGACGCTCACCCGTCCGACGAGCGGGTCGGCGCGCGTCGCGGGCGATTCGGTGTCGGACCGGGACGCCGTCGTCCCCCACATCGGTTACCTGCCGGAGGAGCCACCGCTGTTCGAGGAACTCACGGGGCGCGAGCAGCTCCGGTACGTCGCCGGTCTGCGCGACGTACCGGACGAGGCGGCGGAAGCGCGCATCGACGCGCTCCTCGACCGGTTCGGACTGGCGGAGGACGCCGACCGCCGCATCGACGCGTACTCGAAGGGGATGAAACAGAAGACCGGCGTCGTCCAGGCGATGCTCCACGAGCCGGACGTGCTGTTCCTCGACGAGCCGACGTCGGGACTCGACCCGAGGGCGGCCCGCACCGTCCGCGACACCGTCGCGGCGCTCGCGGCGGAGGAGACGACGGTGTTCCTCTCGACGCACATCCTGCCGGTGGTGGACGAACTCGCGGACACGGTCGGCGTGCTCTACGAGGGTCGGCTCGTCACAGAGGGCGCGCCCGACGCGTTGAAGGACCGCGCGGAGACCGGCGAACACCGCACCTTGGAGGACGCGTTCCTGGAGGTGACGGGCGACGCCGCGTACCCGGAGGGAGGGACGTGAACGTCCCCGACGCCGGACACGCCCGCGCCATCGCCCGCATCGAACTCGTGCGGATGTGGCGGCGGGCACGCGGGCAGGGGACGGTGAAGCTGGTCGCGTTCGGCCTCGCGGTGCTGGTCCTCGGCACGACCGCGGTCGGCGCGGGGTTCGGGGGCTACGTCGCCGGTGGACTGGTCGGCTCCGGCGACCTCCCCGTGGAGCCGGTGACCGGCGGGCAGTACGTCGTCGCCGCGCTCGTGCTGTTCACCGCGGTCATGGCGGCGATACGCGCCGTCACGGAGTCCGGCCGGATCGACGCCGAGGCCGGCATGCTCACGACGGTCCCGTACCGCGACGTCGCCGCCGGGCTCATGCTGAAGGAGTACGCGTACCTGCTGGCGTTCCAGGCCCCGTTCGTCCTCGCGCTCGGGGTCGGTTTCGCGGTCGGCGCGGGATCGCCCGCGACCGCCCTCCTCGTCGTCGTGGCGCTGTTCGCGGCGGCGACGACGGGGTTCGTGGCGGGCGCGGCGCTCGGATACGCGGTGGCGAACGCGCTCGCGCGCTCGCCGGTGCTCGCGCGCAACCGGCTCGCGCTCGGCGCCCTCCTCTTCGTCGCGTACATGGTGCTCGTCGTCACGAACACGTTCGCGGTGGCGCTGGAGCCAGTGGTGGTCGCGTTCGGCCGGACGCCGGTCGCGTGGTACGCGGACCTCGCGCTGCTCGCCGTCGTGCCCGGCGCGGACGTGGTGCGCGCGGCCGGCGCGTTCGTCGCGACGGTCGTCCTCCTGCCCGCGCTCGCGGCCGCCGCCGTCCGGCTCGCCGGCGCGCTCTGGTACGCGGACCCGGTCGCC
>CAZYYH010000441.1:0-1830 GCA_964651725.1 uncultured Halobacteriales archaeon | reverse complement strand
CTCGGCATCGGCGACAAGGTCGCGCGCACCTTCCCCGTCGTCAACATCAAGGGGTAGTCACGACACCCGGAACGGGTTGTCGTCGTCATCGTCCCGCTCGCGCTCGCCCTCCGGCACGTTCTTCCCCGCCGTGTCCGCGTCGGGGAACGCCTTCCGCGCCGTTATCGTCACCGTCGCCTCCGGCGCGTCCTCGTCCTCCCACGGACTCTCGTAGACGGAGAGTTCGGCGTCCGTGACGATCCATCCTTCCTCGGTGATGCGGTCGATGAGAGCGCGCTGGTCGTCGAGGACCTCCTCGTCCATGCTACCTTCGAGTCGCGCGTCGGAGTTAGGTCTGCCGACTCGGTGGAAGGGCAGTGTTCTGCATTTCCCGCACTCCTGGAACGGCCGTAAACGCGCTCGAAAGTCCTCGCCCTTTCGAAATCCACCAGGTCGTCGGTGCTTCGATCAGCACCAGCAGTCCGGCTCCGTCCCTGCCGTTACGCCTCGGGACCGAACGGGCCGTCGCGCTCGGGAATCTCGTCGGCGTCGAGTTCGGGACGGCGGATGCGCTCCTCTATCTCGGGGGCGACGCCCTCGGCGCGGGCGTACTCCACGACGGCCTCGTAGTGGTTGCCGTGGCGCTCCACCACGTCGTCGGGGTCGAGTGCGGGAAACAGGTGGTTCGATTCGACGTAGTAGTCGGTGGTGGCGACGCGGTAGGTGGCGTCCGCGGCGAGGGGGTCGCCGCCGACGCGGGCGTCGCGGAGGTCGTCGGCAGCGTCGTCCCACGCGAGTTCGACGCCGGAGACGTGGCCGAAGAGCCACGTCGGCGCGTCCTCGTGGTGGGCGAGCGCGATCTGACGTAGTACCTCCCGGAGCGTTTCGCCATCCACGTCGAGCGTGACGAGGTCGTTTCCGAACGGCGACAGCCCGATCAAGTCGAAGACCGTGACCTCGCCCGCGAGCGGCGGTCGCTCGCGGAACCCGCCGGCGGAGTGGAGCGCGAGGTCGGCGTCCGTCGCCCACCGGTAGGCGTCGGTGACGAGGTTGCCGACGCGGCTCTCGCCGCGCTTCACCGCCACGGTGTCGCAGACGACCGAGTTCTCGACGGTGGCGACGGTCTCGGTGAGCCCCGACTCCCACATCCGGTCGCGGAGCGCGTTTGCGACCGCCTCGTCAATCGGTTCGTCCGCGACCGGGTGCCGCGTCGCGGTCGCACGGTCGCCGCCGACCGAGACGTCGAGCAGGTGCGTGCCGTTCGCACCCGGCCGGCAGACCAGCGTGCCGGCGACGCGCTCGACGCGCGCCTCGTGCGTGTGGCCGCCGAGGATCACGTCGGCGTCCACGGCGCGAGCGATGGGGTCGTCGTCGCCGCAGTGCGAGAGGACGACCACGCGGTCCACGCCCCGGTCGCGCGCGTCTGCGACCGCGTCCGCGGCGGCTGCGACCGGGTCGGTGAACGTCACGCTCCGGGCCTCGGGGTTCATCGTCGGCGTCCCGGGATGGGCCACTCCGACGAGACCGACGCGATGCCCGCCCGCCTCGACCACCGTCCACGGCTCCGCGCCCGCGAACCGGGTCGCGGCGTCGTCGCCCTCGTACGCGTTCGCCGCGAGCCACGGCTGTGGCGATTCGCGCACCACCCGCCGAAGCGCGTCCGGTCCGTGGTCGAAGTCGTGGTTCCCGAACGTGTCCGCGTCGGGCTGGACCGCCCGGAAGAAGTCGAGGCTCTGTTGGCCCTCGGTCACCAGCGACAGCACGCCCGGCGCGGTGTTGTCGCCGCCACCCGTCACTACCGTCGCGTCGTCCCGGCGCGCGTCGATGGCCCCGGCGAGCCGGCCGACGCGC
>CAZYYH010000440.1:0-1831 GCA_964651725.1 uncultured Halobacteriales archaeon | reverse complement strand
TCGACCGCGTTGCTGACCGGAAACCGGAACGCATCCGTGTCCGCCGGCTCGCGCTCCACGGGTCCGTCCGCGACGAACGGCACCCGCCGGTTCTGGACGGCGTCCACGACGACGAACCCCGGCCGCACCGGGTGGTCGATGAATTCCGGGTTCATTGGTGTTGACGGCTGCGAACCGCGTCCGTTCCGACGCCCGTCCGTTTGGTCTCTCCTCGCACGCGACCGTTAAAACGTTGTCCACCGTCCGACAGCCCGAAGTACCGCCGGCGCGCACCCCCGGGTATGGACGGGACGCGCCGACGCGTCGCTCGCGCCCGCGGCGACGGGCCGGACCGCCTCGGATTCGACGAGAGCAGCGACTGGCTCCGCGAGGCGCTCGGGAAGCTCGTGCCGGCGGCGGTCGCACGCCGCGCGGTCACCGCGAGCGTCGCCGTCGACCGCGACGAGATCCGGCCGGGCGAGTCCGTCACCGTCACCATCGAGTTCGCCAACCGGCTGCCGGTGCCGGTGTCCGTCGGGACGCCGCGCCAGCGCCTCTGGGGCTGGACGGTCGACGGCGAACTCTCGGCGAGCGACAAGCGCCGGTTCGTGCGCAACTCGCCGGGCGCGCTGACGTTCCGCGGCGGCGAGCGAAAGCGCGTGACGCGGTCGTGGAACGGCCGGTTCGAGCGCACCGACGAGTTAGACGAGTGGGTGGACGCGGACTCCGGAGAGTACGAGATACGGGCGTTCCTCGCCACCGAGAATCGGGAGCCGTCGGACTCGACGACGGTACGGGTGCGCTCGTAGGCGACGGAGCGAAGCCGCCTACTCCCGGTGGAGGTGGCACGCGGCGCGGTGCGGGCCGTCGCCGTACTTCGTCTCGACCACGTAGGCGGGCTCCTCCTGCGCGCAGATGCTGAGTTCGGCGAACGACTCCCGTAAGAGCGCCGCCGCCTCGTCCCACTCGCCGTCGAGCACGAGGGCGACGGCGTCGTCGACGACGCGACCGGCCTCGCCCCGGGGGTCGGCGTCCGCGAAGAAGCGGTTCCGGAGTTCCTGCTCCGACGACGGCTCGAACGCGTGGCGGTCGACCGCGCGCATGAACGCGCGG
This sequence comes from uncultured Halobacteriales archaeon, assembly GCA_964651725.1. Taxonomy (GTDB): domain Archaea; phylum Halobacteriota; class Halobacteria; order Halobacteriales; family Halobacteriaceae; genus CAZYYH01. The sequence goes on along the minus strand of CAZYYH010000440.1, from coordinate 739 downwards.
ACGTTCGCCCACTCCGCGTCGGTGAGGTCGTACTCGTCGGGCGCGATGAACTCCGGGCACCGCGTGCGGAACCGGCAGCCCGACGGCGGGTCGATGGGCGACGGTACGTCGCCTTCGAGGACGCCCCGGGTGCCGGACGCGCGGGGGTCCGGCACCGGGATGGAGTCGAGCAGCGCCCGCGTGTACGGGTGCTGTGGGTTCTCGAACAGCTCCTCCTTGCCGGCGAGTTCCACGAGCTGGCCGAGGTACATCACCGCGACCCGATCGGAGATGTGCCGGATGACGGAGAGGTCGTGGCTGATGAACAGGTAGGTCAGCCCGAACTCGTCCTGGAGTTCGTTCATCGTGTTCAGCACCTGCGCCTGAATGGACACGTCGAGCGCGCTCGTCGGCTCGTCGCAGACGATGAAGTCCGGGTTGACGGAGAGCGCGCGCGCCAGGTTGACGCGCTGGCGCTGCCCGCCCGAGAAGGCGTGGGGGTAGCGGTTGTAGTGCTGGGGGTCGAGACCGACCTTCTCCAGGAGCTGCTTGGCCCGGGCCTCGCGACCCTCGTCGTCGAGCATCCCGTGGGCCTCCATCGGCTCCTCGACGATGGGGCCGACCTTCATCCGCGGGTCGAGCGACGACTGGGGATCCTGGAAGATGAGCTGCATCTCCCGGCGCTTCGCCCGGAGGTCGCGCCAGCTCTCCGCCGTGATGTCGCGGCCCTTGAAGTAGATCCGCCCGTCGGTCGGCGAGA
>CAZYYH010000439.1:0-1843 GCA_964651725.1 uncultured Halobacteriales archaeon | reverse complement strand
CGACGGCGACCGTACCCGCGACCATGACCGTGATAGCCATGCTGTCGGTCGCACCCGTGCGCGAGGGCGACATGAGCGAGGACGTGGCCGCGGCCGTCGCCGCGCTCGACGACTTCGACGTGTCCTACGAGACGAACCCGATGGCGACCACCGTCGAGGCCGACGACGTGGACGAACTCCTTGCCGCGGTCGGAGCCGCGCACAAGGCAGTAGATGCGGACCGCGTCAGCACCTTCCTCAAGATCGACGACAAGCGCACCGAGGACATCCGCGCGCAGGACAAGGTGGACTCAGTCGGCGAGGTGCTGGGGCGGGAGCCGAGACGGGAGCGGGAGTGACGGAATCCGCCTGGTTGCCCGTCTCCGGCGCGCGTGAAGCGAGCGAAGCGAGCGACCGCGCGAGGGATGAGTGGCGACCGAAGGGAGCCACGAATCGGCTGGGGAGGTGCGTGGCTGCGGTCTCACGTTGCCAGGTGTAGCTAGCCTGCTCTGTGCGGACTCCCTCCTGCTGGCTCGCTCCGTTTCATCCGCTCCACGACCGCACCCGGAAACCACACCGCCCAGCGCGTCTCCTAAAGCGTTTACCGGAGGCCTCCCAACCGGAGGGTATGAAGAGCGTGAACCGGATGGCGATAGAACTCGCGGACGAGGCTCTCGACTTCGCCGAGGACCTCAACCTGGGCGTCCACGAACTCTCCAGCGGCGCGACGGTGGTGGATTTCGGCGTGGAGCGTTCGGGCGGCGTCGAGGCGGGTCTCCTCCTGGCGGAACTCCAGACGGCGGGGCTGGCGACGGTGCAGACGCGGATGGACGAGGTGGCTGGCGCGCCGATGCCGTACGTCGAACTCTCGACGGATTCGCCGGCGCTGTCGCTTCTGTGCTCGCAGAAGGCGGGCTGGGAGCTGAGCGTGGACGGCTTCGAGGGGCTGGGGTCGGGGCCGGCGCGCGCGCTGGTCGCGGAGGAGAGCGAGTTCCGGGAGCTGGGCTACACGGACGCGTTCGACCTGACGGTGCTGTCGGTGGAGGCGGAGGAACTCCCGGGCGACGCGGTGGCGGAACACGTCGCGGAGCGCGCGGACGTGAACCCGGAGGGCGTCTACCTGATGGCGTACTCGACGGGGAGCCTGGCGGGGAGCGTGTCGGGCGCGGCGCGCGCGGCGGAGTCGGCGGTGTACCGGCTGTTCGAGTCGGGCTACGACCCCGGGGCGGTGCGGTCGGCGAGCGCGAGCGCGCCGGTCGCGCCCATCGCGGGCGACGAGGAGGGGGCCATCGGCCGGACGAGCGACGCGGTGGTGTACGGCGGCCGAGTCCACCTGGTCGTGGACGAGGACGACGAGGCGCTCCGCGAGGTGGCGTCGACGGCGGCCGAGGAGTACGGCGTGCCGTCGGCGGAGATCTTCGGGGACGCGGACTGGGCGTTCGAGGACGTCGCTCCCGGCGTGTTCGCGCCGGCGCAGGTGACGGTGGACGTGGCCGGCGGCCCGACGCACGTCGCGGGCGAGGTGCACGAGGACGTGCTCGCGGAGAGCTTCGGGCTGGCATGAAGCTGAAGCCGGTGCCGGCCGCGCCCGACGATCTGGACGCGGTCGCCGCGGTCCAGCGCGCGGTGCCGCTGGTGCCGGGGAGCGAGGACGACTGCTGTGCGCGCGTGCTGGACCGGACGCACGTCACCGAGCGCGACGAGGCGCGAACGTGGCTGACGTTCCTGCGCGCGCTGGGGCTGGCGCGGGAGACCGACGAGGGGTTCGTGAGGCGACGTCGCGACCCCGAGCGCCCGGCGCTCGCCGACGCGTTCCGCGAGCGCGTGTTCGCGGCCGAGGACGTGCTCGACGCGCTCGCCGACG
>CAZYYH010000438.1:0-1846 GCA_964651725.1 uncultured Halobacteriales archaeon | reverse complement strand
CACGGCGCGGGCGGGCTGGTGCTCGCCGTACTCGTCGCGGCGAAGCTCTGGCGAGTGCGCGCGCGGCTCCAGCCCCGAGTGTGGAACCGCCGGGTCGCGGCGTCCGCGCTTCTCGCCGCGGTCACGCTCGCGGCGCTCGGGACCGGCGTCGCGTGGGCGCTCGGCGCGGCGTTCGGCGTGTGGCGATGGTCGGGCGTGACCGTCCACGCGGTGCTCGGCGTCCTCGCGACGGTGCTGGTCGTCGCGCACCTCACGTACCGCCGGCAGCCGGCGCGCGCCGCCGACTTCCGGAACCGGCGCACGGCGCTGACGTATCTCGGGCTGGCGGTCGCGGGCTCGACGGCGTGGCGCGCACAGCAGGCGGCGACCCGCGCGCTCGACGTACCGGGTGCGACGCGGTTCACGGGGTCGCGCGAGGACGGCAGTTTCGCGGGGAACGCGTTCCCGGCGACGAGCTGGGTCGCGGACGACCCCGACCCCATCGACCCGGCGGAGTGGCGGCTCCGCGTCGGCGGCGCGGTCGCGGAGCCGCTCGACCTCGGCTACGACGACCTCGATCCCACCGAGTCGACGCGAGCGATTCTCGACTGCACGTCCGGCTGGTACACGGTGCAGGACTGGCGCGGCGTCCGCGTCGGCGATCTGCTCGACGCCGCGGAGCCGGCGGCCGACGCGCGGTGGGTGCGGTTCACGTCGGTGACGGGCTACCGGTGGAGCCTTCCGCTCGACGAGGCGCGCGACGCGCTCCTGGCGACTCGGGTCGGCAGCCGGGAGTCGGACGGTTCCCCGTCGTCGAGCGAGCGGGACGGAGAGCGTGCCGCGAGCTACGAATCGCTCTCGCACGGTCACGGCTTCCCGGCGCGGCTGGTCGCGCCCGGCCGCCGCGGCTTCCAGTGGGTGAAGTGGGTCGAGTCCGTGGAGGTCCGCACCCGGCCCGACTACGGCCAGTGGATCGCCATCTTCACCAGCGGCCTCGACTGAACTGCGGCGGTAACGGGGGGCTACCGGTCGGTAACGGGCAGTGAACGAGAGTCCCGGGAGGGCCGTAGCGAGCAGCGGGGACCGACCGCAGAGCGGCCGCGCGGCCGCGCGGCCGACGGGAGGGCCGCGAGGCCCACGTGCCTGAAAGAGGGACAGGAGGGCGACGGCGTGGTGCAGTCGCGCCAGCCACCGCGAGTCGACGAAGGGTCCAGGCCGACCGGCCGCCGGAGTTTGGGCGGCCTTACCTCGGTGGCATCTATCGGTAACGTCCGAGTACGTGAAAAGCGCTATCGCAGGTTGGCTCCCGGGTAGTTACCAGGTCACTCGTAGAGCGGGTGGGCGTCGCAGAGCCGCTGGACCTCGCTCGCCACGTCCTCGCGGACGCGCTCGTCGTCCGTCGCGTCGACGACGCGCGCGATGCAGTCCGCGACCGTCTCCATCTCCGACGCGCCGAAGCCGCGCGTCGTGAGCGCGGGCGTGCCGGCGCGGATGCCGCTGGCGACGAACGGCGACCGCGTCTCGCCCGGCACGGTGTTCGCGTTCAGCACGATACCCACGTCCTCCAGCGCCTCCTCGGCGTCCTTGCCCGTGACGTCCGGGTGGGACTCCCGGAGGTCCACGAGCACGAGGTGGGTGTCGGTGCCGCCCGACACCAGGTGGAGACCGTGGTCGGCGAGTCGGTCGCCGAGCGCCTGCGCGTTCTCGACGACCTGCGCCGCGTACTCGTCGAACTCGGGCTGTAGCGCCTCCTCGAACCCGACCGCCTTCCCGGCGACGTTGTGCATCAGGGGGCCGCCCTGCATCCCGGGTATGACCGCGGAGTCGACGGCGTCCGCGTGCTCCTCGCCGCACATGACGATGCCGC
>CAZYYH010000437.1:0-1853 GCA_964651725.1 uncultured Halobacteriales archaeon | reverse complement strand
TCGTCGGCGTCGGCGGCGGGAAGGCCATCGACATCGCCAAGATGGCGAGCGACGAACTCGGGTCGCCGTTCGTGTCGGTGCCGACGGCGGCGAGCCACGACGGCATCGTGAGCGGCCGCGGGTCGGTGCCGGAGGGCGACACGCGCCACTCGGTCGCGGCGGAGCCGCCGATGGCGGTCGTCGCGGACACCGGCGTGCTCGCGGACGCCCCGTGGGAACTCACGACCGCGGGCTGTGCGGACATCATCTCGAACTACACCGCCGTGAAGGACTGGCGGCTCGCCAACCGGCTCCAGAACGTCGAGTACTCGGAGTACGCCGCCGCGCTCTCCCAGATGACGGCGGAGATGCTCGTGGACAACGCGGCGTCCATCCGCCCCGGCCTGGAGGAGTCCGCGTGGATGGTCGTGAAGGCGCTCGTCTCCTCGGGCGTCGCCATGTCCATCGCGGGGTCGTCGCGGCCCGCCTCCGGCGCGGAGCACCTCTTCTCGCATCAGCTCGACCGGATAGCGCCGGGCAAGGCGCTCCACGGCCACCAGGTCGGCGTCGGCGCGATCCTCCTAGAGTTCATCCACACCGGCGAGAAAGGCGAGTGGCGCGCGGTACGGGACGCGCTCGCGTCCATCGACGCGCCGACGACCGCCGCCGAACTCGGCGTCTCCGAGGACGAGGTGATCGAGGCGCTGACGACCGCACACGGGATACGCGACCGGTACACCATCCTCGGAAACGGGATGTCGGAGCCGGCGGCGAGGGAAGTCGCGCGGAAGACCGGCGTGATCTGAGCGCGGACGGCCCCGGATTGAATAGCGTCGCGGCCGTCCTTCGAGGCATGGATTCGCTCGAACTCGACTCCGGGGAGACGGTGGCAGAGAACGACGAGTTCGTACTGGAGCGACACGTCGACGCCATCGGCATGGAGGCGGGGACGACGCTGTCGGTGGTCGGGTTCTCGTCCGTCGGCGACCGGACGCAGGTGGAGTTCGACACGGAGGACGGCCCCGTGACGATGGACGACGCCGATTTCGACGAGCTGCTGGCGGGCGGTGCGGTCTACCGGGAGGGGTGAGGATGGCCCATCAGTTGCTCGCGTGGGCGGTGTGGGACCTGCTTACGGCGGTGCTCGTCCTGCTGGTCCTGCTGGCTCCGGCGCTCGTCCTGGTCGGGGTGGTGTACGTCGTGGTGCAGTGGCGGAAGGGAGACGGGGACGCCGACGCACCGCCGGAGCGCGACCGTGGTGCGCCGGCCTGAGGCGGCTGACTCGCGCGGACGCCGACGGTTCCCGGAGACATATGAACATCTGAACAGATGTTCATATGGGCCGTTCGGCCGCCGAGTGGGTCCGTTCCGGGAGCGTGAGGAACGGCGACCGGACTACTCCACGTCGTCGGCCAGTTCCGACGCCAGCCCGGTGTAGCCGGCGGGCGTCAGGCTCCGAAGCTCCTCCCGAACGCTCTCGGGCACGTCCAACTCGTCGAAGAGGTCGTGGAAGTCGTCGAGGGCGACGCGCTGGCCTCGCGTCAGTTCCTTCACGCGCTCGTAGGCGTCGTCGTGGCCCTCGCGGCGGAGGATGGTCTGGACGGCCTCGCCGACGACCTCCGGGGTGGCGTCGAGGTCGTCACGCATGACCTGCTCGTTCGGAACGACCTTCCCGAGGCCGGCCTGGAGCTTCGTGTAGCCGATGAGGCAGTACGCGAACGCCGCGCCGACGTTCCGCTTCACGGTGGAGTCGGAGAGGTCGCGCTGGAGCCGGGAGGCGGTGACGTAGTCGGCGAGGAAGGTCAGATCCGAGTTCGCCTTCGAGAGGTTGCCCTCCGAGTTCTCGAAGTCGATGGGGTTGACCTTGTGCGGCA
>CAZYYH010000436.1:0-1861 GCA_964651725.1 uncultured Halobacteriales archaeon | reverse complement strand
AGCGGGCGGACGGCCCTGTCGTGGCGTCGGGCACGTCCTGCGCGGAGCAGATCGGCGACCTGGTGGGTGAGGAGGCGGTGCATCCAGTGGAGCTGGTGGACCCCGGACGATAGGGGTCGCGTGCCCCGAGATCGCTCCGGGGACGGTCGGTCCCCGCGCTCCACCACTTTCAAGTCGTCCGGTGTAACAGTATTGGCGAGATGAGTGTTCGAGAGGTGACCCTGGACGTGGGCGACGACAGCTTTCGGGGGCGACTGAACACGCCCGACGGAACGCGCGAATCCGGCGTCCTCGTCGTCCCGGGTGCGGGACACGGCCCCTTTGGCGACGTGTTCGACCGGTTCGCCGAGGCGGCCGCTGACGCCGGCCACTGTGTCGCTCGCTTCGGGACCTGGGAGAGCCGGGACGACCTGGACGCGAAGACCGACGCGGACTTCGAGGCGGAAATCGACGCGGGCGTCGAGTTCCTCCGGTCGCGGGACTGCTCGACCGTGACTGTGACCGCCAAGAGCTTCGGCGGGCGTCTCGCGCTCCAGCACGCACCGGACGGGATAGACCGGATGGTGCTGTGGGCACCGGCGGTCGTGTTCGGCGAGCACGAGGAGCACCCGTCCATCGACGCGTCGGCGCTGGCCGACGTCGAGGGCCCGGTTCGAATCCTGCACGGGGACGAGGACGAGATACCCATAGAGAACTCGGCTGGTATCGCCGAACACCTACCCGACGGCGAACTGGTGGCGCTCCCCGACGAGGACCACTCCTTCCAGAACGACGAGGAGCGCATCGTCGAGGAGACGCTGGCGTTCCTACCGGGCTGAGCGACGTCGGCTGGTTCTCGGCCGGCCGGGATAGCCCTCACAACCGCCCGGCCACGTCCTCCGCGAAGTACGTCAGAATCAGGTCCGCCCCCGCCCGCTTGATGGAGAGCAGCGACTCGTAGGCGGTCTCCTCCAGGTCGAGCCAGCCCTTCTCGGCGGCAGCGTGGAGCATCGCGTACTCGCCGGAGACGTTGTAGGCGGCGACCGGCTGGTCGAACTCGTCGCGGACCTGCCGGACGACGTCGAGGTAGGGGAGCGCGGGCTTCACCATCAGCACGTCCGCGCCCTGCTCGACGTCGAGTGCGACCTCTCTCGTGGCTTCGCGGGCGTTCCCGGGGTCCATCTGGTAGTGGCGGCGGTCGCCGAACGCGGGTGCGCCGTCGGCGGCGTCGCGGAACGGACCGTAGAACGCGCTCTCGTACTTCGCGGCGTAGCTCGTGATGGGGACGTTCTCGAACCCTTCGGCGTCGAGCGCCCCGCGGATCGCGCCGACCATGCCGTCCATCATGCCGGAGGGCGCGACCATGTCCGCGCCCGCCTCGGCGTGCGAGACGGCGATCTCGCCGAGACGGTCGAGCGTCTCGTCGTTCCGGACGGTGAGGCCGGGGTCGGAGTCGGCTCCCTCTTCCAAGCTCTCACTCGCTTCGCTCGTGAGAATCCCGCAGTGGCCGTGGCTGGTGTACTCGCACATGCAGACGTCCGTGATGACGTAGGCGTCGGTGTCGGCGGCGACGCGCCGAGTCGCCTCCTGCACGACGCCGTCCTCCGCCCACGCGCGCGACCCCTGCTCGTCCTTCGACCCCGGAATGCCGAACAGCATCACCGCCTCGACGCCGGTCTCACGCACCTCCTCGACGCGGGCGACGGCCTCCGAGACGGGGACGCGCTCGTGCCCGGGCATCGACTCGATGGGTCGGCGCTCGTCGGTCGTCGCGTCCACGAACACCGGGGCGATGAGGTCCGAGGCGTCGAGGTCGGTCTCGCGGACGAGGTCGCGGATGCCGTCCCGCCGGAGCCGGCGGGGGCGACGCGTGAGGTTCATG
>CAZYYH010000435.1:0-1866 GCA_964651725.1 uncultured Halobacteriales archaeon | reverse complement strand
GACGCGACGCCGGTCCGGGAGGCGCGGAAGCGCGTGGAGCACGGCGTCGAGGCGGACCTGCTCGACCTCGTCGGGGTGCGCGGCGTCGGCCGGAAGCGGGCGCGACGGCTGGCGCGCGCAGGCATCGAGTCGAGTGCGGACCTCCGCGAGGCCGACAAGTCGCGGGTGCTCGGCGCGCTCCGCGGGCGCGAGAAGACCGCGGAGTCCATCCTGGAGGCGGCGGGCCACCCGGACCCGTCGATGGACGGCGTGCGCGCGGACGAGGACGCCAGCCCGACCGACGACGGCGGGGACGCGACGCCGAGCGCGACCGACGACCGCGCGGCGGGCGGCGAGGCGGCCGAGGACCAGTCGAGCCTGGGGGATTTCGGATGAAGGTCGTGGAGGGTAAAGCGACGGTCGAGGACGTGGACGCGTTCGTCGCCGAACTCGGCGCTATCGGCGACGAGCACGACGCGGCGGTGCAGGCGTTCGACGCGCGCCTCGTCGCCGACCGCGCGCACCTCGCGGCCGCCGTCAGTCGCGCGGACCGCGCGTTCGAGCGCGGCGAGAACGTCGCGCGGGACCGGGCGGTGGAGATTCTGCTCTATGCGGCGGGCCGCCGGCAGATAAATCGGGCGCTGGCAATGGGCGTCGAGACGGGCGAGACGCCGGTCGCGGTGGTCGTCCACGGCGGCGACGAGACGGGCGCGGCGGAGGCGGTAGAGGACCTGCTCGACCCAGAGCCGACGCTCGGCGAGGCGAGAGACGAGGACGCCATCCACGAGTTCTTCGAGATCGGCGAGGCGGAACGCGGGGCGACCGACGCGTGCCTCTCGATGCTGGTGCGGGAGCGCGTCGCGCTGCTCGACGTGGAGAAGTAGGCGCGACACTGGTCGCGCCAAACTCTCATGCCGCTCATGCCGTAAACGCGACCGTAATGGCCAGTTCGACGTGTCGCGGGGATGTTCACGACGGAGAGATCCGCCTCTGGCGCGAGGACGACTGGTGGCTCGCGAAGGACGTCGAGACCGGCGTCACCACCCAGGGACCGTCGCGCGAAGCGGCACTGGACAACCTCGACGACGCGGTCGCCTTCCACCGCGGCGAGACGGGCCGCGAACCCGCCGGCGAGGAGCTACGCGAACTCGGCATCGATCCCGCGGACAACACCGCCGGCGACGAGGAACCGCCCGACGTGCTGGAGTAGGGATGGTGCGGCGGACGTATTCCGGAAGGGAGGTTGTGAAGGTACCCGTCAACGCTGGCGGGTTCGAGTGGCGTCGTACCACCGGCGACCACGCCCAGCTGTACTACGAGCATCCGACGAACGACGACGACCGTCGGCACGTGACCGTCCCACTGCACGATGAACTCCGGACAGGGACGCTGCGTAGCATCGCCGAAAACGCCGGCGTCCGGGATTTCGACGCCTTCTGCGAGTGGCTCGACCGGAACGCGTAGCGACCGACGCACTCACTCGCCGTAATCTGGTTCCGACGCGACCGCTATCGTGGACTGTCCGGCGTACACTCGGTCACCCTCGGCGACGAGCAGGTCGTCGCGCGAGTAGGACTCGGGGAGTATCACGTCGGCGCGGCTGCCGAACGAGATGTGGCCGATGCGCTCGCCTTTCGTCACCGTGTCGCCCGCTTCGACGTAGGGGTGGATGCGGCGGGCGAACCAGCCGGCGATGAGGAGGATCTCGAAGTCGCCGAAGTCGATGCGGAGACGCTCGTTGCGGTCGGAGTCCTTGGAGAACGCGGGCTTGTGCGCGCCCGGTCTGTGCGAGGTGGAGCGGACGGTGCCCGCGATCGGGGCACGGTTCACGTGCACGTCGGTGACGTTCATGAACACGCCGACGCGGACGCGGCCGTCCTCCTCGCG
>CAZYYH010000434.1:0-1875 GCA_964651725.1 uncultured Halobacteriales archaeon | reverse complement strand
CGCACACGAGGCTCACGCCGGGCTGGCGGCCACGCGTCAGCAGCGTTTCGAGCGCGGGCCGCGCGACGCCGTCGAAGACGGCGTGCGCCTCGTCGACGAGTAGCCACGGCAGCGGCGACACCGGCCGTTCGACCGCTGCGCGGTAGAGCGCCGTGGCTACGCCGCGCACTACCGCGCCGGTCGGCCCGTCGCCGAGCGCCGAGCAGTCCAGCACCGACGCGCCGGACCGGAGGAGGTCGGCCGCCGCCAGGCCGTTCGGGTCGAAGACGCCCCACGACGCCGCGAGGTCGAGGTGGTTGCGCGCGGCGCGACGGGCGGCCGGCTCCGCGGACGCCGACTTGACGCCCTCGCGGACGTCGGAAAGCGTCTCGGCATCTGCGGCCACTCGCCACACGAGCGCACCCGCGGCCGAGGTCGGCGCGAGATCGAGCAGCGAGCACCACGCGCGCGGCGGGAGCGCGTCCGCGCGCACCGTCGGTTCGCGGTAGACCCGACCGCTCGCGCCCTCGGCGAGCGCTCCGAAGACGCCCATGGGGTCCACGACGACGCCCGTTACCCCGGTCGCCGCCGCAAGTTCCTCGGCGAGCACGCCGAGCGTGTACGACTTGCCGTAGCCGCGCTTCCCGACGACCAGGCCGGCGTGCGGCCGGTCGAGGTCGACGGCCACGGGTCCGCCGACGCTCCCGTCGCGGGCCAGGTGGCGGCCGAGGTGGGCGGTCGGGCCGTCGCCGCCGTCCCGTCCGAGCAGTTCCGTCACGGGAGACGTTCGTCCCGCCTTCCTACTTGAACCCTGGCGCGAGGGTTTATCCGGGAAGAGCGTTCTCGACGCGGAAGCAGTCGAACGGGGTTTCGGGCCAAGCTACTGCCTTCGACCGCCGACCGAGACGCTCTTCACGCCGTACTTCTGACACGCGCCCTGCGCTTGCTTCGAGATGAACTCGTACTGCGGGTTCTCCCTGACTTCGGTGACGTCGAAGCCGGACGCCTCGATGACGTCGGTGTAGCCGTTGATCTGCATGGCACCGCCGATGCACGCCGCCCAGAGATCGGCGTTGGTCTTGATGCTGTCGGGCATCGGGGTCTCGCTGATGATGTCGGAGAGCGCCAGCCGGCCGTCCGACCGGAGAACGCGACTCGCCTCCTCGAAGACGCGTTCCTTCTGCGCGGAGAGGTTGATGACGCCGTTGGACACCACGACGTCGAACGTCTCGTCCTCGAACGGGAGGTCCTCGATGTAACCCCGCTCGAAGGAGAGGTTGTCGAGTCCGACCTCGTCCCGGAGCTGCCGAGACTTCTCGAGTTGCTGCTCGGTCATGTCGAGACCGGTCACGCTCCCGGTCTCGCCGACGTGGAGCGCGGCGACGAACGCGTCCGTGCCGGAGCCACTGCCGAGGTCGAGCACGTCGTCGCCGGGCTGCAGGGCGGCGAGGTCGAAGTGATACCCTACCCCCGCGAAGGACTCGACCGCGGCAGTGGGCACCCGGTCGAGGTCCGCTTCCAGATAGCCGAGACGCTCCGCCAGCGCACGGCCCATCTCGAAGTGGTACTCCTCGCCGGGAGCCTCGGCGACGGCCCTGTAGACGCCCTTGACTTCGCGTTCGAGCTTCTCGACGTCGAGTGAGTTCGCCATTCCTGGTCACCTCGTCAGCCGACCACCACGTCGGTCTCGAGCGCGACGCCGTTCGCGAGCGTGTCCATCAGCGGTGACGTGCTCTCGACCTGCTCCCGGAGTTCGTCGAGTTCCTCGTCCGATGCGTCCGCGTCCACGTACGCGGTACAGGTCACGGTGTCGTACCCGGCACGAACGTCCTCGGAGATACCGAGGAAACCCCGGAGGTCGACGTCCCCTTCGAGTTCGAACCGGAGTTCGTCGAG
>CAZYYH010000433.1:0-1875 GCA_964651725.1 uncultured Halobacteriales archaeon | reverse complement strand
CGACGCTGTAGATGACGAACACGTAGCCGACGGTGGTGATGGCGTAGTTGACGGTGAGCAACAGCCGGGTGTTCGAGAAGTCGCCGACGAACGCGGAGAACGTCGTGGCGATGGCGGCGGCGACGATGAACGTGAAGCCGATGGAGAGGTAGAACATCGCGGGCCGTTCGGTCTGGAGGTACGCGCGCACCGCGAACCCGACCATCGTGAGACCGGCGACGATGAGCGCCAGGCTGAAGAGGACGTACACCCCCTCCACCACCTGCGTCGATACCATCGTCCGGCTCTTTCTCGACGGGGGGAATTAACGTTTCGGGGCGGAGCCGAATGCGGCGTCCTGTCGGCCGAGGTGTAGCCAGCCGATTCCAGTCCGGGTCGAGCCGCGCATCCACCACGCTTTTCGTCGCGCGAGGCGGATGCCTTCCCGATGGCGGACGCCGACGAGTGCTACCGCACAGTCGAGGGGCGCGGCCGCGCGGCGTTCGAGGTCACGGGTTCGGAGTTCGTCGGCCACGTCGCGCCCGCGGGCACCGTCGAGGACGCGGAGGCGTTCGTCGAGCGCGTCCGGGAGGAGTACGCGGACGCGACGCACAACGTGCCGGCGTACCGGGTGCGCGTCGAGTCCGGGGGCCCGGCGTCGACTGGGCTGCTCCGCGAGTACGAGAGCGACGCGGACGAGCCGACGGGGTCCGCCGGCAAGCCCGCGCTCAACGTCCTCCAGCAGCGGGATCTGGAGAACGTCGCAGCGGTGGTGACGCGCTACTACGGCGGCACGAACCTCGGCGTCGGCGGGCTGGCGCGGGCGTACGGCCGGGCGGTGAAGGACGCGGTCGACGACGCGGGCGTCGCCGAGCAGCGACCGCGCGAACGGTTCTCGGTCACGGTCGCGTACGACGACTCGGGCGCGGTTCGCTCCGTGCTGGAGAGCGGCCCCGCCGAGTTCGACGCCGACTACGGCGAGCGCGTCGCGTTCGCGGTGGAGGCGGCCGTCGCGGACGCCGAGGGCGTGCGGGACCGCATCCGGTCGGCGACGAGCGGGCGGGCGGAGATCGAGAGCGAGTGACGGTCGCCGACGCTCGTCGGCGTCACCACTCCCCGGCCAGCAGCCCGTACAGGTACGCGTCCACGTACTCGCCGTCCACGAAGTAGTGGTCGCGGAGCGTCCCCTCCCGCCGGAAGCCGAGCTTCTCGAGGACGCGCCGGGAGGCGTCGTTCCACTCGAACACGCGCGCGAGCACCCTGTGCAGGCGGCGGCCGTCGAACGCGTGGGTCACTGCGAGGTCGGCGGTCTCGGTCGCGTAGCCCTGCCCCTGCTCGTCGGGCGCGATCCAGTAGCCGAGTTCCGCGCGCCCCATCGCGTCGTCGATGCCGAACAGCCAGACGAAGCCCACCGGGTCGCCGTCGCGGCCGGCGAGGAGGTGGACCGCGTCGTCGGCGTCGAGTTCGTCGGCGATCCGGTCGCGGGTTCGCGGGACGTGCCGCGCGAAGCCGCCGCGGACGGCCGGCCGGTTCCAGTGCCGGTAGACGAACTCGTGGTCCTCGGGTTCGACGGTGTGGAGGGTGAGCCGGTCGCCGCGCAGGAACGCTGCCCCGGGCATACCGGGGGTTCCGGGCGGCGCGTCAATTCCGTTTCCGTCGCGGAGAGTGTTTCGATGCGAAACACTATTTTGCCGGGCCGGAAACGACGGCAACATGGAGAGAGTGCGTGCCAGCGACTACCACGACCTCGCGCTGCCGATGGACCCGCAGGTCGCGCCCGACGGCGAGCGCGTGGCGTTCGTGCGGCGGCAGGCGGAGAGCGACGACGAGTACGAGGACACCGTCTACGTGAGCCGGCTCGGCGGGGAGACGCGGCGGTTCACGGCCGAGGAGGGG
>CAZYYH010000432.1:0-1877 GCA_964651725.1 uncultured Halobacteriales archaeon | reverse complement strand
GCGCGCGCTACCTCGTAGCCGCCGTCCTCCGCGACGCCGATGACCGCCCACTCGTACGGCGGGTCGGCGCGTTCGAGGCGTCGTTCGAGTTCTCGGGCGCGATCCTGCCACGTCACGAAGCATCGGTAGGAGCCGTCGTCGGGCGTGTCTACGTCGCCGTCGACGGCGAGAACGTGGATCTCCTTCCAGTCGCGGATGGCCCGGAACTCCGAGCCGCCACCCGTGACGCTGTACCCGAGGTCGTCGAAGATCGACCTGGCCTCGTCGGCTGGTGGGGTGGTAACAGTACCCATCCACATGCACGTTGTTCGTCATCGTTGATAAACTTTTGCTGCGAGTACGTCCCCGAGTAGCCGTACGGTTCCACCGCTCCGGTCACCGCCCTCCGCCGGTTACGGACCGGCTACGGCAGGTGGCTACGGATCGGCGACGAGCCGGTACGCCGACCCCGCGCGGTCCGACGTGGCGCGCTCCGCGTAGTACACCGCGCCGTCGTGGGCGATCGGCGTGCTCGTCACCCAGCCCACGTTTGGGACGCGCCACGCCTCCCGGCCCGTCTCGCGGTCGAGCGCGTACACGTTCGAATCGTACGACCCCACGAGGACGTGGTCGCGCGTCACCGTCGGGCAGCCGATGAGCCAGCTACCCGTCTCGAACGACCACCGCTCCTCCCCGGTCGCCGCGTCGAGCGCGTGAAGGTGGCGGTCGTGGCTCCCGACGTAGACGGTGTCCGACCGCGGGTCGACGGCGGGTCCCGCCATCACCTTGTCGTCGGCCTCGAACGACCACTCCTCGGTGCCGTCGTCGAGCGCGACGCGGTAGACGCGGTGGTCCCACGACCCGACGAACGCCCCGCCGTCGTGCGTCGCCACCGGCCCCTTGATCGCGTTACCCGTCCGGAACCGCCACGCGAGGTCCGCGTCGGGGTAGCGCCAGCCGTACACGGTGCCGTCGTTCGCGCCGACGACGAGCCGGCCGGCGTCGCGGTCGAGCGCCGCCGTCGAGTGGGGGTGGTCGCGGGGCTCCGGCCGCTCCCACTCCACCTCGCCCGTCACCGCGTCCACGCCGAACACGCTGCCGTCCGCCGGCAGGAACTCCACCGCGACGAACACCGTACCGTCGCGGTAGCCCGGGCTGGAGCCGATGGCGTCTCCCAGGTCGGCACACCACCGGCGCTCTCCCGAGTCCAGGTCGAACGCGTACAGCGTCCCGTCGTACGCGCCGACGTACGCCGCACCGTTCGCCACCGTCGGCGTCCCGTGGATGCCGCGCTCCGAGGGGTACGTCTCCCCGGTCCACGCCACCTCGCCGCCGGGCGTCACGCGGTGTACGTCGCCGGTGTCGCCCGGAATCAGCACGTCCCCGCTTCCGTCCGCCGCCGGCACCGCACTCGCCTTCGCCGCCGTGTGGTCGCCGGTGTTCACGCCGGGCAGCTCCCAGTCCACCCGCACCGAGTCGGGAACCGACTCCGCCGGCCGGTAGCCCCGGCGCTGGAGGTCGCTGCGGAACGTCGCGTCCGCCGACGCCGCGGGTGGGCCGTCGAGCTGGAGGGCGCCCGGGCAGGTGCGGTTCGTCGGAGCCTGACAGCCCGCGAAGCCGGCGACCGTGCCGGCACCCAGCCCACGCAGGAACCGGCGGCGAGAGCGAGGCGCGACCGAAGGGAGCGCCTCGGAACGGCGAGCGGCGAAGCCGCGAGCCCGTGAGGCTGTCATCCCTCTCACCGCCCGCCGGAGGTGACGTAAGCGTTACGCTGCCGGCCGACGCCGTCGAGCACCGGGCTACGACCGCGCCGGCAGCCAGCAGTAGACGACGGCGGAGAGCCCCGTCAGCGCGGCGAGCGCGAGGAACGCCTCGTCGAACAGCCCGAGGTCCGCGAG
>CAZYYH010000431.1:0-1884 GCA_964651725.1 uncultured Halobacteriales archaeon | reverse complement strand
CTCGACATCTCCCGCGAGGTCGGCAACTGGTACACCGGCTCCGTCCACGTCGCGCGCGTCAGTGCGCTCAAGCACGCCGCCGAGCACGACCGCGACCTCGCCGGCCAGGTGCTCGGCGTCGGCTCCTACGGCTCCGGCGCGCAGGCCGAGATCCACGCGGAGACCGTCCAGCCCGGCTGGCGCGACGAGATCGACGCCGTGAACATCGACGACCAGCTACACGACCGCTACCCGATCAGCTTCACGGAGTACGAGCGCGTCCACGACCGCCACAACCACGACGCCGACTCCGACCTGGAGCCGTTCACCGTCCCCGACGGCGAGTTCGTCTTCGACGGCTGGGGCCGGATGAACGAGCGGAAGTACACGTACGTGGAGTAGTCGTCCGGCGTTTTTGCTGCAGCTTTTGCGAGCGAGCGCCACTGACCCCCATCAAGCCCATAAGTGTAATAAATTGTAATAAAATGCAATCTTCAAGTGGTTTATGAGCGCCCCCGTCGGGCGAGTTTGACTGCCCTCTCCCCGGCCAGGGCTTCCGCGACGGGAAAACGTATACCGGGTGGACCGTAACGCCGTGCCATGAGTGCGAACGACACGGACGCGCCGTCCACAGAGGAGGGCGCGGACGCCTTCCCGGCGGGCGAAGGGACGAACGCCCTCCCGGTCGAACCCGACGAGCCGGCCGACGAGGCGAGTGCCGGCACCGTCGAGTCGGCCGACGTGACGGTGGAGCTGACGGCGTCGGCCGATCCAGGAGAGGCGTTCGGCGCGCTCGCGGACGAGACGCGGACGGCGGCGCTCCGGACAATCGCCGACGCCGACGGGCCGGTCTCCTTCACCGACCTGTTCGCGGAGAGTCCCGTGGACACGACCGCGGGCTTCGCGTACCACCTCCGACAGCTCGACGGCCAGTTCGTGCGGAAGGTGGAGAGCGGTGACGAAGCGGGCGAGGCGGACGACGCCGACGACGCGAACGCCGACGAGCCGGCGGGCTACCGGCTGACGGACGCGGGCAGGCGGACGGCGCAGGCGATGGCGGCGGGCACGTTCACGGACGCCGCGTCGTTCGGCCCGGTGGCGGTCGGCGACCCGTGCCCGCTCTGCGGCGGCGACCTGCTCGCGGCCGGCCGGGACAACGTCGTGACGGTGGCGTGCGGCGACTGCGAGCGCGCGGTGCTCCAGCTTCCGTTCCCGCCGGGCGGCCACGCCGACCGCGACGCCGCCGAACTCCTCGCGGCGTTCGACCGCCACCACCGCGGCCGGCTGTCGGCGATGGCGGACGGCGTCTGCCCGGACTGCGGCGCGAGCGTCGACGCCGGGCTGTCGCGAGCGCCCGCCGACCTCGTCGGCCACCTGCCGGCGGACGCGCCAGCACCCGCGCGCCTCGCGCTCGACTGCGGAACCTGCGGGCTCGGCCTCCACTGCCCGGTGACGCTGGCGACGCTCGACCACCCGGCGGTCGTCGCGTTCTACCACGACCACGCGTGCGACGTGCGCGACCGGCCGATCTGGAACGTCGGCGACGAGTGGCGCGAGACCGTCGTCGCCGAGGAGCCGTGGTGCGTCCGCGTCTCCACGACGCTCGACGGCGAGACCCTGTCGCTGTACGTCGACGGCGACCTCGACGTGGCCGGCACGCAGCGCGCGGCGTCGTGACGGTCCGACGTCGCGTCTTGGCGGCTACGACGCCGCGCCGTCGCGGAGCGTCGCGGCGCGCTCCTCGCGGTCGAACCGCCGGAAGCCGTCGGCGGCGGTGACGGTGCCGAGCGCGACGCCGTCCGCGTCGAGGTCCTCGTCCTCGGCCGCCGTCAGCGCCTCGACGGCGACCGCGAGGCCGTCGCCGAGCGCCATCTCCGGCGCGTACTCCGCTTCCAGTTGCTCCCG
>CAZYYH010000430.1:0-1887 GCA_964651725.1 uncultured Halobacteriales archaeon | reverse complement strand
TACCGAGCGGCGTGGTCCGCGACAAGGTCGGCGTGCTCGGCAACGGCTGCGTCGTGAACCCGCGGACGCTGTTCGACGAGATCGACGCGCTCCGCGAGCGCGGCCTGGACCCCGACGTGCGCGTCGCCGAGCGGGCGCACGTCATCTTCCCGTACCACCGCATCCTCGACGGCATCGAGGAGGAGGCGAAGAGCGACTCGGGGTTCGACGCGGGCACCACCGGCCGGGGCATCGGCCCGACCTACGAGGACAAGGCCGCCCGCAGAGGCGTCCGCGTCGGCGACCTGCTCGACCCGGACGTGCTCCGGGAGAAACTGGAGTACGTGGTGCCGCTGAAGCGCGCTACCGTCGAGGACTCGTTCGGACTGACGCCCGCCGACTTCGACGGCACGGACGGCTTCGACGGCGCGGACGCGTTCGACGTGGACGCCCTCTACGAGACGTACCGCGCGTACGGCGAGCGCCTCGCCGAGGAGGGCATGCCGGTCGATGCGGGCGAGTTCCTGGCGGAGACCGTGGACGCCGGAGACGAGGTGATGATGGAGGGCGCGCAGGGTACGCTCCTCGACATCGACCACGGCGACTACCCCTCCGTCACGTCCTCGAACCCGACGGCTGGCGGCGCGTGTACGGGCACCGGTCTCCCGCCGACGACCGTCGGACGGGGCGAGATCGTCGGAATCGTGAAGGCGTACCTGTCGCGCGTCGGCACCGGTCCCATGCCGACGGAACTCGGCGGCGTGGAGGGACAGACCCCCGGCTACGATGGTGCGGGCGACCCCGACGCCGAGGAACTCGCGACGTTCATCCGCGAGGCGGGCGGCGAGTACGGCACGGTAACCGGCCGGCCGCGCCGCGTCGGCTGGCTCGACCTGCCGATGCTCCGCCACGCCGCCCGCGTCAGCGGCTTCACCGCCATCGCCCTCAACCACCTGGACACGCTCGCCGGCCTCGACGAGGTGCGGGTCGGCCACGCCTACGAACTCGACGGTGACGAACTCCGCTCGATGCCCGCCACCACGGAGCGGTGGGGCGACTGCGAGCCGGTCTACCGCACGTTCGACGGCTGGCCCGAGTTCGAGCCGAGCGAGGTCGCGGAGGCGGGCTACGACGCGCTCCCCGCGACGGCCCGCGAGTACGTCGAGTACGTCGAGGACGAACTCGGCGTGCCCGCCATCGCGCTCGGCGTCGGCCCCGCCCGCGAGGAGACCGTCGTCCGCCGGAACCCGTTCGCGTAGCACCGTTCGGATCGGCGGGTGAGACCCTCGTAACGACGCCGACCGGGAACTCGTCCATCACGCCGTCGACGCGGCGGGCGTTCGCGCCGTGCCAGGCGCTCTCACAGTAGGTCACCTCGACCGCGGGCGGACGGGTTTCGTTCGAGCGTCGGGATTTCACCGGTTTCGGCGAGGCTCTGGAACCGGTCGAGCGCCGTCTCGACGAGCGTCTCCGGCACGAACCCCAGGCGCGCCATCGCCGCGTCGCCGAGCGCGCCGCCGGGCGGGTCGAAGCTGACGGAAAGCGTCACCTCCGTGCCCCGACCGGCCGGTGCCGGGTGGAATCGCACGGACCACTCGGTGGGCACCGTCGCGCCCGGGGCGGACTCCCAGCGCAGCGTCTCGCCGGGGCGGTCCTCGACCACCCGGGTCTCCCACGACGCGGTCCGGCCGAGCGGGCCGTGGACCGTCCAGCGATGACGCCCCTCGCCCGCCGGCTCGACCGCCGCGAAGTGACCCACGATCCGCGTCAACTGCTCGGGGTCGCGCCAGCGTTCGGCGAGTTCCTCGGCGGGCCGGCCGACGGTGACGGAGCGCTCGACCGCGGTCGCGTCGGCGGACGCGCCGGCGTGCGCGCGGTCACTGCCGCCCGCGGTCGCGGCGCGCGCGC
>CAZYYH010000429.1:0-1889 GCA_964651725.1 uncultured Halobacteriales archaeon | reverse complement strand
CGGCGAGCGTGGCGAAGAAGCGCCGGACGACGAGTTCGTACACCTCCCACTCGTCGTCGGAGAGGTCGCCCCGGCTCGGCACGTCCTCCGTCGGGTGGATGGGCGGGTGGTCGGTCGTCTCCTCGTCGCCCTCGGTGGGTTCGAGGTCGCCGTCCAGGAGGGACTCGGCGTCGTCGCCGAACTGGTAGACGCCCGCGAACGTCTCCAGCAGCGCCTCCGGGTCGAGATCGTCCGGGTAGACGGTGTTGTCCGTGCGCGGGTACGTGACGTACCCCGCGGTGTAGAGGTCCTCCGCGACGCTCATCGCGCGCTGTGCCGTGTAGCCGAGGCTGCCCGCCGCGCGGATGAACTGCGTCGTGTTGAACGGCGCGGGCGGGTCGTCCGTGCGGGTGCGCCGCGAGACGCGACTGACCCGGGCCGCCGAGGCCGCCTGCAGGTCCTCGTACACGGCGGACGCCGCGTCCTCGTCCCACACGCGCTCGGCCTCGTTGCCCTCCTCGTCGCGGTAGAAGTACTGAGCCTCGAAGGTCTCCGAGTCCTTGTCGAGGTCGCCGAAGAGTTCCCAGTACTCCTCGGGGTCGAACGCCCGTATCTCGCGTTCCTTGTCCACGATGAGCTTCAGCGTCGGCGACTGCACCCGCCCCACCGAGATGAAGTCGTCGCCCCGCTGGCGCGCGGAGAGCGATAGGAAGCGCGTCAGCGCCGCGCCCCACACGAGGTCGACGACCTGCCGCGCCTCGCCCGCCGCCGCGAGGTCGAAGTCGAGCGAGTCCGGCTCCGCGAACGCCGACTTCACCTCCTTTTCCGTGATGGAGGAGAAGCGCACGCGCTTCACCGGTGCGTCCGGGTTGACCTCCTGCACGAGGTCGAGCGCCTCCTTCCCGATGAGTTCGCCCTCGCGGTCGTAGTCCGTGGCGATGACGACCTCGTCGGCGTCGCGCGCGAGCCGCTGGAGCACGTTCACGATGTTCTCCTGCGTCGGCTGCGTCACCACGGGTGCGTCCACGAGCTCGACCGGCTCGACGTTCCGCCAGTCGCTGTACTCCGGCGGGAAGTCCACGCCGACGACGTGGCCGGACAGCCCCACGCACCGGCGGCCGCCCCACTCGTAGACGTTCACTCCCGCTCGCTGCTCCACGCTCGCGGAGCCGTCGCTCAGGATGTCCGCGATGCGTCGCGCCGCGTTGTTTTTCTCCGTGATTATGAGTTCCAAGATACCACCGCCTGCCCGCAGGTCGGTTACGCGACGATACGCCGGTCCGATTTTTAAAGGTGTCTGTGCACGACCGCCACCCCGGTCCCGCGTGCCGGATGACGTGTGCTTAAGTAGCGGTCCGGCCTCCGACCACCTAACGCGTGTCCGAGTCAGGGGACAGCCGCGTGGACATGACCACCGGCGCGATTTCGCCGAAGCTCGTCGAACTAGCCTGGCCGCTGGTCGCAGGCAACCTCCTCCAGACCGTCTACAACCTCGCGGACATGTTCTGGGTCGGCAAGGTCAGCCCGGAGGCCGTCGCCGCAGTCTCCCTCATGTTCCCGACCTCGTGGCTGTTCGTCTCCACCGCGATGGGCGTCACCGCCGCCGCGGTCGCGCTCGTCTCGCAGCACGTCGGCGCGGGCGAGGAGCGCATGGCCGAGCGCGTCACCGCACAGACCGTCGTCCTCGCGCTCGCCGTCGCCGTCGTGCTCGCCACCGTCGGCTACCTCGCCCGCGTCCCACTCCTCGACGCCGTCGGCGCACGGGACCAAGTGTTCGTCGAGGCACTCGCGTACATCGAGGTCATCTTCCTCAGCCTCCCCTTCACGTTCCTCTTCTTCGCGTTCCGCGCCGTGCTCCGCGCCGCCGGCGACACCAAGACCGCGATGTGGCTCGTCGTCGCCTCGGCCGG
>CAZYYH010000428.1:0-1892 GCA_964651725.1 uncultured Halobacteriales archaeon | reverse complement strand
GCGAACATGTAGTAGGTGTCGTCGGGGTCGACGCGGCTCCACATCCCGTACATGTACATGTTGTAGTCGTCCTCGTTGCCGGTCTTGAACTGCTCCAGGAACGCGCCCCAGTCGAGTCGGGTGACGGTCGCGTCGAACCCGAGTTCCTGGAGGCCGTTGCCGACCGAAATGCCGATGTTCTCCCGCTTGTCGTCGGGCGGCACGATGATCTTCCACTGGTAGTCGTCGGGGACGCCCGCGTCGTCGAACAGCGCCTTCGCGGCGTCGAGGTCCTTGTCGTGCGGGATGGCCTCCCACTCCTCGACGGGCATGTCCCACTCCTCGGCCATCGGGCGCGAGAGCGGGCTGTACTGCCGGACGCCCGTCGGCTCGACGTAGTTCTCGACCGCCTGGTCCATCGAGAACGTGTAGTCGACGGCCTCCCGGACCCGCGGGTCGGCGGTCGGCCCCTCCTGGCAGTTGAAGGCGAGATGGAAGTACGCCGGCCCGGGTGCCTCGTAGATGCCGGCGTCGCTCATGCCCTCGACGGTGCCGTACAGCTTCGGCGGGAGCTGCGTGAACGCGTCCACGTCGCCGGTCTTGAACGCGGTGACGCGCGTCGTCGGCTCCTCGATGGGGACGAACTCCAGTTCGGCAAGGTTGGCGACCGGCTCGTCCCAGTAGTCGTCCCACCGCTCCAGTTTGACGTGCTCGCCCTCCGCGAACTCCACGAGCCGGAACTGGCCGGAGCCGACGGGGGACTCCGTGCTGAACGCCTGCTTGTCGGCCTCGCGCTCCGACTTCGGGACGACCGGCCACGACAGCGTGTGCCGGAACGGCCCGAACGGGTACTTCAGGTCGAACTGCACCGTCGACTCGTCCACGACCGAGATGGAGTCGATCATGTCGAGTTCGGACGCGTTCTCCGTCGTCTCGTCGACCGGCGCGCGGAACGAGTACGCCACGTCCGTCGCGGTCACGGGGTCGCCGTTCTGGAAGCGCGCGCCCGCCGCGAGTTCGACCACGTACCGCGTCGCGCCCTCCGACACCTCCGGCTCGCCGGCCGCGAGCTTCGGCACGAGTCCGGTGCCCTCGTCGTACGCGTACAGCCCCTCGAACACCTGCCAGATCACTTGGAGCGACGGCCGGTCGATGGCGACCACCGGGTCGAACTCGATGGGGCTTTTCACCTGCGCGTGGCTGATCTTCCCGCCCGCCGACGCCCGCGTCGTCGTCTCGGTCGCGTCGGTCCCGGTCGTCGTCGCGTCGTCGCTCGCAGTCGTGGTGTCGCCCTCGCCGCCGCCGGTGCAGCCGGCGACGCCGACGACGCCCGTGGCGGCCGCGCTCCGTAGCAGCCGCCGCCGCGTGAGTCTGTCTCCGTGCATCAGTGTCCGTCCAGTACGACCCCAGCCGCATCATCCTTCGCGTGCACGCAGTCGGGACCGGTGTCTGCGACGCCGCCCGCCGGCCGGAGGGCAAGCGCCACCCGCGTAGACGCGGGTTCTCGGCGCTCTCGACGGGTTCGCGTCGGGAAGCCGGCGAGCGTTGCCGGGCGGGATATCCGGCCCGCCGTGTTAGACGACGGCAATACTGACGCGGGCGACGCGCAGGGAGCAGGTTCGACCATCGGGGGAAGATACAATGCCCCGAGCCGCCAACCCCGTCGCATGAGCGACGACCCGGAGCCGGCGGTGAACATCAGCGGGGGTGACGCGGGCGGCGGCACGGCGACGGCGTTCGAGCCGGGCGAGGCGGCGACGCGCGCGGAGGCGGTGGTGGACCGCTTGGGCGAACTGTACTGGCAGAAGACGTACGGGGGCCAGGACGCGTTCGAGTGCCTGGTACGGACCGTCCTCAGCCAGAACACGAGCGACGTGGCGAGCCAGCCGGCCCACGACGCGCTGATGGAGCGG
>CAZYYH010000427.1:0-1895 GCA_964651725.1 uncultured Halobacteriales archaeon | reverse complement strand
AGCCGGACCGTCGCGCCCGTCGACACCGACCGCGTCGCAGTGAGCGTCGCGCCGTCCAGCGGCAGCCCCTCGTAGCCGTCGGCCGCCGCCGCGACCGCCGCCAGCCCGGTCTCCGCCGCCAGCCGGCCGACCGGCCCCGCGCGGCCCGTCGCCTCCCGCGCCGCACCCAGGGGGTCGCGCGCCGCCCGCTCCGCCAGCGCCTCGTCGTGGACCGCGACGCGCTCCGCGAACCGTCCCGCCGCCACGACCAGTGCCACCGCTCCGTCGTCGTACCGGCGCTCCGTGCCCGCGACGCGCGTCGCGATCACGTCCGCGTCGCGCTCCCGGAGCGCCCGAACGGTGGTCGCGCGGCAGGGCGGTTCCGTCGCCAGGTCGCCCCGACCCGGGCAGTCGTCCGCGTCCACGACGAGTCGGTCGTCCGCGAATCGCGGGTCGCAGCAGCATTGGGGGTCCTCGGCTCCGAAGCGCGAGAGCGCGTCCAGCATGGGCGGGGTTCGTCCCGTTCTCGTACTTGAACTCTAGGTCGAGGTGGATTATCGATGTGGGAGTCGGTGACTAGAGGCCCGGAAGCCCCTGGCCGCTTCCAAAGTCCCACCCGCGCCGGCGTTTCGGTCGGCATTCGCCGTTCGGTACGTCGAGACCAGCACGACGGGACGGCCGTCGAGCAAGGTGAGGTGGAGCGTGAGCCTGACGTCGCCGTGGAGGACGAGCGGGGTGCCGTCGGGCTGGACCGTGCCGTTCCGGACGACGCGGAGGGCGACGGGGACGCGGACGACGCGCTCCGGACCGCCGCGAACGCGGTACGCGACGACGTCGCTCCTCGGGGTATCACGGGGGTCGGGATCGCCGGGTCGGCCGCCGACCACGAGGTACGCGAGGTCGGCACGCGCCAGCGAGCGGCGGGGGACGGAGATCTCGACCGTCCGGCGCGCGCCGGCGGTGCCGGGCACCGGGTCGCTCTCGCGTGCGAGGTCGCGGGCCGCGTCCGCGACCGCGTGGGCCGAGCCCCTCGCGGCCTCGTCGGTCGCGCGGACGCGAGCGTCCTCGACCACTGGCAGGCTCGCGCCGACGAGCGCCGCCGCGAGCAAAACGGCGAGCGCGACGCGGACCGTCACAGCCAGCGCCCCAGGGCCGCGAGCAGGCCCGCCGCCCCGTCACCGTCGTCGGCCTCGGCGTGGACGCTGTCGGCTTCGTTCTCGGGTAGGGCGTCGGGGTCAGTCGCAGACGCGCCGACGACGGGCGGCTGCGCGCGGCGACGGACGGGCGGCCGGTCGTCGAGTTCGGATTCGAGGCGCTCGACGCGGGCGAGCGCTGCGTCCGCGCGCTCCTCGACGGCGCGGTTGACGTGCCGGACGTTGCCGACGTAGCCGCGCAGTGCCTGCGTCGCCGCTTCGAGTTCCGCGACGCGGTCGTCGAGGTCGTCCAGGCGCTCCTCCACGTCGTCCACGCGCGCGGCGAGCGCCGCGGCGTCACGGAGCACCGCGAGGTCGAGTTCGGCGTCATCGTCGTCCGTGAGCGCGCGCTCCACCGCGCGGAGGCGCTCGTCCAGTGGGTCGCGGTCGGGCATGGGCGAGGTTCGTCCCGTTCTGGTACTTGAACTCTCGGTCGGGTCACCGCCAGAACCTTGAAGCGACCCCATCGAGTGTCACCGTACATGAAAGCTGCCCTGATCGGTGTCGGCCAGGCTGGCGGGAAGATAGCACAGGCACTCGCGGAGTACGACTCGCGCGCGGGCTTCGACGCGGTTCGCGGCGTGCTCGCGGTGAACTCGGCGCGCACCGACCTCCAGAGCCTCGACGTACCGACGATGCTCGTCGGCCAGGAGCGCGTCAAGGGCCACGGCGTCGGCGGCGACAACGAACTCGGCGCGCAGGTCATGCAGGAGGACTGGCGCG
>CAZYYH010000426.1:0-1899 GCA_964651725.1 uncultured Halobacteriales archaeon | reverse complement strand
CGCAGGACTGCCAGAGGAGCGCACAGACGAGGAGGACGCGGGCGAGGCGACGGGCGTTCGACACGGAGGGGGTGGCCGCCTCATTCTATTTGAACCTACAGTCGAGCGACCGGGCGGGCGCCGTCGCTCGGAGGGGTGAGAAACGGAGGAGTCAGGACGGGAGTTACGCTCGCGGCGCGTCGTTCTCTCCGAGGCTGTCGTTCGCTCGCTCGGCCTCGTGCTGGACGAGGAACGAGCGCTCGTCGGCGTAGTCGGCGGTGGCTTCGAGCGCCTCTTTCGTGCCGATCTGACGGAGCGCCCACGCCGCGGCGGCGCGGACGGTGTCGCTGTCGTCGTTCGCCAGCGTGTCCTTCAGCGGCTTCACCGCGCGGGTGTCGCCGATGAGGCCGAGCGACCGAGCGGCGTACGGCCGCACGTTGTCGTTGTCCATCACCAGTTTGTCCGCGACAGCCTGCGTCGCGTCGGGCGAGCCGATTTCGCCGAGCGCCTTGAACGTCACCTTCTGAAGCGCCGGGTCGGAGTCGGCGTCGACGTACTCCGTGAGCGTCTCGACGGCGCCCTCGGCGGCCGACCCCATCGTGCCGAGCGCCCGGATGGCCTTCTTGTTCCGTCGCTGGGCGAGTTGGTGCATCTCCTCGAACACCGACGGGTCGCCCATTCGGACGAACGCGTCCATGCAGTGCGACTGCATGAACTCCGACTGGAGGTTATCCTTCGCCAGCATGATCATGTCAGCGCGGCCGCGCTGCTCCCACACTAAGATCGCGGAGAGTTCCGGCGGGTAGTCCTTGTAGTGGCCGAGCACGTCGTAGAAGCCCTCGGCCCGGAGCTTCTCGTTCGTCTCCAAGTCGTCCCACTCCTGAGCGTCTTCGAGACCGGCCTCCAACTCGTCGGTCGCTTCGAGGAGCGCGGCGATGGTCTCCTCGTCGGCGTCGGCGTCCAGTCCGGCCGACTCGACGGCGACGACGGCTTCGTCGAGAGCGGCCGCGAGGCGCTCCTCGGTCTCGCCGTCGACGGACACGGAGGCGTTCAGAATCTCGTTCACGTCGGCCGCGAACGACTCGACGACCGCGACGATCTCGTCCTGCCCGCGTTCGGTCCAGCGGGTGTCGGTGATCTTCGTCTTCGCCGACTCGATGTCGTCGACCACGTCCTCGGCGTACGGGCCGCGCTGGGACTCGAGGTCCTCGCGGAGGTCCGCGAGGCGGGCTTCGAGGTCCGCGCGGGGGTCTTCGGCGTCCTCGTCGTCCTCGTCTTCGTCCGGTTCCGGCAGGTCGGCGGCCTCGATGTCCGACTCGATGTCGTCGAGCGTCGACTCGACCGCGTCGAGGTCGTCCTCGGTCTC
This sequence comes from uncultured Halobacteriales archaeon, assembly GCA_964651725.1. GTDB lineage: Archaea > Halobacteriota > Halobacteria > Halobacteriales > Halobacteriaceae > CAZYYH01. Next base: position 554 of record CAZYYH010000426.1, on the reverse strand, counting down.
GGCCGCTTCGAGGTCCGCTTCGGCGGCGTCGAGGCGTTCGTTCAGGCTCTCGGCCGTGATCTCCTCCGATTCGGCGGAGGCGTCTTCGGTGGTCTCCTCGGAGGCGTCGGCGGACGCCCCCTCGGGCGTCTCCGCTGTCTCCTCGGACGTCTCCGCCGGTGTCTCGTCGTCCCCGTCGCTCATATACCAAGAGTCCGAGCGTGCACGAAAAGAGCGTTTCCCTTCGGTCCGTCGAACGGTTCCGAGAAAACGCGAACCGCGGCGCGGTCGGTGTCCGCGACCGAGTGGTTCGCTCCGTGGTCCAGTACAGTACTCGGCAGCGTCGGCAGTCCCGCGCCGCGGGCGGACAGTCGCAACTGTGCGAGACGCCGACCGGTTCGACGCCGAGACGGGACAGGAGGTCGGTGGCCGACGGGAGGAGCGAACCGACGCGCACGGTTCCGTTCGACGGGGCTGAAGCGTGAAAACGCGAGAAAGCCCGTCGGCGGACGTACTCGTTTCGAGAGTTTGGCTTGCCAAAAACTACTACTAGATTTTTCGATTGGCCAAAAAAT
>CAZYYH010000425.1:0-1899 GCA_964651725.1 uncultured Halobacteriales archaeon | reverse complement strand
GGATGGGGCGGTACAATCGGAACACGGGGAGGTCGCGCGGGACGGTGTTGCCGGGCAGCGCGCCGGTCGCGGTGAGGAACTCGCGGGCGAGCCGGTAGGCGTTCTCGGCGGCGGTCTCGGTGCCCTGGAGACCGCACTCGACTTCGAGGAGGTCGGTGGACGCGAACAGCCGGCCCTCGCCGACGTGGCCGGCTTCGGCGACGGCGACGACGGAGAGCCGCGGGCAGATGCGCCGCGCGAGGTCGTCGACCTCGTTCACGACGGCGAACGGCTCGGCGTGCGACTGCGTGGAGTGGAGCGAGAGCGTGGCACAGCCCGCGAGCTCCTCCCCGAGTCGGGCGGCGATCCCGCGCTCGTAGGCGTCGGTGGCGAGGTCGGCGGGGAACGCCCGGTTGAGGTCGGCGTCGACGTACCGGACGCCCTCCGACACCGCCTCCTCGTTGGCGATCACGAGCTTCACCGGGCGCTCGACCGGCGGCTGCTCCTCGACGAGTCGCTCGACGGCGCGGACGCCGCAGGGCTCGTCGCCGTGGATGCCGCCGACGACGGCTAGCTCCGGCGTGCCGTCGCCGATCTGCTCGACGCGCATCGTCGGAGTCTGGACGCTACCGCGTAAAGTGAGTTGCGAACGGCCGCCACGGTCCGTTCGGCGATGTGATCGATTGCAATCCCGCGACACACCGCTGGCGGCGTAGTCGAGGGGCACGGCCTGCCCTGGGCTCTTATCACTCCACTCGCCGATAGACGGGACGTGGCAGCTCCGACGCCCGCCGAGATATTCGAGCGAGCGGTCGAGGAGGGCGAGCGGCGACTCGAACAGTCCACGCTCGAACTGGTCTCCACCAGCTTCATCGCGGGGTTCACCGTCGTCTTCGGTGTCGTCGCGTTCGGCATCGTCGAGGCGCTGGTCGAACCGCAGTTCGGCGCGGTCGCCAGGATTGCTGGCGCGCTGGCGTTCGCCCCCGGTATTGTGTTCTTGGTCGTCGGCCGGACGGAACTCTTCAACGAGAACTTCTCCGACCCGTCCGCGGCGGCCATCGACCGCTCCGGGCCGCTGCCGCTCGCGTCACTCCTCCGCCTGTGGGTCGTCACGCTCGTCTTCAACCTCGTCGGGGGATTCCTCTTCGCGCTGGTCTTCACTGCCGACGCCGCGATTCCTGCCGGAACGGGGGCGGCGCTAGCCGGGTTCGCCGAGGAGAGCGTCCGCCGCGGGGCCACGTCGTGGTTCGCCGCCGCCATCGCGGGCGGCGCGCTCGTGAGCCTCATGTCCTTCCTCCTGGTCGCCGTGCGGGGCTCGGGGAGCCGAATCGCCGTCGCCTACGCCGTCGGGTTCCTGCTCGCGCTCGGCCCGCTCGACCACGTCGTCGTCACGACGCTCCATCTCTTCCTCGGCGTCCTGTTCGGCGCGAACGTCGCCGTCGGGACGGTCGCTATGATGGTCGCGGTCGTCACCGCCGGGAACCTCGTCGGCGGCCTCGGCCTCGTCACGCTCACCCACGTCGCGCAGGGGATGGCGGCACGCGAGCCCGGCGAGTGACCCCGGAAGGCGGACTGCCAGCCGGAGGTCACTCCAGCCGTTCCGCGTACTCGTGATCCGCCTCCCTCGCTTCCGGCCGGGTCCCGTCGAGTTCGATCCGCCACCCGTCCAACGCCGTCGGGTCGTCGAGCGCGTTCGTGAGCCTGGTTCGTACGTTCAGCAGGTCCACGCCGTAGAAGTCCCTCGGCACCCCCGCGAAGTACTGGAGCGCCGTCTCGAACAGACTCCGCATCCCGTCGTCGTCGCCGAAGTCGTAGTGCTTGTACGCGCCCGCAGCTACCTGCACCATCCCGTGGAGGAACGCGCTCTCCGTCGTCCCCGCGCCGTAGTTGTACCACTCGTCCTCGAAGCAGTCGTGGGAC
>CAZYYH010000424.1:0-1900 GCA_964651725.1 uncultured Halobacteriales archaeon | reverse complement strand
CCGAGCGACTCGGCTTCGTCGACATCCCGGACGACGTGGGGATGTACGGCCACCGAAAGTCCGTCGACCGGACGTTCAAGCGCATCATGAAGGAGGGCAAGGAGAACTTCCTGCCCATCGTCACGGGCCACCAGGGCGAACCGCGCGCGATGCTCACCCGGATGGGCCGCGGCGAGACGCCGTACGAACTCGACAACGGCGACAAGGTCATCTTCTCGGCGCGGGTCATCCCGGAACCGACGAACGAGGGCCAGCGCTACCAGTCAGAGCGCCTCCTGAAGATGCAGGGCGCACGCATCTACGACGATATTCACGTGTCGGGCCACCTCCGCGAGGAGGGCCACTACCAGATGCTCCAAGCGCTCCAGCCGCAGCACGTCATCCCCGCCCACCAGGACCTCAAAGGCTTCGCGCCCTACGTGGATCTCTGCGAGTCACAGGGCTACGCGCTGGGGCGGGACCTCCACGTGACACGGAACGGCAACATGATCCAACTGGTGGAGTGAGATGAACTCGGAAGCGACGGAGGAGCGGGTGCTCGACGCCGTCCAGCAGCGGCGGCAGCTCGTCAACGACGCCCTCGACGAGGACGTGCCCATGTCGGAGCCCGAACGGCTGTACGAGGCGACCCGGTACCTCCTGCAGGCGGGCGGCAAGCGGCTCCGCCCGACGGTGACGCTGCTCACCGCCGAGGCGCTCGCGGACGTCGAACCGCTCTCGGAGGAGTACCGGTCGTTCCCGGGCGTCGACGGCACCACCGTCGACGTGATGGCCGCCGCCGTGAGCATCGAGGTCATCCAGTCGTTCACGCTCATCCACGACGACATCATGGACGACGACGACCTCCGTCGCGGCGTCCCCGCGGTGCACAAAGAGTACGACACCGAGACGGCCATCCTCGCGGGCGACACGCTGTACGCCAAGGCGTTCGAGCTGATGACCGACACCGGCGCGGACCCCGCCAACGGCCTCGAAGCCGTCCGACTGCTCGCCACCACCTGCACCAAGATCTGCGAGGGGCAGGCGCTCGACGTGGAGTTCGAGCGCCGGACGGAGGTGGTCCCCGAGGAGTACCTCGACATGGTCGAACTGAAGACGGCGGTGCTGTACGGCGCGGCGACGGCGACGGCCGCGGTGCTGATGGGCGCCGACGACGAGACGGTCGACGCGCTCTACCGCTACGGCATCGACTCCGGGTGCGCCTTCCAGATTCAGGACGACGTGCTGGATCTCACGGTCCCCTCGGAGAAACTCGGCAAACAGCGCGGCTCGGACCTCGTCGAGGACAAGGAGACGCTCATCACGCTCCACGCGCGCCAACAGGGCGTCGACGTGGACGACCTCGTCGCCGCCGACGACGTCGAGGACGTCACCGAGGAGGAGATAGACGCCGCCGTCGCCGAACTGGAGGCGGCCGGCTCTATCGACTACGCCCGCGAGACCGCACAGGAACTCACCGCCCGGGCGAAGAGCCACCTCGAAGTCCTCCCGGACAACGAGGCGCACTCACTGCTCGAAGACATCGCCGACTACCTCATCACCCGCGGCTACTGATTCTCCGGACGCGGTGCGGCGTCCGCACCGCCGCTCCGGGTTTCGCTCCGACACCGCACGACCGCGAAAGCGATATATCCTAGCGTGCCAATAGTTAACGTACCCCTACCCGTGTGCCCGCGGGACGGGTGCGTGTCGCGCCGTCGCCGCGTCGCCTCCGGTCGAACGAGGCCGTCCGGCCGGTGCGGACGCGGGCGGTGCGCGCGTGCCCCAATCCGGGCTTGTTTTTAGGCGGCGCGCGGAAGCCGAGGGTAATGGACGACGAGTTACGAGAACGCGTGGAGCGTGAGGCCGAGAAGCACGCCCTCCTCAACGCGGTCAAGTACGACAGCGACGCCGACGTGGG
>CAZYYH010000423.1:0-1903 GCA_964651725.1 uncultured Halobacteriales archaeon | reverse complement strand
TCGCCTCGACGCTGATGGCCTCGGACACTATCGTCTTCGCCGGCACGTCCACGAACACGACGCTCGTCCGCCACGACGTGGACCTCGTCGCCGACGACACGACGTGCGTCCACGTCGGCGACGACGCGTGGCAGGTCGGGAAGAACCAGCCCGCGGACGCCGCGGTCCTCGGCGACCCCGGTCTCGTGATGGCGGACATCGCCGACCTCGTCGCCGACCGCCTCCCCGCCGAGGAGCGCGACGGCCGGCTGGAGCGCCTCGACGCGATGAAGCAGATGGTGCAGGCGAAGATGGCGTCGATGGGTGATGATAGCGCCGACGACGATCCGCGCGGCTCCAAGGCAGAACTCGTGGACGCGATGGAGGCGGTCGCGCCCGACGCGTACGTCGTGGACGAGGGCGTCACGTCGAAGTACGCGATGCTCACCCGGTGGGACTTCGCGCCGGAGCAGTACGTCTCCAACAAGGGCGGCGGCCTCGGCTACGGCCTCCCCGCCGCCGTCGGCGCGGCGCTCGCCGAACCGATGCGGACGGACCGCGACCCCCGCGACGTGGTGGGCTTCGTCGGCGACGGCTCCTACCTCTACTACCCCCACTCGCTGTACACCGCCGCGCGCCACGACCTCGATTTGACCGTGGTCGTCTCCGACAACCGCAACTACCGCATCCTCAAGGACAACACCCTCGACCTGTTCGGCGGGAGCGAGGACGACCACGAGTTCGTCGGCATGGACTTCGAGCCGCCCGTCGACCTTCCCGCGAACGCCGAGAGCCACGGCGCACGCGGCGTGCTCGTGGACGACTCCGGAAGCATCGAGCGCGAGTTCGAGGCCGCACTCGACGAGGACGGGCCGGTGGTGCTGGACGTGCTCGTGCACGACTGAGCCGGCGTAGCGGTCGAAGCCACTGCGCCGACGGCATCGCCGTCGGACCGACGGTCAGTCCACCGTGACGTCCGTGCGCTCGCCGACGCGGCGACCGCGGTGTCGCTCCAGTGCGTCCATCACCTGGTCCGCCGACGCGCCGTGGAGGACGATGGACGTCAGGACCACGAACCCCACGATGGCCCAGAGCTTCTCCGCGGCGACTAGCAGTTCGAACTCCTGGAACGACGCCTCGTTGAGGGCGTGCGAGAGGTAGAAGAAGGAGCCGATGCCGCGGATGCCGAACGCCGAGACCACGAACCGCTCGCTCCACGCCAGCGACGACCCGACGAGGCCCACGACCCCCGTGAGCGGGCGCACGACGAACACGAGCGCGAGGCCGACGGCGGCGTCGAGGAGCGTGAGCGGCGCGAGCAGCCCGCCGACGAGCGCGCCGCCGAACAGCACCAGCACCGCCGCCATCAGCATGCGCTCGGCGACCACCGCGAAGTCGTGGAGTTCGTGGTAGTAGTCGTGCTCCCACTCGTAGTGGCGGAGTTCGAGCGCGGCGACGAACACCGCGATGAACCCGTAGGCGTGGACGAGTTCGGTGAGACCGTAGGCGATGAGGGTGGTGGCGAGCGCCTCCGCGCCGGCCATGACTCGCACGTGCTCCGACGTCGCCGGCGTCCCGAACACGAGCCGCGCCATGACCTGGCCGGCGAGGTAGCCTGCGACGACGCCGACGAGTATCTTGTAGCCGACGTCGACGACCAGCCAGTCGGTGAACCACTCCGTCGACCGGAGGGTGGCGGCTCCGGCCATGGCGATGGCGAGGTTCGTGAACGGGAACGCGAGCCCGTCGTTGAGTCCGGCCTCGGAGGTGAGCGCGAACCGCACGTCGTCCTCCTGATCCACCGACTCGGCGTCCTCCACGGTGGCTTCGGTCGGCGGGCTAGCCTCCACGTCGGACGCCAGCACCGGATCGGTGGGCGCGACGACCGCGCCCAGCAGGACGGCGGTCGCGGGGAGCGCGCCGA
>CAZYYH010000422.1:0-1904 GCA_964651725.1 uncultured Halobacteriales archaeon | reverse complement strand
AGGTCCAGGCCGCGAAGCTGCTGATGCACCGGGCCGCGGACAAGAAGATGCGCGGTGAGGAGTTCATCAAGGACGCCGCGCAGGCCAAGCTCTACGCCTCGGAGATCAGCCGCGAGGTCACGAACGAGGGCGTCCAGATCCACGGCGGCTACGGCTACACCACGGACTTCGACGTGGAGCGCTACTACCGCGACGCGAAGCTCAACGAGATCTACGAGGGGACCAGCGAGATACTGCGGAACACTATCGCGCGACAACTGCTGGATTAGCCGTCCGGCTGTCAGGTGCTCTCGATGGGACTCGTCAGGTCGTACGTCCGGTTCAAGCTCGCCGCGCTGGCAGCGGCGGTGCTCGTCGTCGTGGCGGCGTTCGTCGGTTCGCTGCTCGGCGCGTCCGGGGGCCTGGCGGTGGTCGTCGGCGCGTTCGTGGTCGTGCTGGTCGTACTGGTCGCGCTCGCGGACTGGTTCGTGACTCGATAGCTACGACTCGCCGCCGCGCTCCACGCACTCGCTCAGCCACTCGTAGTGGCCCAGCAGCGCGGCCTCGCCCTGCTCGGTCAGCGAGTACACGTCGTGCAGTCCCTCCTCGTGCTTCTCGACGTGGCCGGCTTTCGCCAGCGCGTCGAGGACGGCGTAGAACTGGCTCGGGTCGATGCCGGTGTCGTAGTGGGCTTCGAGTTCGGTCTTGAGGCGCTGCGCGCGGAGTTCGCCCTCGGCGTGGAGCAGGGCGCAGGCGTCGCGGCGGGTGCCGCTCTGGTGCCATCGGGTCATGCCCGGGGGTACGCGCGCCGGGGTGTCGTCGGTTTCGGTGGGTCGGCGGCCGTTCCGACCGCCGGCCACCCCCGAACCCAAACACAGTTGCACTAATCCAAATTCGATATCAGTGCCAGTTCCGTTACAGTCAAAGGGTGCGTCGGCCAACTACGTGGTAATGAGCGCGGAAACGCAGCGGAAGATCCGGTGTCTGGTCGCCAAGGTCGGACTGGACGGCCACGACAGAGGGGCGCACGTCATCGCGCGGGCGCTCCGCGACGCCGGCTTCGAGGTCATCTACTCGGGCCTCCACCGGTCGCCCGACGAGATCGTGCAGGCCGCGGTGCAGGAGGACGTGGACGTGCTCGGCGTCTCCATCCTCTCCGGCGCGCACAACACGCTCGTCCCGAAGATCATGGACGGACTGGCGGAGTACGGCGCGAAGGCGGACACGCTCGTGCTCGTCGGCGGCATCATCCCCGAGGACGACCAGGAGGACCTGAAGGAGGCCGGCGTCGCGGAGGTGTTCGGCCCGGGCACGCCGATGGAGGAGACCATCGAGTTCATCCGCGAGAACGCGCCGCGGCACCAGTAGCATGACGGACGCCGAAGCCGAGGAGCCGGACCTCGTCGCGGACCTGCTCGACGGCGACCACCGGGCGCTCGCCCGCGTCATCACGAAGATCGAGAACCGCGAGCCGGGCTACCGGGATATCGTGGCGCGACTGTACGGCCACGCGGGGAGCGCGGACGTGATCGGCATCACGGGCAGTCCGGGCGCGGGCAAGTCGACGCTCGTGGACAAGATGGCGAAGGCGTACCGCGATCAGGGACTGACCGTCGGCGTCATCGCCGTCGACCCCTCGTCGCCGTACACCGGCGGAGCGGTGCTCGGCGACCGCATACGCATGGCGTCGAACGTCGGCGACATGGACGTGTTCTTCCGGTCGATGAGCACGCGGGGCAGCCTCGGCGGCCTCTCCACCGCCACCACGGACGCCGTGAAGGCCCTCGACGCGTTCGGGAAGGACAAGGTCATCATCGAGACCGTGGGAGCCGGCCAGAACGAGGTCGACGTGGTGCGCGCCGCCGACAGCGTCGCCGTGCTCGTCCCGCCGTCGTCGGGCGACGACGTGCAGATGCTCAAGGCGG
>CAZYYH010000421.1:0-1909 GCA_964651725.1 uncultured Halobacteriales archaeon | reverse complement strand
CACTCGCTGTCGTGGTCGTTCGAGTCGAACGGCGAGGATCTCGACCGGCGCGCGAGCCAGGTGCGCGGTCTCGACGACGCGGAGCGCGCGTGGGTGACGGCGAGTTCCGGCGACTGGGAGTCCGCGGAGGTCGACGCCACCGCCGACGGGAGCGGGTCCGTGGAGGCCGAGGAGGCGGCGTGGCGCGACCACTCGTCGCCGACGTCGGTCACGGAACTCGACGGCGTCGGTCCGAAGCGCGCGGAGACGCTGGCGCGCGGCGGCATCCGGTCGGTGCGGAGCCTGGCGAACGCCGACCCCGACGAGGTTGCGGACTCACTGGACCTCGACGCCGAGCGCGTGCAGCAGTGGCACGACGACGCGACGGAGCGGCTGTAGCGCTACTCGTCCTGGTCGACCAGCGATCTGACGTGCTCGGGGGACGCCGCGAGCCGCGCGAGTTCCTCGTTCTCCACTCCCTTCTCCGCGACCGGCGGGACGTAGAGCGTCTGCGAGCCCTTGACCCGGTCGTGCATCGACTCGAACTCGTCGAGGTCGAACGCGATCTGCTCGGAGTCCGCGATGGGGTACGTCGCGGTTTCGAGGAGGTAGACGGTGTGGTCGTCCGGGTAGAACCGCTGGAGGTACTCGCGAATGCGCGTGAACCGCTCGGGCTTGCTAGTGCCCGGGTAGTAGAGCTTGGTCTCCACGGACGCGATCTGCCAGACGAACAGCGGCACGTATGGGTTCACCTCGAACTCCCGAACGAGGAGGTCGGTGGCCTCGAACGTCTGCATCCCCTGCTCGGCCGGGTCGAATGCCAGGTCGGTGAACAGGCTATCGAGGGAGGAGATTCCGGGGCGCATCTCGACGGTGAGGCCGCGGTCGGGCGCGTCCTCCACGACCATCCGCGACGGCGACACGAAGATGGTCGGGTGGCCGTAGAGCGCGAGCGTCACGGGACCGTCGGCGACCGCCGCGCCGTCGAGCACGAGGTCGGCCATCGCACGGTAGGTGTCGACGCGAGAGCCGGCCATCTCGTACTCGTCGTGGAGGTCCACCACCTCGTCGACGCGCTCCGCCACGAAGTCGCGGACCACGTCCTGGTAGTGGCCGAGGAAGGCGACCTCGGAGGCGTCGAGTGCGGTCTCGGCCTCGCGAGTGAACTGGCGGTAGCCGACCATGCCGGTCCCGACGACGTAGATGTCGACCGACTGCGGTGAGCCGGACATCCGGCGGGTCAGTCCGCGCTCCGGTGGCGGACGGTGCCGTCGTCCTCGACGTGGAGTGCGGACGCCGTGGGGCCGGCGCTGAAGAAGTCGTAGATGTGGTCGGCCGCCATCTCGTCGTCGGTGATGCCGCGGATGCGGTCGGAGTCACCGCTGGCGAGCGCGGCGCGCTCCTCGTCGGTCAGGTCGAACTCGGCGAGCGCGGCCTCGGGGTCGGCGCGGAACTCGTCGAGGAACGTTTCGTCCTGCATCGCACTGTGGATGGCGTCTCTCACGCCGTCGGATGACATACGTCAACGTCGACTGCGCAGTGATATAAGCGTTCGGTAGGGAGCTATTAACGTCGCGCGAGTCGCGCGAGAGACAGTTAGACACTTATAGCAGGCGAGAGCATTTTCGAACGATGCGTCCTCGCACGCTCACGGACTCGGAACTCACCAGGGACGGGAAGGTACTGATCCTCGCGTACGACCACGGGCTGGAGCACGGACCGGTGGACTTCGAGCCGGTGCCGGAGACGATGGACCCGGAGACGGTGTGGGACGTCGCCACGCACGACGCGGTCACGTCGCTCGCGGTGCAGAAGGGAATCGCGGAGGCGTACTACCCCTCGTACGAGGACGACGTGAACCTGCTGGCGAAGGTGAACGGCACGTCGAACCTCTGGATGGGCGAGTACGACTCCGCGGTGAACTGGTCGG
>CAZYYH010000420.1:0-1910 GCA_964651725.1 uncultured Halobacteriales archaeon | reverse complement strand
CCGGTCGTGCTCGCCGGTGAGCGCGAGGACCGGAACCTCGATCTCGTCCAGGCGGTCGCGCACGTCGAAGGTGTGACAGGACAGGAAGTCGCGCTCGGTGACCGCCCGGCCGGCGGCGCACATCGCTCGCTTCGACTCCCGGAGGTAGTTCTCGGGTACGTCGTGGAAGAACGTGTCGTCGCCGTGGAGCGCGTCTATGGCGCGGTCGAAGTCGTCGGCGAGCCACGCCCGCAGGTCCTCGTGGACGGCGAGCCTTGCGCCGGAGCCGGCGAGGACGGCGGCGTCGGCGTCGAAGTCCCGGTCGAGGAGGACGGTCTGGACGACCGCGCCGCCAAGCGAGTTGCCGCAGAAGACCGTGGTGTCCTCCGCGCGCGCGACGGCGAGCACGTCGTCGGCGTACGCGGCGAGGGTGTCCGGGCCGGGTTCGGCGTTCACGTCGTCGGAGTCGCCGTGGCCGGCGAGGTCGAGCGCGACGACGGGGCGTTCGGCGGAGAGCCGGCCGAGCTGTGCCTTCCAGACGCCGTGGGCCCCGCCGCTGCCGTGGACGCAGAGCAGCGCCGCACCGTCACCACCGCGGTCGTGGCGCTCGTACGCGGTCGTCCGACCGTCGTGTGTGACCGTCTCCATGCGGGTAGTCCGCGCGTCCGGTACTTGAAGCCCGGCGGACGGCGGCGGGTAGCTGGGCCGAGCCGACGGGCCGATGGCGGGCCAGCGGCGGAACCGGTCGTCGGCGTCCGGCGGCCGGACCGCATTTCGACCGCGATTCGGCTACCCCGTTTCCCTCCGTCGATTCCTTGGCGAAGGATTTAAATAGTAGGGCAGCTTACTCGTGGTTAGTTCGAATGACTCTCAAACAGCTCCGCGAAGACATCGACGGAATCGCTCGCCAGTACGAGTACGACGACGGCGTCACGTTCGTCGCCGACCTCGGCGTCCCCGACGACGCCGTCACCATCGACGTCGTCGACGACACCGCCATCGTCGTCGTCGAGCACGCGGGCGGTTCCCGCCAGCACGAGATCGACCTCCCGCACGGGGACGCGGAAGCGTTTATGCACAACGGCGTGCTCACTATCGAGGTGAGAGAATGAAGCTCACCGTCAGACCACTCAAACAGAAGGACGCCGGTCGCGGACTCGCCGCCATCGACCGCCGCGCGATGGAGGAACTCGACCTCGAGAACGGTGACTACATCGTCATCGAGGGCAAGAGCCAGGGCCGCGCCGTCGCGCGCGTCTGGCCCGGCTACCCCGAGGACGAGGGTAACGGCGTCGTCCGCATCGACGGCCGCCTCCGGCAGGAGGCCAACGTCGGCATCGACGACAGCGTCACCGTCGAGAAAGCCGACATCAAGCCCGCGTCCTCGATCACGCTCGCGCTCCCCGGCAACATCCGGGTGAGCGGCGACATCTCCCGGCTCATCCGCGACCGCCTCAGCGGTCGCCCCGTCACCACCGGACAGACAGTGCCCTTCTCCTTCGGGTTCGGCGGCATCGGCACCGCGTCCGGCCAGCAGGTGCCGCTCAAGGTCGTCGAAACCGACCCCACCGGCACCGTCATCGTCACCGACTCCACCGACATCAGCATCTCGGAGCGCCCCGCCGAGGAAGCCGGGGCGCGCGCGGGCGACGGCACGCCGAGCGTAACCTACGAGGATATCGGCGGCCTCGACCGCGAACTCGAACAGGTCCGCGAGATGATCGAGCTGCCGATGCGCCACCCCGAGCTGTTCCAGCAGCTCGGCATCGAGCCGCCGAAGGGCGTCCTCCTCCACGGCCCGCCCGGCACCGGCAAGACGCTCATCGCCAGGGCCGTCGCCAACGAGATCGATGCCCACTTCGAGACCATCTCCGGACCGGAGATCATGTCGAAGTACTACGGCGAGAGCGAGGAGCAGCTCCGCGAGATCT
>CAZYYH010000419.1:0-1918 GCA_964651725.1 uncultured Halobacteriales archaeon | reverse complement strand
TGCCGCGAGCACGACGTGCGCACGAGCATCTGCGGCCAGGCGGGGTCGAAGCCCGAGATGGTGCGGTTCCTCGTGAACGAGGGCATCTCCTCCATCTCAGCGAACATCGACGCCGTCCGCGACGTCCAACACGAGGTCAAGCGCGTCGAGCAGCGGCTCATCCTCGACTCGGTGCGCGACGAGTAAGCCGGCCGTACCCGCGACTAACGCGGCCGTACCGGTTTTCCAGGCTGGTTAACGATTCCCGACTATCTCCGGCCTTTTTTCGCCGTGCCGTCGGAGTCAGAGTCGAGAATGTCTCGAGAACGGACGCTGACCGTCGTCGTGGCGGTGCTCGCGGCGCTCGCGGTGGCGCTCGGTGGGACGGCGCTCGCGGGCGTCGGCGGCCAGCCGGCACTCCAGGGGAACGAGTCGAACGGCACGAACGCGACGGCGGACGGCAACGCGTCGGCGCTGCCGCCGGGCGTCTCGGAGTCGGGCGTGGACAACGCGAGTACGCTCGTGGCGGCGCACGAGGAGGCGCTGTCGGCGACGGGCTACGAGTTCACGTTCCGGCAGAACTACTCGGTGGAGACGGACGAGAACCAGACGCTGCCGCCGGCGCTCGCGGACACGAGTGCGGTCCAGAACGGCACGGTGGCGGCGGGGCTCGCGCCGTTCCGCGTCCACACGGAGACCGAGCGCGAGACGCCGAACCGCACGGTCGCCTCGACGGTCGATTACTGGGGCAACGAGTCGGAGGTCGCGGTGCGCGCGATCCAGGAGAATCGGACACAGTACCAGACGTTCCAGCGTGATTCGAACGCGACGGGCGAGGACGCGCTCGGCCAGCCGTCGTTCGACGCGGTGGTGACGAAGTCGCGCATCCTCGAGGGCGTGCTCCAGAGCGGCGAGTTCGAGGTCGCCGGCACCGAGGAGGTGGACGGCCGGACGCTCGTGACGCTGGAGGCGACGGAGTACTCGGGGACGCTCGGCGTCGCGCCGGAGAACGTGACCGCGTACAACGCGACGGTGGTGGTGGACGAGCGCGGGCTGGTCCACGAGTTCGAGTTCGCGCTCGCGTCGACGACGCGCTCGATCCCGGTCGAACTCCAGTACGGGTTCGAGGTGACCGAGCGCGAGGTCGACGTCGGGCAGCCGCCGTGGGTGTCTGAGGCGTTCGCGACGGCCGGACAGTCGGTCTCCATCGGGACGCAGAACGGAACGTACCTCACGGTGACGAACGCGGGCGACCGGGCGCTGCCGGCGGGCACGACGGTGACGGTCGCGCGCGAGACCGGCGAGGAGTCCGTGGAGCTGTCGGAGGCGCTCCCGCCGGACACCACCGCGTTCATCGCGTTCCCGGACGGGAGTCCGGAGGTCACTGTCGGGTCGCCGCCGGGCGGGGACGCGCCCGCGCTCGCGGGGTCGTACGAGGTGACGGTGCGGTCGCCGGACGGCTCGGCCGTCGGGCAGGCGTCGTTCACGTTCGAGGGCGAAACTACGGGGAACGCGACGGACGGGAACGAGTCCGGGGCGTGAGAAAGGGGAACGGCTAAACGCCGCCGCCGGCAACCCCGGCGCATGCAGGTAGCGGCGACGGGCGCGGTCGAGCCGCAGTCGTTCGACCGCGTGCTCTCCTCGATGTGTACGCGGCCGCATCCGGCGGCGCGCGCCGCGGCACTGGACGCTCTGTGGCCGGATGGCTACCGCGAGGGGTTCGAGCGCGCGCAGGCGAACGCCGACTGGCTCGCGGCCGCGCTCGCCGACCGCGGGGTCGACATGGTCGAACTCGTCCTCCCGCTCGTCGCCGCCGACGTTCCCGAGCGCGCGTTCGACGCGCTCCGCGCCGAGGGCTGGCGGCTCTCCCGGACTGGCGTGAGCGAACTCCGCGTCGTCTGCATGCCCCACGTCACGCGGGAGATGCTGGAATCGTTCG
>CAZYYH010000418.1:0-1923 GCA_964651725.1 uncultured Halobacteriales archaeon | reverse complement strand
CGGCTGATCCACGGCGTCTCGAACTTGGTGCCGACGCGGCCGGCGGCGACGTACCGGCCGTCGTGATAGAACAGCAGCCAGTCGCCGGTCGCCATCGACGCGTAGCGGTCGCGGTTGCCGTCGCCCTTCCGGGTTCCCCAGACGCGGACGTCGGCGAGGTCGTCGAGTTCGCGAGTGACGTCGGCGGGCGGGTCGTAGTCGTCGAGGTCGATGGGGTCGGCCACGGTGCGCTCGAAGTTCGGGAAGCCAACCGGAGCACGGTAGATATCGGCCATAAGACCTATGAATACCGAGGGGATTTAATATTTTTCTGTCACGAGTCAGTAGGATGTCCGACCCATCACCTCTCGAACGGGTCGTCCCGACGGTAGCAGTCGAACGCGAGGCGCTCTGTGTGCGAGGGCGACTCCACCTGGACGGTGACGTGGTCGATGCCGAACGACTCGGCGAGGGACGACTGGCACGCGCCGAGCACCGACTGCGGGTCGGCGTCCTCGGCGACGACGACGTGCGCGCTCATCGCGGTTTCTCCGGGGGTGAGCGCCCAGACGTGGACGTCGTGCACGTCGACGACGCCGTCGAACGACGCGAGAAACGCGGCGACGGCGTCCACGTCGACGTCGCGGGGTGCGCCCTGGAGCAGAACGTTGAGGGAGTCCCGAAGGAGGTCGAACGTCGAGTAGAGCACGATCGCGGCGACGACGACCGCGAAGACGGCGTCGAGGACGTAGAGAGAGGTGACGGTGAGCGCGAGGCCGACGGCGATGGCGGCGACGCTGCCGGCGGCGTCCGCGAGCAGGTGGAGGAACGCGCCCTCGACGTTGATGTCGTCGCGGTCGGCGGCGAGCACGTACGCGGCGGCGAGGTTCGCGGCGAGGCCGACGACGCCGACGACGACGACCACCCACGGCCGCACGGGTTGCGGGTCCTGGAGCCGGCCGTACGCGTCGACGAGGACGTACCCGACCACGACCAGGAGGAGGAGGCCGTTGGCGAGCGCGCCGAGCACCTCGGCGCGCGCGTAGCCGTACGTGCGGCGCTCGTCGGCGGGTTTCGCGGCGACCCACGCGGCGAACAGCGCGAGGCCGAGGCTCGCGGAGTCGGTGAGCATGTGCGCGGCGTCCGCAAGCAGCGTCAGCGAGTCCGCGTAGAGCGCGCCGCCGAGTTCGACCACGAAGAACGTGGTGTTGATGGCGAACGCGATGGCGAGTACGCGGCGGCTCCGGTCGCGTCGGTCGTCGCGCGCGTGCGCCTGCCCGTGGTCGGCCATCACGCGCACTACCGCTGAATCGGATAAAGGGGTAGCGTCAGTTGGGACGGTAAGCCGGCGTTCGACGCCCGCCTCCGGACGCGGATCGCGTGGAACGAGGTAGGGTACGGCCGGTACGACCGTCTTACCTGCGCATGGCAGACTACGTTCTACGATAGGCGATCGCGCCCCGTACATCCGTTGCTGGCCGATCAATCCACGGAGGGCTAGCACGGCAGTCGCGAGCGAGGGACCGGAGGCCCCTTGGACCGCGTGAGCGGGCCGGAGGCCCGCGAACGGACGACGATTTTAGTCCAGGTTTTTGCCAGCGCAAGCCGTAGGCTCGCAGTAAAAACGTGGCTGAGGGGAGTAAGCCCCCTTCTGTTCTGCCGGCATTCGGCTGAGCGGCCGCGCGCTCGTCCAGGCTACCTTACGCGCGCGGACTTGCACCGGCGAGGATTCGCCGTTCCATCGGTCCTCTGCCTGCGTGCTGGCGAAACCAGCACGCGGCCGTCGTCCCTCGGTGGGTTAGCTTCCCCGACCTTTGGTCGGCCGGGGGTCGCGCACCTCATCGGTCGGGCGGAGACGTGTCGTTTCTGTTCCAGAGCCAGCGGTCTCCCGCTCCGGGCTTGCGCCCGGTCGCCTGCCCGGACGGTGGGGGGACTTTCCTCATG
>CAZYYH010000417.1:0-1961 GCA_964651725.1 uncultured Halobacteriales archaeon | reverse complement strand
TGGACGTGAAGCGGGACGTGTTCGCGGACCTCGACGACGTGACGGACGACGACGTGGTGCTCGCCACGAACACCTCCACGCTCTCCATCACCACCATCGCGGCCGCGACGGAGCGCCCGGAACTCGTCGTCGGCCTCCACTTCATGAACCCCGTGCCGGTCATGACGGGCGTCGAGATCGTCGTCGGCGAGAAGACGACCGACGAAGTCACCGAGTTCGCGCACGCGTTCGCGGAGGACCTCGGCAAGGAGACCTGGGAGGCGGACGACAAGCCCGGCTTCGTCACGAACCGCATCCTGATGCCCTGGATAAACGAGGGCGTCCGCGCGTTCGACGAGGGCGTCGCCACGAAGGAGGACATCGACTCGGGGATGAAACTCGGCACGAACGTCCCGATGGGCCCCCTCGAACTCGCCGACCACATCGGCCTCGACGTCTGTCTGCACGCGAGCGAGACGCTCCACGAGGAACTCGGCGACCGGTACACGCCCGCGTACCTCCTGAAGCGCAAGGTGGAGGCTGGCGACCTCGGGAAGAAGACCGGGAAGGGGTTCTACGAGTACGAGTAGCCGCCGGCGGTCAGGGTCGGCGCGGCAGGTGTCTCCGGTGACGAAACCGCTTTTCGCCCCGGCAACCTCCCTACGAGGTGACGTGAACGACGACCTCCACGTGCGCCGCTACGAACCCGGGGACAAGAACGCCGTCTGGGCCGTCCACGACGCGGCGTTCCGCGCGTCCGCCGTCGACTTCATCCCCGACATCGACCGCTACCTCCGCCGGATTCCCGAGTCGTTCCTCGCGGACGGCGAGTTCCTGATCGGGACGCTCGACGCCGCGGACGCGGGCGAGGGCGCGTACGGCCGACCGGGCGAGCGACTCGTGGCGTGCGGCGGATTCCAGCCGACGGACGAGGCGGAGAACGCCGCCCGCGTCAGGAGCGTGCGCGTCCACCCCGAGTTCCAGCGCCGGGGGTACGCCCGGACGCTCGTCTCCGAACTGGAGGACCGCGCCCGCGAGATGGGCTTCGAGCGCGTCGTCCTCCACACCGGCGAGGACATGGCGGCCGCCCGGAGCCTGTACGAATCCTTGGACTACGAGCAGACCGGCCGCGAGTACGTCGAAGTCATCGACGCGTACCAGGTCCATTTCGAGAAGAGGCTGTAGATAGGTGACGGCCGGCCGAGTGTCCGAACGGCTACTGCTGACCGACCAACCACCACGGGCGGGAAATCGAAAGGGGCCGCGCTCTCGACGAAGCCCGACGACGCAAGGACCACAGCCGCGAGCGACCGTAGGGAGCGAGCGACGAGGACCGCAGCGAGTCGCGCGAGTCGAGAGCGCGGGGGCTTTCGGAGCTGTAGGTCACTCCGATGGCTCACAGCACTCCGGACTCAGCGACTACTCGGACTCCCGGCCACGAGGATGGGAAAGATAAAGGCCGGAACGGGCAAACCACCCGGTATGGACTTCAGTCTCACGGCGGAGCAGCGCCAGATACGCGACATGGTGGCGGAGTTCGTGGACGAGGAGGTGAAGCCGCGGGCGTCGGCGATCGACGAGGAGGACGAGTTCCCGTGGGATCTCGTGGAGCAGATGGGCGAACTCGGGCTGATGGGGATGCCGTTCCCGGAGGAGTACGACGGCGCGGGGCTGGACTACCACTCCTACGCCATCGCGCTGGAGGAGGTCTCGCGCGGGAGCGGCGGCCTCGGAACGGTCGTCGCGGCGCACACGAGCCTCGCGGGGAACATGCTGAACGCGTACGGGACCGACGAGCAGAAACGGGCGTACCTCGCGCCCCTCAATCGCGGTGACGACGTGGGGGCGTTCGCGTTGTCGGAGGCGGGCGCGGGCTCTGACGTGCCGGCGATGGACACGACGGCCGAGAGGGAGGGCGACGAGTACGTGGTGAACGGCGGGAAGCTCTGGATCTCGAACGGCTCCGTCGCGGACACGGTGAC
>CAZYYH010000416.1:0-1962 GCA_964651725.1 uncultured Halobacteriales archaeon | reverse complement strand
GTCGGCGGCCTCGACCAGCGCAAGGTCCACATGCTCCACCGCGAGGAACTCCCCGCGCTCGGCTACGAGAGCCGGCCCGCCATCCACACGCCCATCCTCGCCGACCTCACCACGGGCGAGGGCAAGATGTCGTCCTCCGCGGGCGTCACAATCTCGATGGAGGACTCCGCCGACGAACTCCGGGAGAAGGTGAACTCGGCGTACTGCCCGCCGACCGCCGACCCCGAGCCGACCGACGACGGCGTCGAGCGCGAGAACCCCGTGCTCCAGCTGTTCCAGTACCACGTCTTCCCGCGGTTCGAGTCCGTGACCGTCGAGCGACCCGACGAGTACGGCGGCGACGTGACCTACGACGACTACGAGGAACTGGAGGCCGCACTCGTCTCCGGCGACCTCCACCCGCAGGACGCGAAGAACACGCTCGCGGAGTACCTCGACGAACTCGTCGCGCCCGGGCGGGAGAAGCTCGCGGAGCTAGCCTAGCATCCCGCCCATCCCCATCGCGGACAACATCCCGGACACCAGCCCCCACGCGGTGAGGACGAGGCCGACGAGAACGAGCGCGATACCGGCGGCGACGAGCGGGTCCTGGACGGCGACGAGTGCGAGTCCGCCGACGATGGCGAGCACACCGACGATGCCTTTCGCTCCGAGTTTGCCGAGCATACCGCTACTCGGCGCACGCGTCACTTAAAGGTGGGAGACCCGCCGGCGTGGAGCGCGCCGGTCGGGCACCGGCCCCCTTCAAGTCATTACTCTCGCGAACGTAATGCCATAAAGGCCCCGTCGCGGCGATGACTCCCTCCGGTCCGAGAGCCGCCGCGACGCCGGACCTGACGGGGACGCGGGAGTTTTAAATCTCCCGTGCGCCAATGTCGTGGTATGAGCGACGACGAGGGCGGCCGCAAGGACCTCCGAATGCCGGACGACGACGAGGTGTTCGCGGTCGTCACCGACATGCTCGGAGCGAACCGCGTGAAGGTACGTTGCGCGGACGGCGTGGAGCGCACGGCGCGCATCCCGGGCCGGATGCAGAAGCGCATCTGGATCCGGGAGGACGACGTGGTGCTCGTGGAGCCGTGGGACTGGCAGGACGAGAAGGCGGACGTGGTCTGGCGCTACGAGAAGCAGGACGCCGACCAGCTCCGCGAAGAAGGCCACATCCAGTAGCCGTGTCCGACTACGTCGATGCGGCGTGCCGGCTCGCCGACGAGCTACCGGAGGGCGTGACGTGGGCGGTGACCGGGAGTGCGAACCTCGCGCTCCGGGGCGTGGACGTGGAGCCGGCGGACGTGGACGTGCTGTGCGACGAACCGGGCGCGTACACCGTCGAGGTCGCGTTCTCCGACTCGGCCGTAGAACTCGTCAGCTATCGGGAGGACCCCGACGCCCGCATCGCGTCGCACTACGGCGCGCTCGACCTCGACGGCGTCCGTGTCGAGATAGTGGGCGACGTGCATTACCGCGTCGGCGACGGCGACGACGCCGAGTGGGTGCCCGGCGCGGACGTTTCGGAGGAGCGCGAGTTCGTGGAGGTCAAGGGCCGCGACGTTCCCGTGATGTCCCTGGAGGCGGAGCGGGAGGGGTACGCGATGCGGGGTGAGGAAGAGCGCGTCGCCCTGCTGGACGAACATCTGTAATTCCCGATTGTAGCTCTGCCAGCGCCTAATTCTCCCGTCTCTATCGCCACAGTGGTCGGCACGCTTGTCGCCACGAACGACTGTTGCGATGGGGTGCAGGCATTACTAAACAGCTCTGACGCTCATGAATTCGGAACGAGTGAAGCCACAGATACGGAGGAACGCTACACCGTATCGGCCACCAATCTAACCAACCTTTGATACGAGATGCGTGCTGCAGACAGAGGATGGATTCAGCAGAATCAGACGGATTCGGAACCCCGATCTCTCGTCACATCAACGACCGACACATCCTCGTCTATCGTCAGCGTGAGGGCATCGT
>CAZYYH010000415.1:0-1983 GCA_964651725.1 uncultured Halobacteriales archaeon | reverse complement strand
GCATCGGCCTCGGCTCGAACGAGTCCGGTAGCGGCCTGCTCGACGCGGCGGCCGCACTCGGCCTCGACTCCAGCGACAACTGATCGGCGACCGACACCCCGGTCGCTTCCGACCGTCTCCCGCATCTTTGGCGTCGGTTCCACGAGGCCTGAACCGGTAGTCGAGCGTCCGACGCTCGCCGTCGCTCACCGACCCGACGCGCCCAGACTGGTAATCAATCGAACACCGCCACCCGGTTTCGAGCGTAAACTTTTCACTCCTCGTCGCCGAAACATACGGCATGGCACTGACGAGCACGCTGGACGTTGGCGTCGGCGACGAGGTGGAGTTCGCGCTCACCGTCGAGAACACTGGCGACGACCCCGTCGAACTCACGTTCCGGAGCGGCCTCAAAGTCGACTTCGTCGTGGAGGCCGACGGCGAGGAGGTGTGGCGCGCGAGCGACGGACGGATGTTCACGCAGGCACTCCAGTCCGAGACCATCGACTCCGGCGAGACAGTGACCTACCCCGGGCGGTGGCCCGACCCCGACTCCGGCGCGTACACCGCGATCGCGGAGCTGAACACCACCGACGACGGCGTCGAGGCGCGCGCTGAGTTCTCCGTGTAGCTACGCTCCGCGACGAGCAGGCGGGCCGCCGGCCGAACGGCGTCGTCTCTCGCCGCGATGGACGCGGTCGATGCTCGGGTCCCGGAGCCGGCCGAGCGCGACCTCTCGGCCGACGCCGCTCGCCGCCCCCGTGACGAGCGCGGTGCGGCCGGAGAGGTCGACGTGCGCGACGCCAGTTTCGACCTCGGCGCGGTCGGTATGCGCCAGCGTTGGCACTGTGCTGGGTCGATCCGGTCGTGTGGGGCGAGCAGGCGGCGCGGATCGTCGGCCTGCGGGACGGCGCGCCGCGCTACCGCCTCGTTCGTCCCGCGCCGGTCGTCAGGTCACGGGCAGGGTTCGTCCCGTTCTCGTACTTGAAGTTTTGGCGGCTCGCCGTTCCGGGACGCTCGCTTCGCTCGCGTCTCGCTGCTCACGGCTCCTTTCAGTCGCCGCTCACCGTTCCGGGACGCTCGCTTCGCTCGCGTCCCGCTTTCGAAACCCCCTAACGGCCGGGTGCGAATGAACGGATATGCAGGGCGAACCCGAGGTCGCGGTGCTCCGGCTGGGCCACCGGCCGGGCCGGGACGAGCGCATGACGACGCACGTGGGGTTGACGGCGCGCGCGCTCGGCGCGGACCGCGTGGTGTTCCCGGGGAACGCGGCGGGGTCGCGGGAGACGGTCGCCGACATCACGGAGCGGTTCGGCGGGCCGTTCGACGTGGAGATGACGGAGAGCCCGAAGGCGACGGTCCGGGACTGGCCGGGTCGGGTCGTCCACCTCACGATGTACGGCGAGCGCGTGCAGGACGTGGAGGCGGAGGTTCGGGCGGCACGCGCCGAGGAGCCGCTGCTGGTGGTGGTGGGTGGCGGGAAGGTGCCGTTCTCGATCTACGAGGCGGCGGACTGGAACGTCGGCGTGACGAACCAGCCCCACTCGGAGGTGGCGGCGCTCGCGGTGTTCCTCGACCGGCTGTTCGAGGGGCGGGAACTCGACCGCGAGTGGGAGGGACCGCGCCGGCGAGTGATCCCGCAGGAGACGGGGAAACGCGTGGAGGACGTGGAGTGACCGTCGCGGGATGCTCGGACGGTACTCGCGTGGCGTCGGCCGGCGCGCTCCGATGGTTTTAAACGCGTCACAACCCGCAGTTACTCCCAATGGCTTTTGAGGAACTCCTGGAGGACCCGGTCGTACAGAAGTACCTCCACGAACTCGTCGGGCCGAAGGGGATGCCGGTGGCGGCAGCCCCGCCGGACGGCGAGGTGACGGACGAGGAGCTCGCGGAGCGGCTGGGGCTGGAGCTGAACGACGTGCGGCGCGCGCTGTTCATCCTCTACGAGAACGACCTGGCGACGTACCGCCGGCTCCGCGACGAGGACTCGGGGTGGCTCACCTA
>CAZYYH010000414.1:0-1987 GCA_964651725.1 uncultured Halobacteriales archaeon | reverse complement strand
GCTCGCCTACTTCCATGTGGACCACGTCGTCGAGTTCGTTGGCTCGTTCGAGCACCTCCATCGCCGTGAACGGCGAGGTGTGCGTCGCTCGCTCCGAGGGCATTGCGGTACGTCGAAAGGCGACCACGCGGTATAAGGCTTTCATCGTGATCCAACACTTGCCGGTCGGGGGCCGCGAGGAGATATCGGCGCCATCTCCTGTAAAAGAATTGAAGGTTACGAAAATTACATTGGATTACAATCTATTACACTTATGGATTTTATAGGAGTGTGCGTCGCGGCTCCGCGACCGACCCGCGACACCTCGCTACCGACTCTGAACGCGGTGGCGCGCGTAGAGCGACCGGCGGGCGGCCCGAAGGGCCGCCGGACGTGCGAACGGGGAGTGAGTGGAACGAGCGACCCGTGAGCGAGGGAGCGACCGCGCGAGGGACGAGGAGCGCAACGACGGAGACGTGAACGTCTCCGACTGCGCGCCTCGCTCGTTCCACTCGCTCGGTGTCCTGGCGAGCGACGCGAGCCAGGGTTCGTCGGACCTGCGGTCCGACGGTGCTCGTCCCTCGTGGGTCGCTGCGCTCCCCGCTCGGTTGTTCGAGGTCTCGCTCCCCTCGCGCGGTCGCTCCCTTGCTCACGGGTCGCTCGTTTCACTCGCTCACGGGCTCCGCCCGTTCGCTCACACGGCGGCTTCGCCGCCGCCCAGCGCTCCCCGTTCGCTCGGTCGGTGGCGCTCCCGCCGGCCGCGCCACCCGCCGTTCCGCTCCACGCGCGCCGACCACCGACTCCGGCGTCCCGAATCGAACCGACCGTCGTCCACCGGGTCCGCCGCCGCAGTTTTCCCGCTCCCCGCCGTATCACCCGCTCACGATGACGACGTTCCAGCGCGAGACGCGCATCCGCGCGCCACTCGACGAGGTCTGGGCGTTCCACTCGACGGTCGAGGGGCTGACGCGGGTCTCGCCGGACTGGCTGCGGCTGCGCGTGGAGCGCCTGTGGCGGCCGGACGGCGAGGAACTGCCGAGGGACGCGGAACTCACGCCGGGGACGACGCTCCGGATGTCGGCCGAGCCGTTCGGCGTCGGCCCGCGCGTCGAGTGGGTGTCGCAGATCGCGGCGCGGGAGGAGCGGGCGAACGAGGCGTTCTTCCGCGACGAGATGCGCCAGGGGCCGTTCCGGCGGTGGCACCACACACACTCGTTCGTCGCGGCCGGCGACGACACGATCCTGCGCGACCGCGTGGAGTACGCGACGCCGTTCGGCCGGGCCGCGGACGAGGCGGTGCGCGCCGGGCTGGCGGCGGCGTTCCGCGACCGGCACCGCCGGACCCGGGCCGTACTCGAATCCGGCGAGCGCGCGCCGGCGCGTCGGCGGTAGGCCGCACGGGCCGGAACCCGCCTGTACTCGCCGGCTCACGGACCTTTAATGAAGACCACGCCCAACGCGTAGCTATGACGCAGGTAGCTGTCGTCGGCGGCGGCCCCGCCGGCCTG
The DNA here is from genome assembly GCA_964651725.1 of uncultured Halobacteriales archaeon. Classification (GTDB taxonomy): domain Archaea; phylum Halobacteriota; class Halobacteria; order Halobacteriales; family Halobacteriaceae; genus CAZYYH01. The sequence continues at coordinate 500 of CAZYYH010000414.1, read as the reverse complement.
AGCGCGGCGCTGTTCACGGCGAAGAACGGCCTCGACACCGTGGTGTTCGACACGGACGAGACGTGGATGCACAAGGCCCACCTGTTCAACTACCTCGGCATCGAGTCGGTCGACGGCACGCAGTTCGTGGAGCACGCCCGCGATCAGGCCCGCGAGTTCGGCGCGGACATGAACGTCGGCGAGGCCGTGGAGTCGGTCGAGCGCGCCGACGGCCGGTTCGCGGTCCACACGGAGGAGGGCGACTACCGGGCGGACTACCTGGTGCTGGCGACCGGCGCGAAGCGCGACCTCGCGGAGGACCTCGGCGCGCAGTTCACGGACGAGGACGTGGTGGACGTGGACGTGACGATGGAGACGAGCGTCGAGGACGCCTACGCCACCGGCGCGATGGTGCGCGCGGAGGAGTGGCAGGCCGTCATCGCCGCGGGCGACGGCGCGGCGGCGGCGCTCAACGTCCTCTCGAAGGAGAAAGGCGAGCACTTCCACGACTTCGACACGCC
>CAZYYH010000413.1:0-1989 GCA_964651725.1 uncultured Halobacteriales archaeon | reverse complement strand
CGCGAGGACGCCGGCGCGACGGCGTCCATCCTCGCCGAGTACCTCCGCGACCTCGGCGTCGACCCGAGCGAGACCGTCGCCACCGGCCTCCTGTTCGCCATCCACCGCGAGACGCTGGGGTTCGTCCGCCACGTCACCGCCGGCGAGTGGGACGCCGCGCGCTTCCTCCACCCGCACGCCGACCAGGACGACATCGCCAGTCTCGGCGCGCCGCCGGTCTCCCGGTCCACGCTCACCGCCATCGGGAAGGCGATTCTCAACCACGAGGCGCGGTCGTCCTACCTCGTCTCCCACGTCGGCCGCACCACCGAGCGCGACGCCATCCCGCAGGCCGCCGACTTCCTCCTCCGTCTGGAGGGCGTCGAAACCGCGCTCGTCTTCGGCGTCATCGACGACACCGTCCACGTCAGCGCGCGCTCCGTCGACCCGCGAGTCGACCTCGGTCGCTTCCTCCACGACGTGTTCGGCGACGTCGGGAGCGCGGGCGGCCACGCCGACATGGCGGGCGCGCAGATCCCGCTCGGCATCTTCTCCGACCTCGTCGAGGACGACGAACTCGTCGCCACCGTCGCGCGCGTCGTCCAGGGGCGCGTGTTCGATGCCGCGAACCTCGACGGCTCCGGCAGTTGAGCTACTGAACGCCGCGACTACCCTAAATTTATCCAATGAGTGAAAATTGTGGGGACATGCCCGGCGATCACTTGACACGCGACGGCCGACAAGCACTGTGCACGGACGGCGACGATGGTCGCCCGGAGCGACACCTCGCCCGACATGGAGTGGGAGAACGGCGTCCCGTACGCCTACGTCGGCCAGTACGTCGGGGACGACTGACGCGACCCGGACGGCACACCGCGGGGTTCGAACCGGCGGCTCGGGCCGTCTATCCCGTACGTTCGTGACGTAGGAACGGTTACGGTCCCCGGGTGTGAAACTGCCTCGCATGGACGACGTCGATTTCGACCTCGCCGCGGTCGCCGCCGAGCACGACTACTGCCATCGGTGTGGAGCCGAGCTGGGAACCCGCGAGTTCCAGGGGCGCGACCGCGCCCACTGCCCGGACTGCAACGTCGCGTTCACCCGGAAGCCGGTTCCGGCCGTCCACGTCGTCGTCCACGACGGCGACGAGGTTCTGCTGCTCGACGAACCCATCCCGCAGCACGAGGGCATCTGGAGCCTCCCCGGCGGCTACACCGAGTACGACGAAGGCCCGAAGGTGGCCGGTCTCCGCGAACTCGAGGAGGAGACCGGTCTCCGGGCGGACCCGGCGGACCTGACCTACGTGACCACCATCCACGCCGAGTTCCCGCACGTCGCCTTCTACTTCCTCACGTACGCGCTCGACCGCGCCGACGCCGTCGGCGACCTCACCTCGGAGTTCGAGGACGGCGGGGTCGCGTTCCACCCCGTCGAGGAGGTGCGCGCCGCGGCCGGCGACCGCATCCGCGAGAACGACCTGGAGCGTATCGAACTCGCACTCGACGCGTGATGGACGCCCCGACTCGGGGGCGGGCGGCACGACCGCTCGGCCGACGGGTCCGCGAGTTCCGCCAACACTGATAAACTACATAAGTGTAATAGTTTGTAATATCTTGTAACGATATGTAATCTTCAAGTGCTTCAAGTAGCTCCACTCCCGGACGCGTGCTTCCGCGACGGCTCCCGGCCGACGCGACCCGAAACGCGACTGGTAGCTCCCAACAGCTAATGCGCCGGTCCACATCGACCCGCACGGGGAGCTATCGCATGTCGAACCAGGCCAGCTACCGCACCGAGTACGGGATGGCGGTCGGAGAGGCGACGAGGGTGGTCCGCCGATGACCGCTCGCGCACCCGAGCGCGGCGACCGGTCGGCCGCGACCAGCGAAGCGGGCGGCCCGGGCCGGGGGCGGGGTCTCGGGCGCTGGGAGCGGGCGGGCGCCGTCGCGCTCGGCGGCGCGCTCCTGGCGCTCGGCCTCCGCCGGGGGTCGCTCCGTGGGACCGCGACCG
>CAZYYH010000412.1:0-2012 GCA_964651725.1 uncultured Halobacteriales archaeon | reverse complement strand
GCAGCGCCGGCCGCGGCAGCGCCGCCATCGGACGCTGCCGTAGCTGCTCCCGCGGTCGCGGCACCACCCGCCGCACCGCTGGCAACCCTCAGAAAGTCCCGCCGTCTCATACATCCGGCACTCGGGACGGGAGTTGCATAAACCCACCGATGAACCGCCACCCCCGAGTCGGGCGGTTCAGACCGACTGGCCGCCGTTCTCGGCGGATTCCTCGCCGGCGTCCGACGTGGCTTCCACCGGTTCCTCCTCCGGTCGCGTCCCCCCGCTCTCGGCGTCCGCCGGTCGCCCATCCGGGGACGCTCCCTGCTCGCGGGTCGTCCCACCTCGCTCGCTCGTTCGGCGGCCCTCCGGGCCGCCCGCCGGTCGCGTCCCCCCGGGCACGAACGCCGGTCGTTCCTCCGACGCGACGCCGGCCGCCCGGAGCCGGTCGCGGTACTCGGCCGCGCGGAACCGGTCGGAGAGCCGCGCGTTCGCCACCACCACGAACAGGAACGCGCCGAATCCCAGGAAGCCGAACGCGACCACCGGGGCGATGATGGAGAGGGGAACGACGAGCCACGCCACGAGCAGGAACAGTCCCGCGAGCACCTGAACGCCCGCGACCGCCAGCATCACCCTGTTGCCGAGCCGGCCGGTTCCCTGCCGCACCTCGTCGGGGTTCGGCAGTTCGCCGGCGTCCTCGGGCACCGCCGGCACCTCGTAGGAGTCCATCGACGCGAGCGCCACCGTCGGCTTCACGTCGCGGAGCACCGTCCCGCGACCCTCCACGGAGCCGTCCGGGCGAACCACCGCGTAGCCCTCGTCGGAGTACGCGAGCAGGCACTCCTCGCCGTCGAACGCCTCCCGCTCCAGCACCGCGAACACGTCGCGATCCGCGATGCGCGCCCGGAGGTCCGCCTCGACGCGATCCAGCAGCGCAGGCCCCGTGATCCACGAGTCCGGGTCGAACGCCGCCTCCCACTCGTCGCCCGACATCCGCGCCATGTCCTCCGGACCGAACTCGTCGAGGTCGTACCGCTCCTCGACCTCCCGGCGCACCTCCTCGGGCGGAGCCGGTGACGCCCCGGACGGTTCGTCGCCAGCCCCGTTCCCGGCGGCCGGCCCGTCGGCGTCCGCGTCGGAATCGACCATTACCCGACGGTAGGCTTCCCAGCCGGTAAACGCTTTCCGACTGCCGACAGCTACGGGACGACGGTCACGACCTCGGTGCCGTTCGGCGTCACCTCGACTCGGTAGCCCTCGCTCGCGTGCAGCGTCCGATTCACGACGACGGTTCCGTTTGCCCGAATCACGGCGTGGTAGCTCGTCCGCGATTCGAAGGCGTGGTCGAGGAACAGCGCGCCGTCCGGTTCCCGGAACGTCCGGTCGTACACCGGCTCGCCGTCCGCGAGCGACGAGTTCCAGAGCGTCACCGTCAGGTTCTCGACGCCCTGCGCCTCGATCACCAGCCGCGTCATCGGCAGGGGCGTCGATAGGGTCGTCGTGTCGACGGTTGCCGTCGAGGGGTCCGTGGTGGTGCTAACCGTGGTCGCACCCGGAGTCGAACCGGCGTCGCTCCCCGCACACCCCGGTAGGGCGACCGACGCTACGAGCAGGACGGCTAGCAGGAGGAAGGGAAGCCGGGTCACGCCGGGAGATGTTGCGCGCCAGGCATGGGCTTTCGGGTCGCGCAGGCTCGTCGGGCCGGCGAACTGTTGCCGGCCGACAAATCACCCGGGGAATGAAAGGGGGCGGCTCGCTCCGGGGGCTTTCGACGCAGTCGCGTCTCTGGCAGCAGAGCGCGTACCCGAGACCCGACACAGCCATTTCGCGCCCTTTAACGCACGCCCCTCCCAACCGGCGGGCATGGTCGAGGATCGGGTGGTGGCGACGGTGGCGCTCGCGCTCGTCACCGCGAGTTTCCCCTTCTACCTCTACGGCGCGTGGTACATCCTCGACTCGGAGACGGTGACGTGGAGCGTGCTCGTCCACCACCTGAAGTTCGTGGTGACGGGGCTGGTGTTGAACACGGT
>CAZYYH010000411.1:0-2012 GCA_964651725.1 uncultured Halobacteriales archaeon | reverse complement strand
CGACGATGACGCGGATGCCGCGCTCCTCCGCGCCGTGCATGAACTCCACGAACTCACCGAGGGTGCCGAGCCGCGGGTCCACGCCGTAGTAGTCCATCACGTCGTAGCCGTTGTCGCGGTTCGGCGTCGGGTAGAACGGGAGCAGCCACACGCACGTCACCCCGAGCCGCGACAGGTAGTCGAGCCGGTCGATCAGTCCCTCGAAGTCGCCGATGCCGTCACCGTTCGCGTCGGCGAACGTCTCCACGTCGAGCGCGTAGATGACGGCGTTCTTGTACCAACGATCACTTCCGGCCATACCCGTCGGACCGTTCGGTGGCGTTCCGGAAAGGTTCTTGCCGACTCCGGGTATCCGGGAACCGGTCCGCAGCCAGTCGGGAACTACGCCGTCGCGAGCCGCGAACGCTCGGCGCGGACGAGCGCTACACCAGTTCGCCGTCCGCCACCGGCACCACTCGACCGCCGACCTCGACCGTCACGTCGTCGCCCCGGTCCCGTGCCCGCAGGTGCAGAAGCGACGGCCGGTCGATCTCGTAGCCCTGCTCGACGCGCACCGCGATCTCGGGCGCGTCGAGGAAGCGGTGGCGAGCGAGCCACGCCGCGAGGCAGCCGTTGGAAGAGCCGGTCGCGGGGTCCTCGGGCACGCCGAGTGCCGGGGCGAACATCCGCACGTTCAGGTCGTTCTCGTCGCGGTAGGCCTCCGGCGCGAACACCAGCACGTTCTTCGCGTCGAGATCGCCGACGGCGCGCTCGGTGTACGCCTGGCTGTTGATCTCCGCGCCCCGGACCGCGTCGAGCGACCGCAGCGGCACCACCAGCGTCGGCAGCCCCGTCGACACCACCTGTGCCGGGTAGTCGTCGTTCACGTCGTCGATGCCCACGCTCACGACCTCCGCGGCCTCCGCCGCGTCGACGGTCGCGCCGAACGACGGCGGGCGCTGGCGCATCCACAGCACCTCGTCGCCGTCCTCCCGTGCCACCGTCACGGGGATCTCGCCGACGCCGAGGTTCAGCGTCACCTCGTCGGGGTCGTCGTCGGCTAACCGGTCGCGGATCACGGCGGCGGTGCCGAGCGTCGGATGCCCCGCGAACGGGATCTCGTCGGTGGGCGTGAAGATGCGGACGTCCCATCCGCCCGACTCGTCCGACTCGGTCGCTTCGACGAACGTCGTCTCCGAGTACGCCATCTCCCGCGCCAGCGCCTGCATCTCGTCGTCCGAGAGGTCGCCGGCGTCCCGGATCACGGCGAGCTGGTTGCCGGTGTACGGCTCCACTGCGAACACGTCCACGAGGTGGAACGGTCGGCCGTCGCTCATGCCCGGAGCTTCGGCCACCCTGCGTAAAGGCGTTGAGTGTTCCGCGCGTGCCGGGTCCGACCGTCCTTACCCGATCCGACACGACCGGTAAACAACGCAAGCAGTCGGACAATCATAGTTATGCACGCCACACGAACAGTTATCCCTGTTGACACCGACTGTCGGTCCGGGGAGGAGATGAGGGAGCGACCGCGGCCACCCGCGCGCCAGCAGCCCAGTCCGGTCGGGGAGGAGCGCCCGGAGAGTGGCGAGGACGGGGCCGACGAGAACTCGCTCGCGGCCTCGGACCCGGGCGAACCGCCGCAGTCGGAGGGCCCCTGTCCGGAGTGCGGCCGGGACGGAATCGAAGCGAACGGCCCGATCCGGACGCCCTTCGGCGACATGGTCCATCTGGCCTGCGCCCACTGCGACTTCGAGGCGGCGGCACCGTACTGACCGGCCGGACGGCCGGGCGTCGACTGCGACCGGCGGAGTCGTACCGGCGGGACGCGACCGCGCCGGTTCCAGCACTCCCGGCGGTGCGCCCCGAACGCCGACCTCGGCGTGCCCGACCGACTTTTCCGGCTCCGGACCGTGTCTACACGCCATGAAAGGGGGTCTCGGCGGGGTGGTGGCGGTCGTGCGCGAGACGCTCCGCGAGGTCGCCACCGAGGAGGTGACGTTCATCGCCGCCAGCATCGCGTACCACGCGTTCGT
>CAZYYH010000410.1:0-2013 GCA_964651725.1 uncultured Halobacteriales archaeon | reverse complement strand
ACCGCCTCGTACGCGATGGAGGTGCTCGGCGGCAACGGCTACGTCGCCGACTTCGTCACCGAGCGCCTGCTCCGCGACGCCCAGGTGCTCCCCATCTGGGAGGGCACCTCGAACGTCCTCTCGCTCGACGTGCTCCGTGCGCTCGACCGCGACGACGCCCACGAGCCGCTTCTCGCCGCGATCCAGCAACGCCTCGACGCCGTCGAGCATCCCGTCCTCGCCGACGACGCCGACGCCGTCCGCGACGCGTTCGCCGGCCTCGGCGACGCGCTCGCCACGCTCGCCGCCGAGGACCGCGACTACGCCCAGCTGTACGCCAAGCGCCTCGCCGACCTCGTCTACGACGTGTTCACCGCCGCGCTCCTCCTGGAGGAAGCGCAGGACCGACTCGACTGCGTCGAGCGACGCTCGACGGGGAACCGGACGGAGTCCGGTGGCGGCGACGCACGGAAGGCCCTCGTCGCCCGGCGGTTCGTCGACCGCCACCTCCGCGAGCACGACGCCCGTGGAATCACCTCGGGCGACCGCCTCCCCGACGAGCAGTTCGACGCAATCGTGCGATTCGCACCCGTCGCGCCCGAGGATCTGACCGAAGCTGCGACGGCCGACGATTGACGGGGCGGCGGTCGATGATCCACGACCGGCGGCCGACGACCGCCGGTCAGGACGTGGCGTTCGACCCCTCGCCCGCGTCGCCGAACGTCAGGTCCACGTCGATGCGGATCTCCTCGTAGCCGACGACCGGGCGTTTCGCGCGCCCCTCCTGCTCGAACTCCACGATGCCGTGCTCGGCGAGCGCGTCGAGGTCGCGGTGGACGGCGCGCACGTCGCGGTCGAGGACGCGAGCGAGTTCGCGGATGCTCCCCGGCTGCTCGCGGCGGATGGCTTCGAGGAGTTCGTACCGCGCGTCCGTGAACAGCGATAGCGCCTGCCCCGGCGTCTCGAACGCGAGGACGGCTGGCTCGTACTCGTCGGCTTCTACTGCCTTCTGCAGCGCCTCCCTGCTCTCGTCGGCGAACTCCTCGAAGGACTGCACGCGGACTTCGAGGACCCGTTCGGTTACGGTGCGATTTTGCTCAGTTGGATCAGTTTCGTCGTTCATCGTCGAACCTCCCTCCTCCAGGCCATAACGTCGCCGAGGAACTGGTCGTAGAGCCGGACTGCGCCAGGAAACTCGATCCGTTCGACCGTTCCGTCGGGATTGTGGCGCTCGTGGTGGCCGTGGGCGTTGTCGTACCGGACGATGGTGCCGTTTGGCGGACCGTAGTGGTATCGGTAGTGAACGCCGTCGGGGTAGTGAGTCTCCGGCACCTTCCACGCGACGGCGTGGAGACTCGTCCCATCGGCGAAGTCGGTGTGTTGTTCGAGTACTCGTCTGACATCGTCTCGCTCCCCGTCGTCGGTCATCCTCGGCCTCCGGACCACACCGCGGATGTTACACTGCTCCGCTGCATCGTGGTGTGACCCTTTGGCCGCGCTTTCGCGGATAAACATTCGCGCCCCGGACAGTTAAATGTTGACGTTAGAAGTCAACAAGGGGCGGACGCCCGACTACCCGAACCGGTCCAGCCCCGCCTGCCGCCGCCGGCCGCGCTCCGGCTTCGCCACCCACGCCGACCGGTCGGCGCGCTCCGCGTCGAGGTCCACCTCGGGGGCGTCGGCCGGCGAGTGGCCCGGGCAGTCCGGCCCGCACTCGCGCTCGGCGTCCACCAGCCGGCCCTTCCACGCGCAGAACGGCAGGCCGCCGTCCTCGACCGATACCTCCGCGCACGCCGGGAACCCGTGAGTTCGCCAGCCCTTCCCGTACGCGCGCTCCGCGATCTGCCGGCGGGCGCGCGCCTTCTCGTCGGGCGAGACGAGCGCCACGTCGGTCCGGAGCGGGCGCTCCTCTGCGATCTCGACGCCGGCTTCGTCCGGCGACAGCGGCGTCGGCTCCCGTATCACCTCCACCGGCTCCGCCGCGTCGAAGTCCACGCGCCAGACGCCCACCGGCTCCGGGATGCGGTTGAGGTG
>CAZYYH010000409.1:0-2013 GCA_964651725.1 uncultured Halobacteriales archaeon | reverse complement strand
CGTCCCCGTCCTCATCCACGGCACGTTCGACGCCGTCCAGTTCGCCGCGCTCTACGTCGTCCTCACCGGCGGACTCGACGCGCTCGTGTAACGCGCTCTGCACTCGTCCGACATCGGTCTGACGCGAATTTAAGTCGGCGTGCTTCGTAGGATGCAAGCCATGCGACGGAAGTACGCGGTCGCCCCCGACGAGGACGTCGCCCGGGAGATCGACGCCCTCGCCCGCGAGTACGACGTCTCCCACGAGGAGATCATCCGACAGCTCCTCGACGTCGGCCTCGACGAACTCGACCGATAGCGCCACGCCCACGGCGTGACGCCGACGCTACGAGGGGTTCTTCCGCGAGAGTTCGCTCCCGCAGATCGGGCAGCGATCGCGCTCCTCGTCGAACTCCCGGCCACAGCCCGCACACTGGAACAGCCAGTCCCGTTGCTCCTCGATGCCCTCCTTCGCCACGACCTCCACGGCCACGTCGAGTTCGCTCGCCACGTTCTGCACCGCGTAGTCGTCCGTCACGAGCGTCCCGTCGAGTTCGAGTGCGGCCGCGAGCAGCCGCGCGTCCGTCTCCGAGAGTTCGCCGCGGTCGCCCGTGGACTTCGCCGCGCCGTACACGCGCTCCACGCTCTCGTCGTCCGGGATGTGGACGTGCATCCCCGAGCCCTCCATCGCGTCGAACCGGTACGCGGACGCGTCCTTGAGTTCGTCGCGCACACGCGGGATGGTCGCCGTCGGCTCGTCGGTCTCGAAACCGTCGATGAACGCCGACGCGTCGAGAACGTACATCTACCGCTGCACGACGATGTGGTCTTTCGCCGCCTGGATGCGGCCCACCGGGATGCGGTACCGGCCGTCGTCGGCCATCGGGAAGTCCGCGCCCCGGTCGCTGTCCTCGCCCGGCTCGACCACGAGATCCGAGAGCCGGCCGGTCTTCACGTTCATCGTGATGTTGTACAGCATCCCGAGTTCGGTCCCGTCCGAACCCATGACCGCCTTCCCCGAGAGGTTCTCCGCGAGTACGTCGGACATACCTGGCTGTTATCCACCCGGTGTACATAAACGCCACGGGCCGTCTGACGGAGAGCGGACGGCCGTGCGACTCGTTTCGGGTGGAGACCGCCCGACTCGGGTTCGAAGGTGCTTCGGAGCGACGACTCCGACTCCGAACCCATCCACGGCACGAGGCCCACCCCAACACGAAGACGTTAAATCCCGCGCCACGCTCCTATCGGGTAGAGATTCTTCCGGGTGATATCTATGCCTGACACGACCCAGGACTCCGCCGACCTCCGGACGCCCATCGTCGCCGTGCTCGGGCACGTCGACCACGGGAAGACCAGCTTGCTCGACAAGGTGCGCGGCTCGACGGTGACGGCGGGCGAGGCGGGCGCGATCACCCAGCACATCGGCGCGACGGCGGTGCCGCTGGAGGTGGTGTCCGAGATCGCGGGGAGCCTCGTAGATCCGGACGAGTTCGACCTGCCCGGCCTGCTGTTCATCGACACGCCCGGCCACCACTCCTTCTCGACGCTGCGGGCGCGCGGCGGGGCGCTCGCGGACATCGCGGTCCTCGTGGTGGACGTGAACGACGGGTTCCAGCCGCAGACGGAGGAGGCCATCGACATCCTCCAGGACACGCAGACGCCCTTCATCGTCGCGGCGAACAAGATCGACACGGTACAGGGCTGGACGCCGGAGGAGAACGCGCCCATCCAGCAGAGCTACGAGAGCCAGCCGGAGTACGCCCGCGACCGGCTCGACGGGATGCTGTACGACATCATCGGCGAACTCTCCGACGCGGGCTTCTCCTCGGACTTCTACTGGCGCGTGCAGGACTTCCAGGCGAACGTCGGCGTGGTGCCGGTGAGCGCGGAGACCGGCGAGGGCGTCCCCGACCTCCTCGCGGTGCTCATGGGCTTATCGCAGCGCTACATGAAATCCGAGATGGAGGTGGACACGACCGGGCCGGGCGCGGGCACCGTGCTGGAGGTCAAGGAGGAGCGCGGGTTCGGCAC
>CAZYYH010000408.1:0-2023 GCA_964651725.1 uncultured Halobacteriales archaeon | reverse complement strand
ACGGCGAGTACGTGGACCTGCCGTACGTCGTGAAGGGCATGGACTTCTCCTTCTCGGGCATCATGAGCGCGGCGAAGGAGGCGTACGACGAGGGGGTGCCGGTGGGGGACGTCTGCTTCTCGCTCCAGGAGAACGTGTTCGGGATGCTCGCGGAGGTGTCGGAGCGGGCGCTGTCGCTGACCGGGCGCGACGAACTCGTCCTCGGCGGCGGCGTCGGACAGAACGCGCGCCTCCGCGAGATGCTCCGGGAGATGTGCGAGGCGAGAGGGGCGGAGTTCTACGCGCCCGACCCGCGCTTCCTCCGCGACAACGCCGGCATGATCGCGGTGCTCGGCGCGAAGATGGCGACGGCCGGCGACACCATCCCGGTCGAGGAGTCGCGCGTGGACCCCGACTTCCGGCCGGACGAGGTGCCTGTCACGTGGAGAGAGCCGGAAGGTGCAGTGAGCCAGCGGTATCGTGATGACGCCGAGGTTCAGGGCGCGGAGGCCACCGTCGAGATCGGCGCGGAGACGGTGGTGAAGCGCCGGCTCCCGAAGCCGTACCGCCACCCCGCCCTCGACGAGCGCCTCCGCCGCCACCGCACGCGCGAGGAGGCCAGGTTGACGAGCGACGCGCGCCGCGCGGGCGTGCCGACGCCCGTCGTACTCGACGTGGACCTGGCCTCGTACGCCATCGAGTTCGGGCGCGTCGGCGACCGCGACCTCCGCGCCGTCGTCGGGGGCGCGGAGGGTGACGCGACCGACCGCGTCCGCGAGGTCGGCCGCCACCTGGCGGCGTGCCACGACGCCGGCTTCGTCCACGGCGACCCGACGACGCGGAACGTGCGAATCGGCGACGGAACCTTCCTCATCGACTTCGGCCTCGGCTACTACACCGACGACGTGGAGGACTACGCGATGGACCTCCACGTGTTCGGGCAGAGCCTCGCGGGGACCGCGGACGACGCCGACCGGCTGCTCGCGGCGTTCGAGGACGCGTACGGCGACGCCGGCGACCCGGCCGCGCTCGACCGGGTGCGCGAGATCGAGGGGCGCGGGCGGTATCAGGGCGGGTAGCCCGGTTCTCCGCCGGTCGCAAGGGCCGCCCACGCCATATAAACCTCATAAGTGTAATAATTTGTAATAGAATGTAAGCTTCAAGTGGTTTATGAGGGATAGCTCGACCGGTCGCTCCGCGAGCTATCCCACAACCATCTGTGCCCAAACGCACTTAAAGCGAGGCGGCGTATCTCCACGCATGTCCCAGAGACCATCCACCGGCGAGATCTTCGGCGTGCCGTACAACTTCGAGCGACCGAGCATGCGGCGGCTGCTCTCCAGCTACTGGCAGCCGGACGAGGGGATGCTGGTGGAGAAGCCGTTCGGCATCGGCTACACGCTCAACCTGGCGAACTGGCGGTCGTGGGTGGCGCTCGCCGTGGTCGGCGGGCTGCTCTGGCAGGAGCGCCAGGGCGGGAAGACCGCCGAGGGCGGCGACGGCGAACCGGTCGAGGTCGTCGTGGACGAGACCGACGACTGACCGCTCCTGACTGTTCCTCGACGCGGTGTAACTCGCGGTCAGCTTGAAATACGATAGGGCGGCACACGGCGTATGCCGTCGAGTTCGGACGACGAGCCGTCGGGCGTCTGACCCCCTCCGACTCCGCCGTCTCGTTCCACGATGCGACCGCGGAGATACGGAGTGCAGTAGGGGCGATCTGGCGGAGCGTCCAGCACCGGGTCGAGACGCGCGGACGGCTGACACAACTGGTCATCGGAGGGGTGGTAGCGATGCTGCTGGAGGAGATAGTGGCGAAGTCAGGCGTCGTCTGGTCAGTCGCATCGGCCCACTTGCAGTACTCGGCTCGTCGTACGGCGTCGGCGGTGCGGTGTTCGGCGCAACGGTCGAGGCGATCTTTGGTGTCGAACTGGTGAAGAGCGGCCCGTGAGCACCGACGCCTATTTTCGGCCGGCCGGCACACCTCCGGTATGCTCAGGTTCGTGACGACGAACGCGGGGAAGGTCGCGGAGGCCCGGGAGTA
>CAZYYH010000407.1:0-2036 GCA_964651725.1 uncultured Halobacteriales archaeon | reverse complement strand
CGCGAGCGCCACCCGGACGCGGAACTCAGGCTCGTCGGACCGGACCACCCGAGCGCGTACGCCGACACCCTCGGCGTCACGATCCGGGGCTTCGTGGCGGACCTGGCGTCGGAGCTGTCGGCGGCGTCGCTGTACGTCCACCCCGCCCGCATCGAGGCGTTCGGCGTGACCGTGATCGAGGCGATGCGCGCGGGCGTGCCGCCGGTCGTCACCGAGACCACGGGCGCGAAGTCGGCGGTCGAGCCGGTGGACGAGTCGCTCGTCGTACCGCCGACGTCGCGGGCGCTCGCCGACGCCGTCGCCGACTACTTCGACGCCGCGACGGAGCGCCGCCGGGCGCTGTCGGCGGCGGTCCGTGACGCGAGCGAGTCGTACACGGCAGCGGAGCGAATACCCCGGTTCCGCGACGCGCTGGCGTCCGTGCTGGCGGCAGGGGCGTAGTCGTCCGGGAGAGCGAAACGCCATGCGACTCATCCAGGTCACGGTTCCGGACGAGAATCGCGAGGCGGTGCTCGACGTCGTGCGCGACCGCGGCGTCGAGTTCGCGTTCACGGAGGAGGTCTCCGAGCGAGCGTACGCCGGCCTGCTCTCGTTTCCCGTGGAGGCCGACGAGGTCGAGGCGGTCCTCGACGACCTTCGGGCGGCGGGCGTCGAGCGCGACGGCTACGTCGTCGTGACGGAGACCGAGGCCGTCGTCTCCGAGCTGTTCGACGGCGACTCGGAGACGACCACCGAGGCCGTCACGCGGCTCTCCCGCGAGGAACTCCGGGCGGAGGCGGCGTCCCAGACCGGTGTGACGTCCTCCTACGTCGCGTTCTCCGTCCTCAGCGCGGTCGTGGCGACCGCGGGGCTGCTGACGGACAGCGCGGCGGTCGTGGTCGGGAGCATGGTCATCGCGCCGCTCCTCGGGCCGGCGATCGGGGCGAGCGTCGGGACGGTGGTCGGCGACGACGAGCTGTTCCGCGTCGGGCTGCGCGCACAGGCGGTCGGTCTCGCCGCGGCCGTGGCGAGCGCGATCGGGTTCGCGGAGCTCGTGAGCTGGACGGTACTTCCGGGGTTGGACGTCCGCGTCCTCGGGCAGGTGGCCGAGCGCGCGAATCCGGGTGCACTGTCGCTCGTCGTCGCGCTCGGCTCCGGCGCGGCGGGCGCGCTCTCGTTGACGACCGGTGCGAGCGCGGTCCTCGTCGGCGTGATGATTGCGGCGGCGCTCATCCCGCCGGCGGCCGCCGTCGGTATCGGAATCGCGTACCGGGACGCGATGCTGGCCGCGAGCGCGGGCGTGCTCGTGCTCGTGAACGCGGTCTCCATCAACCTCGCCAGTCTCGGCGTGCTCTGGGCCCGCGGCTATCGGCCCGCGGGCTGGTCCGAGGCGGAGACCGCGCGGTGGCTCACGCGGCGGCGGGCGGCGACGCTCCTGATCGGCTTGCTCGTGCTCTCGTCGTTCCTCGGGGTCACGACGATGAACATCAGGGAGAACACGGCGTTCGAGCACGACGTCCGCGACCTGGCGCGCGAGAGCGACCTCGTCGTACTCGACGTCGAGATCGAGTACCGTCCCCGGTTCTTCGCCCGCGTGCCGGCGGCGGTGACGGTGTACGTGGCGGACGGAACGAACGCGTCCGCCGCCAGGCTCGAGCGGCGCATCCGCGGCGCGACCGACGAACCCGTGCGCGTGACGATCGTGCGCGAGCGTGCGACGGGCGTGGGCACGGACGAACCCCGTGGCGGCACGCTCGCGGCGGTGACCGGCTACTCGGGCTCCTCGACCGGCTCCAGTTCCTCGATCTCGTCGGACACGACGGCGTTGAGGCCGCCTGCCAGTCCCGCCACGTCGTCCAGCCCCAGCCACTCCCGGGTTTCGTCGTCGAACCCCTTGCTCGCCAGCGGTTCGCCGTCCGCCCCCACGTCGCTGCCGGTGAGGTGCTTGCCGTAGCGGCCGACGAGCGAGGAGAGCTCCTGGGGGAGCACGAACGTCGTGCTTTCGCCCTCGCCGATGGCTTCCAGGGTCTCCATGCCCTTCTCGACGATGGCGCGCT
>CAZYYH010000406.1:0-2037 GCA_964651725.1 uncultured Halobacteriales archaeon | reverse complement strand
CACGCCGCGTTCGTGTTCACCACGTCCCCCGCCAGGATCTCGTCGCCGACCGTGACCAGCGCGACCCGCATGGACGCGCGTTCGCACGCACTCCGCAAAAGTCCGCCGGTGATCGGGGTCGAATCATCCACGTCGTGTCGTCCGTCCGTTCGGAACCCCGTTACGCGCTCCTGGCCGTTCCCTCCACCATCTGTCAGGGCTAGCAGGAAGGCCTGCCGTCGAGAATCCCGTGTTCCTGCCAAGTACAGAAGTGAGCGTCCGAAAGCCCTCGTGCGCTTTCAGTCCGCCAGGGTAGCGGACGGGCGGCCGGCCGTCGCCGCCGGTTTTCCGGCCAGGTTGACAGCACGGGAACCCGCCTGCCGTCCCGTCCACTCACCGCCGTCAACCGTCGATTCCGTCATCGAAGCGGCGGGCCGCCCGAGTCGTCGTCGCGCTCCAGGTCCACGTCGAGACCGGCTTCCTCGCGCTGGCGCTCCAGCCGGCGGATCTGGATGCGGTAGTACACCACGCCGCCGAGCGACACGACCAGAAGCAGGCCGAGGAGGCCGGCGAACAGGTAGAGGTCGCGCTGGAGGTACGACCGCACGGTTATCGAGCCCTCCTCCAGACTGCTCCACCGGAGGTGGACGCGGTCGCGGTCGTCCGTCGAGGGGTCGAACCCACCCGGGTTCACGTCGCCGAACACGGGGTTGCCGACGCGGCGACCCGGCGGCAGCACCACCTCGTGGGAGCCGGCTACCGTCACCGGGAGGGAGAACCGGCCGGCGTCGGCGGGCGCGGAGTACGCGAGCTTACCCTCCCCGGCCGGCGGCCGGATGACGACGCGGCTGTCTGCCTGCTCCACGTCGATGGCGGACGCGCCCACCACGGTGCCGTTCGGGTAGCGGAACTGCACCGCCGCGACCTCGACCGGGGACCGGCCGCCGAGCGTCTCGCGGCGGAACGCCTCGACCGGCGTCCCGTTCTCCACCTCGTAGACGGCCTGGTACTCCTCGCCCGCCACGGTCACGGTGACGTCCGCAGTCGTGTTCCAGTCGTAGGAGGCGTTCCGCGCGAGTCGCTCCTCGTCGAGCCCGCCGCCGAACCCCGCACAGCCGGCGAGCGCCGCGAGCGCAGCGAGCGCGAGGAGAGCGAGCGTCCGACGCTTCATGGTACGACGGCGAGGAGTTCCGACGGGAGGTACGAGCCGATGTCGGAGAGCAGGCCCGGCGGGTCGGTCCCCTCTCCGCAGACGATGCTCTGCTCCAGCAGCCCCAGCCGCTCCACCGTCACGATGTCGCGGGCGTGGCCCGCACGATTCACCGTCGCGCGCACCTCGCCGCGCGTGGCGGAGTTGACGTTCACGCGGCCCCGGCCGCGCGTCCACTCGAACAGCCGGTCGCGCTCGTCGTCGGCGAGCCGCGATGGGTTTCCGTCGGACGAGTCGTCCGACGACGTTCGCGAACCGCCGGTTCGCTCACCCCCATAAACGAACCGGAGCCGCATGTGCTGCACCAGCCCGAACCGCTGGCGCACTTGCGACGGCGACCCCGGACCGAGGCCGAGTTCGTCCGCCTGAATCCGCACCGTTTCGCCCGCGTCGAGCACGAGGCCGTCGTCGTCCCAGGACTCCAGCGTGCCGACGTACTCCTCGCCCGGCTCCATCGACGGCACGACCTCGCCCCACTCCTCGCGGAGCGCGTTCCGCGCCGCCACCGCGTCCGGGCCGTCCACCGTCACCGTCGGGAACTCGTCGTGGCGCACCCCCACGTCCCACTCCACGTCCAGCCCGCCGACGGCGTTGTCCACGAGCGCGTTCAGCCCGTCGAGCGCGCGCTCCCGGGCGTCACCCTGCACGTACACCTTGGTAGCGAGGACGACCATTATGCCTGAACGCCGAGTTCGTCGCGGAGCGCCTCGATGCGCCGGTCCATCGCGTCCACGAGATGCTCGTTCTCCATCCCCTCGAGCGGCGACCCGCACTCGGGGCACTCGAAGCCGAGGTCCATCGCCTCGCCGAACTCGAACCGGATGGAGCACACCTCGCAGAGGTAGAAC
>CAZYYH010000405.1:0-2046 GCA_964651725.1 uncultured Halobacteriales archaeon | reverse complement strand
TGCTGGTTCGGCTTGAGGAAGTCGGTCTCGTCCGCGGAGCCGTAGCCCTGCTCGGTGGAGAGCGCGACGACGTCGGGGTCCTCGGCGACGTACATCGCCACGGCACCCGCGCCCTGCGTCGCCTCGCCGGCGTCGCCGCGGGCGTAGAGCGCGGTGTCGGTGGCGACGACGAGCGCGCCCCGCCCCCGGTTCCGCCCGGCCTTGATCCAGTTGTAGGCGTCGTCGATGCTCTGCGTGCCGGCGACGCACGCGAACTTGCGCTCGCCCTTGTTCGCGTGGTGGAAGTCGCCGTCGTACACCTGCTCCAGGCAGCCCGCGATGTACGTCGAGACGGGCTTGGAGTTGTCGAACGCGGACTCCGTTGCGACGTCGATGCGGCCGACGTCGTCGGGTTCGAGGCCCTCGCGCTCCATCAGCCGGTGGGCGGCGTTCGCCCCCATCGTCACGATGTCCTCGTACGCGTCCGGGAACGACGACGCGTAGAGACCGAGGCCCTTCGTGTACTTCTCGGGGTCCTCGCCCTTCGCGGGCGCGAACTCCTCAGGGAGGTCGAGTTCGAGTTTCCCGGCCCAGACTTCGATCGCGTCGATGCCGACGTCGGTCATTGTTGCCCGAACCTTCACGCAGGGGCTATTTGGGTTTGTCGATGAGGGGTTCGGCACGCGTCGAAATCGAGAGGCGGGTTCGGCACGCCTGTCACTCGACGCGTCGCTCGGCGTCGAGCACCACCGCGTTCGTCGGCTCGTGGACGACGAGCACCTGCACGCGGTCGCCGACCGCCACCGGAGCGCCGTGAGCGCGCTCCCACCGCTCCCCGGGTTCGAACCGGTCGTCGGCGTCGCCTGCCGTGACGTTCGCGGCGGCCGGCCGGAACCGGGTCTCGTCGCCGTCCGCGCGCACCATCACCGTCAGCGAATCCAGCGAGACCGTCGCGCCACCGCGGTGGTGGACCGACACGTTCGCGCCGTCCACGTGCGCGGCGAGCGCCGCGTTCGGTGGGTCGTCACCCGACGACTGCGCCGCGAAGAGCACGCCGCTCAGGAGTGCGACGGCGAGCACCACGACGGCCACCATGAGCACCGCGCCGATGGACTCCGACCCGGCACGCTCCGATTCGAGCACGCACCCGGCTTCCGACCCGAGCGCAAAAACTGTATCCCACGCGCCGGACCCACCATTTTTATCCCTCCCCTCCGCAACCCCGGCGTATGGATTTCGGGGACGACCGTCGCGGACAGGCCATACAGGTCGGAGCAGTGCTCCTGTTCGCCACGCTCGTCATCCTCATGTCGCTCTACCAAGCGACGGTCGTCCCCGGGGAGAACCGCCAGGTCGAGTTCACCGACTACCAGGACGCGACCGGCGACCTGAGCACGCTGCGGAACGCGATGCTGGCGACCGCGGCGGGCGACGGCCAGTCCGGAGTGACGGTGCGGACCGGAAGCCGGTACCCGGCCCGGACGCTGTTCGTCAACCCGCCGCCAGCCACCGGGCAGGTCCGGACGACCGACGCCGCGAACGTCACGCTCTGGAACGTGACCGCTACGGGCGACGCCGGGAACCTTGACGCCTACCTCGGCAGCGAGGACCACCGGCTGAACTACTCGACGCGGCGGCTGGTGTTCGACCCCGCGTACAACGAGTTCCAGGGCGCAGCACCGGTCGTGGTCTCCGGCGGCCTCGTCTACCGCGACTACGAGACGCCGGTGTCCGTGGCGAGCCAGACGCTGGTGCGCGGCAACCGCCTCACGCTCGTCACGCTCGCCGGGAACCTCTCCGCGGGCGGCTACCGGACGCCCGTCACCACGGAGGCGCTCAGCGCCCACACTAGCACCGTCCCCGTCGAGAGCCGGGACGGCGACCCGTTCAACGTCACCGTTCCGACCGCACTCGACGCCGAGACGTGGCGCGACCTGCTCGCCGACCAGCTGGACCCCGAGGACGGCCCGGACCACCCGAACCGGTACGTCCGCGACGTGCGGAGCGCCGGCCCGAACGCCGTCAACGTCACGCTCGAAGGCGACGCGACCTACGAACTCCGGGTCG
>CAZYYH010000404.1:0-2051 GCA_964651725.1 uncultured Halobacteriales archaeon | reverse complement strand
CGGCGCGGACGCGATGTGGGGCTGGCCCGGCCGGTCGTCGAGCCACTCGATGGCCGCGGCCTCGTCGGGGTGTTCGCGGTGGGCGAACTCCATCGCGTCGAGCGTCGGGCCGTGCCCGTGCGCGAAGTGGTTGTCGAGCGCGAACGCGCCGTAGAGCGACGTCGACAGCAGGAGCGCCGCGACGAACATTGCGCCGACGACCTGTCGGGCGTCGCCGTCGCGGTCGCGCCTGCGGCCGCCGTCGCCCTCGACGGCGTCGCCGCCACGGAGACTCCCCGCGAGCGCGTCGCGGACGTCGGCCGCGACCGCCGACCACAGCGAGCCGACGCGTGCGAGCGCGACGCCCGCCGCGACCGACCACAGCGACCACACCTGCATGTACGTCTTGAACACCGTGTTCATGCGCTCGGGCGCGGCGTTGTCCCGGAGGTAGACGAACTCCACGAGCACGAGCACGCCCGCGCCCGCGACCACGAGCAGCGTGGCGAAGTCCGGACCGTCGCGCCGGAGCACGTACCAGCCCGCGGCGAGCAGCGGTCCGAGTACCGCGACCGCGACGAGGTCCACGGCCGCGCCGGCCACGGCGAGTGCGACTGCGCCCGCGGCGACCGCGAGTCCCCGGTCGCGTACATCCGCGCGGTTGACGAGCCACAGCCCGAACGCCACGACGAACCAGCCGTGGACGAGCAGGAACGCGCCGGGGTCGGAGCGCGTCGGCAGGAAGGCTATGCCGCGGTCGGCCGCCGACGCCAGCAGCACGTTCGGCACGAACGGCGCGACCCACGCGAACGCCAGGCCGCCCACGACCGCCACGACGCCGAGCGAGAGGAGCGCACGCTGGAGTTCGCGCCGCGCGAGCGCCCACGCCGTCGCGCCGCCAGCGTCGGCGTCCCCGACCTCGAAGTCGAGCAGTCGTGCGACCGCCCCGGGTAGCAGCGTCCGTGGCGGAGCCGCCGCGAACACGAGCGTCAACCACGCCAGCCCGAGCACCGTCGGGAAGCTCCACGTGCTCACGAACGCCACGAACCCCGCGAGCACCGGAAGCACGCCGAAGACGAGCCCGCGCCGCCGCCACGCACGCTCCGCGGGCGTCCCGTAGTAGCCGTAGCAGACGCCCGCCGACAGCAGCAGTATCGCCAGCGCCATCATGTGCGCGTGGAGGTCGCCGTTGAGGTACGCGAACAGCGGGAACTCCGTGATGGTGTTCGGGATGACGCGGCTCGCCGGCCAGTACGAGAACGTGTCGGGCGTCACCGTCACCTGGTCGACCTCCTTCCCCGCGGCCTCGGCGACCCGCGCCCGGACACCGGGGGGCAGCGCGTTCGCCAGCAGTCGGCCGGCCGTCAGCAGGTTGCTGGCGAACCCGAACGCGAACGCCGCGAGCGCCGCCGCGAGCTTCCGCGGCACCCCCCGGTCGCGCGCCGCCGCGCTCGCCAGCCCGTACACCGCCGTCACCTCCATCGCGTAGAACCCCGCGAGCATCAGGTTGTACGCGAACCGGCCGGCCGTCCCCGTCAGCTTCGCCAGCGTCGCCGCGACGAGGTGGCCGCCGTAGTAGTACCGCACGCGCTCGCCCGCGAACCACATGTCCTCGGGCGGCAGATGCTCCGCACGAAGCAGGCTCTTCACCAGGCCGAAATCCAGGAACTTCTCCCCGCCGCCCGGGATCGCGCCCGCGTCGAACGCCCGGATCGTCAGCAGAAACGCGAACGCCACCGTGAACACCGCCACCGCCTCCAGGTACGGTCCGCGCTCGAACGCCACGCCGTCCCGGGACGCCAGCGCCACCGCCCCGAGCAACGTCCCGACGCCCGCGAGCAGCGCGACCGGCCCGAACGTGACCTGTCCCACCCAGTAGACGGGCAGCACCAGCACCACCAGCGCCGCCGGCAGCGCGAGCGACGCCCCGCGGTCCGGGAACGTCGGCACCAGCGCGCCCGCCAGCGGCAGCCCCGCGAGCAGCAGCGCCTGGTAGACCAGCCACCACGCGACGACTGCACCGTACTCCATTACCGGATTGCGGCGCGGCCGTCGGTAAACCTCTTCGGATT
>CAZYYH010000403.1:0-2054 GCA_964651725.1 uncultured Halobacteriales archaeon | reverse complement strand
GACCAGCGCGAACTCGACGCGAACGTCGCGCGCGACCTCTCGACGCGCGACGGCGTCGAGGTGCGCCTGGAGACGCTCGCCGTCGGCGACTACGTGCTCTCCGACCGCGTCGCCGTCGAGCGCAAGACTGTAGAGGACTTCCTCGACTCCCTGCTCGGCTCCGACGACCGCTCCGTGTTCGAGCAGGTCGGCGACGCCGCGCGCCACTACGGCCGGCCGGTCGTGATCGTCGAGGGCGAGGGCGACCTCTACGGCAAGCGCGACGTCCACCCGAACGCCATCCGCGGCGCGCTCGCCAGTCTCACCGTGGACTTCGGCGCGAGCGTCCTCCGGACGAAAGACGAGACGGACACCGCCGACCTGCTGGAGGTGATCGCCGGCCGCGAGCAGTCCCGCGACGACCGCGAGGTGCGCGTCCACGGCGAGAAAGCGCAGAAGACGCTGTCGGAGCAGCAGGAGTACGTCGTGTCGTCCATCGCGGACATCGGCCCGGTGACGGCGCGGTCGCTCCTCGCCGAGTTCGGGAGCGTCGAGAGCGTGATGACGGCCTCCGAGGACGAGCTGAAGGAGGCCGAGGGCGTCGGCGACGTGACGGCGAACCGGATACGGGACGTGGTGGGGAGCGAGTACGAGGAGTAGCCACGGCCGAACCCGACTACGGCACGACCGTCACCGGCACCTCGTTCGCCTCCACCACCGTCTTCGCGGCGCTTCCGAGGATGGTGCGGCTGACCGTGCCCGCGCCGTGGTGGCCCATGACGACGTGGTCGTAGCCGCGGTCGTCCACGAGTTCGAGGATGTCCTTGCCGATGCGGTCGCCGGGCTGGAAGGAGAGGTTGGCGTCGATCTCGACCTTCGGGGTGCCGACGACGCCCTCCTCCTCGAGGATGGCCTCCGCGCGCTCGATGATCGCCTCGGTCGCCTCGTTCTCCACGTCGGTGATGTGGACGACGTGGAGGGCTCCCTCGTAGCGCTCCGCCATCTCGGCCGCGAACCGGAGCGCGCGCTCGCTGCAGTCGGAGGCGTCGACCGGAACCAGGATGTCCATACCAGAGAGTAGAGAGGGTGCGGGTTAAATCCAACTCCGGCGGTCACCGCAGTCGTTCGAGTTCGGCGAGCGCTTCGGCGGCCTCGCGCGCGGCGGCGAGGAGGTCGCGGGCGTGGGAAGCGTCGCGGGTCTCCTCGGCGCGACGCGAGAACTCGGTGATGGTCCGCGCGAGCGACGCGCGCGCGGCGTCGAGGTCGCCGGCGTCGCCGGTGGCCTGCGGCGTCGGCTCTCGGGACGGGGTGGGCTGGGGGTCCGGAGCTGGCCGGCCGGCGCGCGCGTCCGCCTCCCGGGCGTCCGCGGCGTCCGTCTCGGCGGTGGGAGCCGAAGCGTCGTCGGTCGTGGCCGGCTGCTGACCGGCAGCAGCCTGCTGGTCGGCAGCCTGTCGGTCGGCAGCGCCCGGCTGCTGGCCGTCGCCGGCCGCCGCCTGGCTCTGCTCGCCCCCGGCGTCGCCACAGACCGAGCAGAACTCCTGGCCGTCGTACCGGAAGATGGGGTTGCCGCAGTCGTCACAGTGCTTGTTCGTCATCGTCGCGCCCTGGAGCAGGAGTTCGCTCATGCGCTCGGTGGCCTGTCGGTCCTCCTTGTCCTGCTCGTACTTCTCGCGGAGCCGCTGCTTCTCGGCCTCGCGGTCGAAGCCGTCGTCGTCCCCGCTCTCTGTGTCGCTCATACCCGGGTCAAGGCGCTCTCGTTTAAAAAGGACTGCGGGTATGACCGACGAGCGAGGATACAATGCCCGCGAGCGACCGGAGAGAGCGAGTGGCTTTTTTGGTGCAGATTTTTTTCGCCGAGTGGTTCGCGCAGCGAACCCGAGGCGAAAAAAGGTGCATTTCGAAGTGCTTACGGGGATTCCCGGGCGATTTCCAGGCGTTATGACGAAGGTGAGCGTCATCGGCGCGGCGGGAACGGTCGGTGCTGCGGCGGGGTACGACATCGCGCTCCGTGACGTGGTGGACGAACTCGTGTTCGTGGACATCCCGGACAAGGAGGACGAGACGGTGGGGCAGGC
>CAZYYH010000402.1:0-2058 GCA_964651725.1 uncultured Halobacteriales archaeon | reverse complement strand
TCGACCGCGACCTCGTGGAGCGCCGCACCATCCAGTACGAGGGCTACAAGCTCACCTACGAGGGGTACGACGCGCTCGCGCTCCACACGTTCGCGGAGCGCGACACCATCGCGGGCGTCGGCGCACCCCTCGGCGTCGGCAAGGAGAGTGACGTGTACGAGGCCCAGGGCGGTCCGGGTGCGGCCGGCGGCGACGAATCGGCGGAAGCCGACGACGCGCCGGGGGGCCGGCCGGTCGCGCTGAAGTTCCACCGCGAGGGCTACACGAACTTCCGCGAGGTGATGAAGGAGCGCGACTACACCTCGGACAAGGATCACGTCTCGTGGATGTACACCGCGCGGAAGGCCGCCGAGCGCGAGTACGAGGCGCTGGAGACGCTCCACGCCGAGGTCTCGGTGCCGGAGCCGGTGGACCACAACCGCCACGCCATCGTGATGGAGAAGATGCCTGGCCAGGAACTCGCCCGGACCGCACTCGACGAGAGCCAGGTCGTCGGCGTCCTCGACCTGATACTCCGCGAACTCGCCACCGCGTACGACGCCGGGTTCGTCCACGCGGACGTGAGCGAGTACAACGTGTTCGTGAGCGAGGAGGGCGTCACCGTCTTCGACTGGCCGCAGGCGGTGTCGACCGACCACGAGAACGCACGCGAGTTACTGGCGCGCGACGTGCGGAACGTCCTCGGCTACTTCCAGCGCAAGTACCCCCGCGCCGTCGACGACGTGGCTCCCGAGTCGGTCGCCGACGCAGTGGCTGCGGGCGGGTTCGAGAGCGTGCGGAACCACCGCGACGGGTAGTTCGCACGACGCACGCCGACGAAGCGGCCTATCCCGATTCGGGCGCCGGCGAGAGATCCGGCAGCCCCGCTTCGATCTCCTCGCGGCGGTCCTCCAGCCACGCTGGCAGCATCAGGCGCTCGCCCAGGTGCTCCACGTCCTCGTCGACGGTGTAGCCGGGCGACTCGGTGGCGAACTCGAACAGCACGCCGCCGGGCGTGCGGACGTACACCGACTGGAACCACTTCCGGTCGATGATCTCCGTCGGCCGGAGCCCCTGCTCGAACAGCGCGTCGCGCCACTCGGGCTGGTCGGCCTCGGTCGTCCGGAACGCGACGTGGTGGACGGTGCCCGCGCCCGGCACCCCCTGCGGAGCCTGCGGGTCCTCCAGTAGGTCGACGACGTAGCCCAACTCCCCCGACGCCTCGAACCGCTGCCGGTCGCGCTCCTCGTCGACCGCCTGGAAGCCCATCGTCTCCAGCAGGGTCGCGGTCGGGCCGGCGGACGCGAGTGAGAGCGTCACGCCGAAGAAGCCGCGGATGGCGTGCTCTGCGGGCACCGGGCCGTCGGGTGGATCGCCGGCCGGCGCGTCCTCGCGCGCCACCAGCTCCAGCTGCAGCCCGTCGGGGTCGCGGAGCGGTACGACGGCGTCGCCGAACCGCTCCCGGGGCTCGTCGGCGTCCACGCCCTCCGCGTCGAGCCGGTCCACCCAGTAGTCCACCGAGTCGCCGGGAATCAGGAACTGCGTGGTCGAGACCTGGCCCGTCCCCACCCGGCCCTGCCGGGCGTTCGTGTACGGGAAGAACGTCATGCTCGTGCCGGGCGTCCCCGTCCGGTCGCCGTAGAACAGGTGGTAGACGGAGACGTCGTCCTGGTTCACGCTCCGCTTCACGAGCCGCAGTCCGAGCGTCTCCGTGTAGAAGGCCAAGTTCCGCCCGGGGTCGCTGCCGATGGCGGTGACGTGGTGGATGCCGGGTACGTCTGCTGGCATGGTGGTGGGTACGCCCCGCACTTGGTTAACCGTACGGGAGCCGGCGACGAGTACAGTCTGGATGGCCTCTGGCACCAAGTTTGGGGGGGTGGGCGGGGGGTGCGCGCCATCGGGCCGCCCACCCGCGTGGGATGACCATCGCGCGCCCGACGGGCGCGCGGCGCGCAATCGGCTGGGGAGGGCGTGGTTGCGGTCTACTCGTTTTGCCAGGTTTAGCTAGCGTCGTCTCGGTCAAGCACCGTCGTAACTGCTACCGAGGAGGACAGGCTAGCTGCTGCTGGCAAAACGAGG
>CAZYYH010000401.1:0-2060 GCA_964651725.1 uncultured Halobacteriales archaeon | reverse complement strand
CCGTCGCCTGCAGCCAGTAGTAGTGCGGGTAGTCCGCACCGGCGCGGACCGTCGAAGGCAGGGACTGCCACATCCGGGGGTTGATCTCCGTGAGGACGAACTCGCCGGTCCGTTCGTCCTTCATGTACTCGATGCAGGCGAGCCCGTGCCAGTCGAGTTCGTCGAGGAGCGCCCGGCCGACGGTTTCGAGTTCGTTGTCGTAGATGGATCGCCGATACACGCCGCCGCCACCGGTGTAGGAGTTCCCGCGTATCTGTCGGTGCTGGAACGTGGCGAGCGGCTCGCCGCGGTCGTACAGCCCGGTGAACATGTACTCGCCGTCCTTGGGGATGAACTCCTGGACTATCGGGTCGTGCCTCATCGACTCGCGGATCGTCTCGTCGTCCGGCGGAACGTCGGGAGCCACGTGGTGGATGTCCTTGACGACGCCCAGCTCGTCGCGCGGAACGTCGTCGAGATAGGCGTCCGCGAGCACGTTGTACCGCGACTTGATGAGCAGGTTCGCGTCCCAGCTTTCGACGTCGGACAGTCGACGGGTCTCGGGGACGGGGACGTCCGCGGCTTCGGCGGCCGACGCGAGTTCGAGTCGGTCGTGGACCGCTCGCAGCTGCTCCATCGGCGGGACCACGAGCGAGACGTGCTCGGCGAACGCGTCGTAGTACCGCGACAGGAGGTAGGAGTCCTCGGGTCGAACGGGAATGATCGTCCGCACGTCCTCCCGCTCCGCCAGCGAGAGCAGTTCGTCGCGGTACGAGAGCAAGTCGGTGCGCGGCGGTGGTAGCGACACCGATTCGGTACAGTACTTCGAGGCCGCTGCCGGAACGTCGCGTTTCTCCGAGGCGACGAGCGATTTGACACCCTGCTGAGCGAGGGACCGGACGCAGGTGTAGCTCGCGGCGTCGTGCCCCGTCGGAATCAACGCGTAGTCCCCTTCGCCGGACGTGGCTCGCATGCGCTCCTGGTACGTACCAGGCTCTGAAGGTAAGTAATGTGCTTTATAAATCCCTCGTATACGGTGCCTACCCGTCGGATGGGAGCGAGTTCGGAGCCGGCCCGGGCGAGCCACGTACGAATCGCGCTCGCGGTGCGGCCGGGCGTCTCCGGAACCCGGAGTTACAAGCCGTCGCGCCACGACCCCCACGACGATGGACCTCTCGGAGCTCTGCACCCGGTTCGACGACCTGCTCGACGTCGGCGCGTACGCGGACCACGATCCGAACGCGAACGGTCTCCAGGTCGGCCCCGAGGAAGCCGAAACCGAGCACGCGGCGTTCGCGGTGGACGCGGCGGTCGAGACCGTCGAGCGCGCCATCGACGCGGGCGCGGACGTGCTCGTCACGCACCACGGCGTCGGCTTCGGCGGGTTCGAGCGCGTCACCGGCCGGCAGTACCGGCGCGTCGCGCCCCTGATTCGGAACGACGCCGCGCTCTACAGCGCCCACCTCCCGCTCGACGGCCACCAGGAGGTCGGGAACGCGGCGGGCGTCGCCGACCTCCTCGAACTCGACGACCGCGAGCCGTTCGGCACCGTCGGCGACCAGTCCGTCGGCACGCGCGGTCGGCTGCCCGAGGCTCGTTCGGCGGACGACCTGGCCGCGCTGCTCGCCACCGAACTCGACACCGCCGACCAGCCCGTGCAGACGCTCGACTTCGGCTCCGAGGAGATACGCGACGTGGCGGTCCTCACGGGAAGCGGCGCGGACTGGGTGGACGAGGCGGCCGCGGTCGGCGCGGACGCGCTCGTCACCGGCGAGGGCAAGCAGGCGCTCTACCACGAGGCGAAGGAGCTGGGGGTGACGGTGGTGCTGGCGGGTCACTACGCCACCGAGACGTTCGGCGTCCGCAACCTGCAGGCGCTCGCCGAGGAGTGGGGGCTGGAGACGACGTTCCTCGACGCGCCGACGGGGCTGTAGCGTTCCCGCCGTCGACGCGTCACGACACGTCGAACCGACGGCAACGGTTATCTCCTCAGCGAGCGTATACCTTTCCCGGCAACTATGTCAACAGAACAATCAGAACCGACGGAACTGATCGAATCGAACGACCGGGCCGCCTCGTCC
>CAZYYH010000400.1:0-2061 GCA_964651725.1 uncultured Halobacteriales archaeon | reverse complement strand
CGGTGCCGCCGGGCTTCGTGGTGTCGGCGGACGCGTACCGGTCGTTCATCGAGGGAACGGGCATCGACGAGGAGCTGTTCGAGGCGGTGGACGTGGACGCGGAGGATTCTGCGGCGCTCGCGGAGGCGGAGTCGCGGGCGTCGGAACTCATCCTGGAGACGCCGATGCCGGAGGAGACGCAGGAGGCGGTCCTGGCGGCGTACGACGATCTGGACGATGGGTCGGCGTTCGTCGCGGTTCGGTCGTCGGCGACGGCGGAGGACCTGCCGGACGCGTCTTTCGCGGGCCAGCAGGAGACGTTCCTGAACGTGACCCGGGAGGACCTGCTGGACAGGGTGAAGCGGTGCTGGGCGTCGCTTTTCACGCAGCGCGCGATCTACTACCGCCAGCGCCAGGGCTTCGCCCACCGGAAGGTGGACATCGCGGTCGTGGTCCAGCGCATGGTGGACGCGGAGAAGTCCGGCGTGATGTTCACGAGCCATCCCTCGACGGGTGCGCCCGAGATTATCATCGAGTCGGCGTGGGGACTCGGCGAGGCGGTGGTGTCGGGGTCGGTGTCGCCGGACAACTACGTGGTGGACCGCGAGACGGGCGAGGTCCGCGACGTGACGGTCGCGGACAAGAAGACGATGATGGAGCGCGACCCGGAGACGGGCGAGACGGTGGAGCGGGAGGTCGCGTCGGAGAAGCGGGACGCGCAGGTGCTCCGGGACGGCGAGATCTCGCGGCTGGTGGAACTCGGCGAACTCGTCGAGGACCACTACGGCACGCCGCAGGACGTGGAGTGGGCCATCGTGGATGGCGAGGTGTTCATGCTCCAGTCCCGGCCGATCACGACCATCGGCGACGACGCCGAGGGCATCGCGGACGCGGGCGGCGAGGGCGCGTCGGCGGACGGAGGCAACGGAAACGGCGGCATGCTGGTGCAGGGTTTGGGCGCGAGCCCGGGCATCGCGTCGGGCGCGGTGCGCGTCGTCGGCAAGCTCGACCAGCTCGACAAGGTCGGGGAGGGCGACATCATCGTCACCGGGATGACGACGCCGGACATGGTGCCGGCGATGAAGCGCGCGGCCGGCATCGTCACGGACGAGGGCGGGATGACCAGCCACGCCGCCATCGTCTCCCGCGAACTCGGCGTGCCGGCGGTCGTCGGCACGGGCGAGGCGACGACGACGCTCGACGACGACCAGACGGTGACCATCGACGGCGACAAGGGCTCGGTCACGGAGGGGCGGCCGGAGACGCCCGAGGAGGAGCGCGAACCAACCGAGGAAGTCCGGCCGAAGACGCCGGTGAAGCCGATGACCGCGACCGAGGTGAAGGTCAACGTCTCTATCCCGGAGGCCGCGGAGCGCGCGGCCGCGACGGGCGCTGACGGCGTCGGCCTGCTTCGCATGGAGCACATGATCCTCTCGACGAACAAGACGCCGGCCCGCTACATCGCCGATCACGGCGAGGACGCGTACGTCGAGGAGATAGTGGAGGGCGTGCGCGGGGTCGCGGACGAGTTCTACCCGCGGCCCGTTCGCGTCCGCACGCTCGACGCCCCCACGGACGAGTTCCGGCAGATGGAGGGTGGCGAGGACGAGCCAGCGGAGCACAACCCGATGCTCGGCTACCGCGGCATCCGGCGCAGCCTCGACCGGCCGGACGTGTTCACCCACGAACTGGAGGCGTTCCGCCGGCTCTACGAGATGGGCTACGACAACGTCGAGATCATGCTCCCGCTCGTGAACGACGCCGACGACGTGCGGCGCGCCCGCCAGCTCATGGCGGACGCCGGCATCGACGCCGAGAAGCGGACGTGGGGCGTGATGATCGAGACGCCGGCGAGCGCGTTCACGGTGGACGAGATGGCCGACGAGGGCATCGACTTCGCCTCCTTCGGCACGAACGACCTCACGCAGTACACGCTCGCGGTGGACCGGAACAACGAGCGCGTCGCCGACCGGTTCGACGAACTCCACCCCGCCGTCCTCGAACTCATCGGGCGGACCATCCGGACGTGCCGCGAGCACGACGTGCGCACGAGCATCTGCGGCCAGGCGGGGTCGAAGCCCG
>CAZYYH010000399.1:0-2065 GCA_964651725.1 uncultured Halobacteriales archaeon | reverse complement strand
GAACCCGTTCCTCGCCGACCAGTTCAACCACATCGACGGCGGCGAGGAGGAGCGCGAGGAGATCGCCGGCGGCGACCCCTGCATCATCCTCTCCACCTCCGGCATGGTCACCGGCGGCCCCATCATGTCCTGGCTCCGTCACGTCGGCGGCGACCCCGACAACCGCCTCGTGTTCGTCGGCTACCAGGCCCAGGGAACCCTCGGTCGCCGCATCC
Source organism: uncultured Halobacteriales archaeon (assembly GCA_964651725.1). GTDB lineage: Archaea > Halobacteriota > Halobacteria > Halobacteriales > Halobacteriaceae > CAZYYH01. The sequence goes on along the minus strand of CAZYYH010000399.1, from coordinate 1,850 downwards.
AGAACGGCTGGGACGAGATTCCCATCAACGACCGCGGCCACGGGAACGCCGGTCGCCGCGACACCCTCCAGCTCGAGATGGACGTCGAGACCGTCGACGGCTTCTCCGGTCACGCCGACCGCCAGGGCCTCATGGACTTCGTCCGCACCATGAACCCCCGCCCCGAGAAGGTGCTCTGCGTCCACGGCGACGAGCGCTCCACCCAGGACCTCTCCTCCGCCCTCTACCACGAGTTCAACATGCGCACGTTCGCCCCCAAGAACCTCGAAACGTTCAGGTTCGTGTAACTCGGTCCCCTGGCTCGTACGCGGCCGACCGGCGGACGCGGCGTTCCGTTCCCGGCCGGCCGGCGCAGTACCCCATTCCCGATCAGCCGCCTCTCCTCAGTCGACGTTTGCGGATCGGCTCGCCGTCGACCCCCGTTCTCGGAACGCTCCGTTCGTCGTGCCGTCGAGGCTGACGACCGAGATCCGACCCGGCGCGTGACGCCGGAGTTAACACCTATGGCTTCGATGCCCCGAGGTATGAGGCGAGTCGAGTCGGTGCCGCTCGCGGGCGCGGCGGGCTGCGCGCTGGTGGTCGCGCTCGTGGCGGTGCCGTACCTGGTGACGGACTCGGGCGCAGTCGGCGTCTACTACGCGGCGGGACCGGCGACGCCGCTGTTCGTCGGCGTGCTCGCGGTCGTCGCGGGGATGGGGCTGGCGTCGGGCGCGAAGGAGCGCGCGGACCCGGCGACGGTCGCGGCGGTCGCGCTCGTGTTCGGCGCGTTCATGACGGGGCTGTCGGTCGCGTGGGCGCTCGCGGTCGACCCCGCGGTCGTCGGCGGCCTCACCGAGGTCGCGGCGTTCGAGTACCACCGCTGGGCCGTCGTCGCGGCGTCGCTCGGAGTGACCGCGCTCGCGGCGTGGTACGCGAAGCTGGTGCTTTGATGGCACGCCGACGGCCGGGCGAACATCGGGAGCGGAGTTGCCACCGTTCACGCACGTCCGCTGACCGATCAACCGCACCTGGCGGAATCTCCAGGGGTGAGCGGCCGACCGACCGAAGTGAGGGAGGGCGCGAGGGCTCGGACCCGAAAGCGGTTTAAGAGGTAGGCGTCAAGGACGGGATGGACTAGGCCGGGCGGCTAGGCCCCGCTCCCTGCCCGCACTGTGGTCTTCAGCGGGGGCCGAACGCCGGGTGCGTCCGGTCCGACCGGATCGGGCCCCGGAAGCGAACGTGGAAGCCTCGTCCTTCGGGGACAGCGGTCGTCGGCGCGCGCCTGCAGGGGCGTCGTCGCCGGCGTTCGTCGGCGGCACTGGGTCAGGCGCGGAAGCGAGCAGCCCACCGCCGAACGCGCGTCGCTCGAAGGGTCGCGGGGTGGAGAACGCGACCGGGACTACCCGATCCGGAACGCCGGGCAACTCCGGTTGTCCGTCTCACTCATAGCACCTTTTTGCTACACTCAGTCACTGGCTCGCGGCTCTGCCGCTCGCCTACCCGAGGCGCTCCCGCTGGTCGCGCCTCGCCCTCGCTCCTTCGCTTGCAAAAAGCTGCGCCAAAAACCGCTCGTCGCTCCGCTCCAGGTCGCTTTCAGCGACCACTCCGGTCGCTCCTCGGGGCCGCTCGCTCGGTCGCTTCGCTCCCTCGCTCGCGGACACTATACCTGCCGTTTACAGAAGGACGGAACGGTAGGGACAGCGGGACACCGGCTTGTCACTCCGCCGACTCCCCAACCCGCTCCACGCTCTCCGTCGTGCCGTCGATCTCGATGCCGCCGGACAGCGTGCGGTTCGGGTACGGGATGTCGATTCCTGCGTCGTCGAACCGCTCCTTGACGGCGGTGACGTACTCGCCCTTCGTCTTCACGA
>CAZYYH010000398.1:0-2074 GCA_964651725.1 uncultured Halobacteriales archaeon | reverse complement strand
TCGACGAGGCGACGTGGGACCACGCGCTCGACGTGAACCTCAAGGGGATGTGGCTGTGCGCGAAGCACGTCGGCGGGCACATGGTCGAGCGCGGCGGCGGCCGCATCGTCAACACGTCCTCGACGGCGGGGCTGGCGGCGTCGCCGGGACTCGGCCACTACGCCGCCGCGAAGCACGGCGTCATCGGTCTCACGAAGACGCTCGCGGTCGAACTCGCGCCGCGCGACGTGACCGTGAACGCGGTGTGCCCGACCGCCGTCGACACGCCGATGACCGGCGGCATCGTGGAGAGCATCGACGACGACGTGGCCGAACTCGCCGAGCAGTCCGGTCCCGACAACCTCCTCGGCGACATCGTGCCGCCGGAGGACGTGAGCAACGCGGTGCTGTGGCTGGCGAGCGACCACGCCCGGTTCGTCACGGGCGTCGCGCTCCCCGTGGCGGCGGGCGCGACGGCGTTCTAGCCGCGCTGGACCTCCTCGTCGGCGGACTCGTCGAACTCGCGTTTCGTCGAACCGCGGAGCGACCACGCGGCGAGCGCGACGAGCACCGCCGCGTACGCCACGACGACGCCGACCACGACCTCGCCCGGGATCTGGCCGATGGCCGCGCCCTCGAGTCCCGACGCGTCCGACGAGAACGTCGTGACTCGAACGACCCACGCGAGCAGCAGGACGCCGAGCAGCCAGAGGTAGACGCGGCGGAGCCGGTGGCCGAGCGCGTCCACCATCGATAGCTTGAGTTCGGGACTGCGGTACTCGGCGGCGAGGTCGGCTCGCCAGTCCGCGTCCTCGTCGCCCTCGGGGTCGTACACCTCCGCGAACAGGTTCTCCTCGAGTATGCGGAGCCGGCCGCGCCACGCGTCGTACTGCCGGAACCGGTGGGCTTCGACGCCGAGGAACGCGCTCACCGCGACCGCGCCGATGAGCAGCACGTAGTGGGGGTTGTCGGGGCTGGAGAACGCCCACGTCAGCACGGCCGCGAGCACCACGACCGCCCAGTTCGTCGTCTGGTCGAGCCGGGTGCGCCACGTCGTGACGCGGTCGGTTGTCGCGCGGAGGAGCTGTGCGCTTATCGACGCGACCGCGTCCAGGTCGGCGGCGGCGCGCTCGCCGACCTCGGCGTCGCGGGCCGCGCGGTCGCCGTCCGCGCGGTCGGCATCCGCTTGGTCGGCGTCCCTGTCGGCGGCTCCACCGTCCGCCGCGTCGGTCATACCGGGAGTTGGACCCCCTGGGCCTTGACCCTGGGGTTCCGGAGCGACAGAGCGGTTACGGCCGGTGCGGCCCCGGGTGCGCCACGTCGACGACGCTTCCCTCATAAACCTTTGAAGGTTACAGAGAATTACAAGTAATTACAAAAATTACACCTTATAAAATTTATAAGGCGCTCGTGGAGTAGGCGCGTCCCCCTATCCGACGAACTCGTCGGCGGCGCACCGCTTCTCGGCGCGCATTCCGAAACGGAGGCCGACGCTTTTCCCGGTCGGCGTCGGGGGTAGAGATATGCGCATCGACTGGGACGCGTCCGGGTCGAAAGCGGGGTGGTGGCTGCTCGGCGTAGCGCTCGCGGTGGTCGTGGGGAGCGCGCTGCTCGGGCTGGTCGGCTCGCTGGGGTTCGCGGTGTTCCTCTACTACGCCACCCGGCCCGCGTACCGGCGGCTCGACGACCACTTCGACCACCCGGACGTGACCGCGACGGTCACGCTGTCGCTCGTCGGCGTCCCGATCCTCCTCGTCGTCGGGTACGCCGCGGTCGTCGCCGCGGAAGCGCTGGCCGCGTTCCTCCAGTCGACCGAGGTCGGGGAGTTCGAGCCGCTGCTCGCGCCGTACGTGAGCGTCGCCGCCGACACCCAACTCTCCGAGTTCGCGCGGACGCTCGTCGAGAACCCCCGGCGCATCGCGGAGGCCGACGCCGGATCGCTCGCCCGGGACTACCTCGGGCCGGCGGTGGCGTACCTCGGCGACGTGTTCGACGTGCTCGTCCGGACGTTCGTGCTCGTGGCCGTGGCGTTCTACCTGCTCCGCGACGACTTCAAGATCGGCGCGTGGCTCCGCCGGAGCTTCGACCACGACCC
>CAZYYH010000397.1:0-2095 GCA_964651725.1 uncultured Halobacteriales archaeon | reverse complement strand
TCGTGGTGGTGCGTGGCGAACAGCGTCCACGCGCCCACCTCGTCGTGGAGGTGCTCGGTGACGGCGCGCGCGATTGCGAGTCCGTCCGCGGTGCTGGTGCCGCGCCCGACCTCGTCGAGCAGGACGAGCGACCGGTCGGTCGCGCCGCCGAGGATGTCCGCGAGCTCCGTCATCTCCACCATGAACGTCGACCGGCCGCCCGCGATGTCGTCGCTCGCGCCGATGCGCGTGAACACGCGGTCCACCGGCTCGATTCGCGCCGACTCCGCCGGCACGAAGCTCCCGACCTGCGCGAGCAGGACGATCAGGGCGATCTGGCGCATGTACGTCGATTTCCCGCTCATGTTGGGGCCTGTGACGACCGCGAACCGGCGGCCGTCGTCCACGTCGATCCCGTTCGGCACGAACGAGTCCCGCGTGCGCTCCACCACGGGGTGGCGGCCGCCCTCGACGCGGATGCCGTCGTCGCCGAGTTCCGGCCGGCAGTAGTCGTGCTTCGCGGCGACGGCCGCGAGCGCGACGAGCACGTCGAGGTCGGCGAGCGTCGAGGCGAGCGACTGCACGCGCTCGGACTCGCCCGCGACCGACGACCGCACCTCGCGGAACAGTTCGTGCTCCAGGTCGTCGGCGCGCTGGCTCGCGCGCAGGATGTCGTCCTCGCACTGCTTGAGTTCGGGCGTGTAGAACCGCTCGCTGTTCTTCAAGGTCTGCCGGCGGGTGTAGTCGTCGGGCACGCGGTCGAGGTTGGCGTCCGTCACCTCGATGTAGTAGCCGTGGACGGAGTTGTGGCCGACCGAGAGCGACTCGATGCCGGTGCGCTCGCGCTCCCGCTCCTCCAGGTCCTCGATCCACGCCTCGCCGGAGCGCCGCGTCTCCCGGAGGTCGTCGAGTTCGTCGTCGTAGCCGTCGGCGATGACAGCGCCCTCCGTGATCTCCTGCGGCGGATTCTCGCTGATGGCGCCGCCGATCAGCCCGCGCACGTCCGCGAGTTCGTCCGCGCCGCCCCGCAGTTCGCGGAGCAGGTCGCTCTCGGCGTCGGCGAGCGTGGCCTTCAGGTCGGGCACCACGTCGAGAGTGTCCTTCAGCGCGCGGAGGTCGCGCGCGTTCGCGCGACCCCGGGCGACGCGGGAGACGAGTCGCTCCACGTCGTACACCTCGCGGAGCAGGTCGTGAGCGCACTCCCTGGTCCGAACGTCGCCGACGAGTTCTTCGACGGCGTCGAGTCTGGCCTCGATGCGGGCCTCGTCGAGCAGCGGCCGGCGGAGCCACGCCTTCAGCCGCCGGCTGCCGAGCGCGCACGCCGTCTCGTCGAGCACGCCCGCGAGCGTCGCGTCCTCGTCGCCGTGGACGGCGCGGCGCTCGAAGAGTTCGAGGCTCCGGAGCGCCACCGCGTCCAGCAGTACGTACTCCCGGGGGTCGTAGCGCGTGAGCCGGTGGAGGTAGTCGAGCCGGCCGTCCACGCCGCCGCGCGCGTACTCGGCGTACGCGAGCAGCGCGCCGCAAGCTCGCGTCTCGGCCGCCGTGGCGAGCAGGTTCTCTGGCGGTCCGAAGTAGGATTCGACGCGCTCCCGTGCCCGCCCGGCGTCGAACGCCGCGTCGTCGTACTCGGCGACGACGGTGTCGCCGGGAAACACCTCGGAGGAAGCGTCCGGCCCGACGACCGCCTCCGCGGGCGCGAACCGCTCCGCCTCGTCGCGGACCGCCGACTCGTCCGGGAGGGTCGTCGCCACGAACTCGCCCGTCGACACCTCCAGTATCGCCAGCCCGAACCGGTCTCCATCTCGCCCGTCGCTCCCGCCATCCGATTCGCGCGCGAGACACGCGACGTAGTTGCTGTCCGCCGACGCCAGGAGTTCGTCCTCCGTGAGCGTCCCCGGCGTCACGATGCGCGTGACGGCGCGCTCCACGACGCCCGACACCTCGTCGGGGTCCTCGACCTGGTCCGCGACGGCGACCCGGTAGCCCGCGTCCAGCAGCCGCTCGACGTACTTCGGCGCGTTGTCCACGGGGATGCCCGCCATCGGGTACGTGCCCGTGGAGTCCTCGCGCTGCGTCAGCGTCGTCTCGCAGAGCCGCGCCACCGTCTCCGCCGCGC
>CAZYYH010000396.1:0-2095 GCA_964651725.1 uncultured Halobacteriales archaeon | reverse complement strand
CTGGCGACGCCCGCCGCGACGATGGTCGGGACGACCCTCGGTGCACAGAACGGCGTCCTGTTCAAGGGCGGCGACGTCCTCGAACGGGCGAAGGACGTCGACACCGTCGTCTTCGACAAGACCGGGACGCTCACGCGCGGCGAGATGGAACTGACCGACGTCGTCGCGTTCGACGGCGACGGCCGGCCCGTCGCGGACGGCGGCGAGCGAACCGACGGCGGGGACCCCGCTGCCGACGGCGGACAGGTCACCGTCCCCGAGCGACTCGACGGGGACGACGTGCTCCGCCTCGCGGCCACCGCCGAGCGCGGGAGCGAACACCCCCTCGCCCGGGCCATCGTCGACGGGGCGGAAGCCCGCGGCATCGACGTGACCGACCCCGACAACTTCGAGAACGTCCCCGGCCACGGCGTCAGAGCGACCGTGAGCGACGGAGCGGTCCAGCGGACCGCCGAGCGGTCGAGTAGCGAGGGAACGGAGCCGCGAGACGGCGAGGTGCTGGTCGGTAACCGGAAGCTACTCCGTGACGCCGGGATCGACCCCGCGCCCGCCGAGGAGACGATGGAGCGCCTCGAGCGCGAGGGGAAGACGGCGATGCTGGTGGCCTGCGGGGGCGAACTCGTCGGCGTCGTCGCCAGCGCCGACACGGTCAAGGAGAGCGCGGCGGACGCCGTCAGCCAGCTCCGGGAGCGCGGCGTCGACGTGATGCTGATCACCGGCGACAACGAGCGCACCGCCCGCGCCGTCGCCGAGCGGGTCGGCATCGATCCGGAGAACGTCCGCGCGGAGGTCCTCCCCGAGGACAAGTCCGACGCCGTCGAATCGATCCAGGAGGACGGCCGCAAGGCGATGATGGTCGGGGACGGCGTCAACGACGCGCCCGCCCTCGCGGTCGCCTACGTCGGCACGGCCATCGGCTCGGGCACGGACGTCGCCATCGAGGCCGCGGACGTCACCCTGATGCGCGACGACCCGGTGGACGTCGTGAAGGCGATCCGCATCTCGGACGCCACGCTCCAGAAGATCAAGCAGAATCTCGTGTGGGCGCTGGGGTACAACACGGCGATGATCCCGCTGGCCTCGCTCGGCCTGCTCCAGCCCGTGCTCGCCGCCGTCGCGATGGCGTTCTCCAGCGTGTCGGTGCTGTCGAACAGCCTGCTGTTCCGGCGGTACACCCCCGACCGCGACTACGAACTGCTCGGTCGCCTCCGCTGAACCGCTCCGTCTCGATAGCCGTTCGCTCGTTCTCGCGGGCGTCGGGGAACCGCCCGCGTGACCATGAAACTCCCCTACTCCACCGTCACGCTCTTGGCCAGGTTGCGCGGTTTGTCGATGGAGCGCCCGAGGAAGTTGGCCGTGTGGTAGCTCGCCAGTTGCAACTGGACGTTCGCGAGCACCGCCGCGGCACGCGGATGGGTCTCGGGGATTTCGAGGACGTGGTCGGCGTAGCGCTCGATGTCGCTCTGCCCGTCCGTCACGGCGACGACGGGGGCGTCGCGAGCCTCGACCTCCTTGACGTTGCCGACGGTCTTGGTGGCCTGCGGGCCGTCGCCGACGGTCATGGCGAAGACGGGCGTGTCCTCCGTCACCAGGGCGAGCGTCCCGTGTTTCAACTCGCCGGCCGCGAACCCCTCGGCGTGTTTGTACGTTATCTCCTTCATCTTCAGCGCGCCCTCCAGCGCCACGGGGTACATGTGGCCCCGGCCGATGAAGAAGTACGAGTCGGCGTCGCGGTACACCTCCGCCACCTCGCGCGCACCGGACTCGTCGAGGAGCTCCTGGAGCTGTCCCGGCAGGTCGCGGAGCGCGGGGATGATGTCGCGCGCGCCGTCGCTGCGCGTCGTCGCGAGCGCGAGCAGGTTGAGCGCCCCGAGCTGGGTGGAGAACGTCTTCGAGGCGGCCACGCCGATCTCCGGGCCGGCGCGGATGTACAGCGCGTGGTCGCACTCGCGGGCCGCGGTCGACCCGACGACGTTGGTGACGGCCATCGTGCGGGCGCCGCGGTGGCGCGCCTCGCGCAGCGCCGAGAGGGTGTCCGCCGTCTCGCCGCTCTGGGTGACGCCGACGACGAGGGCGTCGCCGATGGGCGGCGGGC
>CAZYYH010000395.1:0-2099 GCA_964651725.1 uncultured Halobacteriales archaeon | reverse complement strand
GGGAGCGTGTAGAGCCGCGCGTTCTCGACGGTGTAGTGGTCGCCGTAGTAGGTCGTCGGCTCGCCCGTCCAGAGTTCGCGGGTTATCTCGATGGCCTCCTCGAACATGTCGAGGCGCTTCCGGTGACCGGGCCACCGCTCGCCGACGACGCTCTCGTTCAGGTTCTCGCCGGTGCCGACGCCGAAGAAGAACCGGCCGTCGAGCATCGACGCCGCGGTCGCGGCGGCCTGTGCGGCGATGGCTGGATGATAGCGGATGATGGGCGCGGTGACGGCGGTGCCGACCTCGACGTCGTCGGTCGCTTCGGCGACGCCGCCGAGGACGGTCCATGCGAACGGCGAGTCGCCCTGGGACGGGACCCAGGGATGGAAGTGGTCGGAGAGGGCGACGTAATCGAAGCCGGCGTCCTCGGCTCGCGCCGCCTGCTCGACGAGTTCGGTCGGGCCGTGGAGTTCGCTCGACAGCATGAAGCCGACGCTCGGTGATTCGGAGACCATACGTCCGCTTCGACGCCCAGGCCAATAGGTCCGGAGGGCGAGTTCGCGCCGGTCGAAGGTGAACGAAACGGTTACGCCGACGCGCTCGCGGTAGCGTTCCCCGACGCGTTGCCGTCCGCTGCCTCGTCGGCCGACGCGTTTCCGCCGCTACCGGTCGCGTTGCCGCCGGTCGCGTTCCCGGACGCCGTGCCGTTGCCGCCGGACTGCCGGTCGAGCCACGCCTGGTACTTCTCGCCCTCCATCACCGTGACGTTCGCGAGCATCTGGGAGTGGCCGGACCCGCAGAACTCCGCACAGTAGAGCTGGTAGGTTCCGGGCTCGGTCACCTCCGTCCGGATGTAGTTCCACTGGCCTGGGAGGGAGTCCTGTTTGAGGCCGAGTTCGGGAACGTGGAACGCGTGGATGACGTCGGTCGACCTGGTCTTGATTATTATCGGCCGGTCGGTCGGAATCGCCATCTCGCCCTGCGTCGAGACGTTCTGCTCGGGGTACTCGAACCGCCAGAACCACTGGACGCCCGTCGCCTCCACCACCACGGCGTCGCCATCGACCTCCTCGATCGAGTTCTCGGTGGCGACGACGTTGGGGTTCGCCATGACGCCGTACGTCGCCACGCCGACGAACAGGAGCACGACGGCGGTCGCGACGGTCCAGGTTATCTCCAGCCGGCGGTTCTCCTTCGTCGGCTCGGGCTCGTCGTTGTCCTTGTACTTCCAGACGGTGTAGAAGAGGATGCCCTCGACGACGAGCGTGATCGGGATGGCGACCGCGAGCAGTCGCGTGTTGAGATCGGAGATCAGCTGCTCGGTGACGGAGTCCGCTCCCTGGGCGGCCACCGGGTCGACGACGACCAGCACTCCGACCATCCCGAGCAGCAGTGCTGTCAACCCCCCCTTCCGGTTCATGCGGGGAGAACTTCGTCCGTGACGCGTAAATAGCTAGTGAACCGTGGGGAGGCGAAGCCGCGGCTGATAAGTAGGTCGACCCGTAACGGCCGATAGATGGCGATCAGCGACCGGTTCACTACCCTGCTCGCGGCGGCGACGATGGGCGTGTACGTGCTCGTCGTCGCGGGCGCTTCGACCGCGGTCACCGACGCCGCCGCCGCGTGCCCGACGTGGCCGGGCTGTGGCGGCCGGTGGCTCGCGCTCGACTCGCCCGCGCTTACGGTGGTGTGGGCACATCGCGCGACCGCCGCCGTCGTCGGCGTGCTCGTGCTCGCGGTCACCGCCCTGGCGTGGCTCCGCGACGAACCCGGTCGGGTGCGCGCCGCGCTCGGCGCCGCGCTCGCGCTCTACCCGCTCCAGGTCGCGGTCGGCGCGGTCGCGGCCGTGACGTACACGCCCGCGGTCGTCTCCGGCGTCCACCTCGCGCTCGGCGTCGTCATCTTCTCGGGGATGGTGCTCGCGCTCGCGTGGACGCTGGAGACCCGGACCGCGGACCTCCCGGAGCCGACGGACGGCCGCGAGCGGTCCGCCGACCCCGAGCCGAGGCCGCCCGCCGACGGCGTGGTCGCGACGGCGCGCGCCTACGTCCGGCTCACGAAGCCGCGGCTGATGTGGCTGCTCTGCCTCGTCGCCGCCGCCGGCATGGCGCTCGCGG
>CAZYYH010000394.1:0-2113 GCA_964651725.1 uncultured Halobacteriales archaeon | reverse complement strand
TGAGCTTGCGCTCGGCGTCCTCCTGGTCGGTCTGGTAGTCGTTGCGGCCGCCGTAGGTCGACTCCAGGACGAGCGTTTCGACGCGCGGGAAGTCGTTGACCGCGCCGTTGAAGAGTCGGGTGTCGCGGTAGTGGATGTCGCCGGAGAACGCGACGTTGTAGAGGCCGTCGCCGATGTGGAAGTGGGAGATGGCGGAGCCGAGGATGTGGCCGGCGTTGTGGAAGGTGAGCTTCACGTCGGGCGCGACGTCGGTGACGTCGCCGTACTCCAGCGGGATGGCGTGCTTGATGGCTTCGCGGACCATCTCGCTCTCGTAGGGTGGCGCGCGGCCCTCCTTCGCGGCGACGTCGAGGTAGTCGAGCGTGAGCAGGCCCATGAGGTCGCGGGTGGGCTCGGTACAGTAGATGGGGCCGTCGTAGCCGTACTTGAACAGGAGGGGGATCAGAGCAGAGTGGTCGAGGTGGGCGTGCGTGAGGACGACGGCGTCGATTGTGGTCGCGCCCGCCCCGAGGGCCTCCTCGACCTGGAGGTACGGCACCTCGTCCTCCGCGCCGGGCTTGTCGCCGCAGTCGACGAGGATGCGCGTCTCCGGCGTGGAGATGATGAAGGAGGCGCGGCCGACCTCGCGGCAGCAGCCGAGCGTGGTGATACGGACCCACTCGTCGTCGCTCATCTCCTCGCGGTGGATCTGCCGACCGACCTTCTCCAGGATGTCGCGGCGGTCGTCGCGCTCCTGCTTGAGGAAGTTCCGGACGTTCGAGACGGTGGAGGACTCGATGGGAGGGGTGCGGACGACCTCGGGCGTCCAGCCGGACTCCTGGGTTATCTCTCGCAGCGTGGAGCCGTGGCGACCGATGACCATCCCCGGCTTCTCGGCCTCGATCACGACCTCGCCGGTGTCCTCGTGGAAGTCGAGGTCGGTGACGCCGGCGTCCTCCGGGATGACGTCGAGGATGCTCTCGCGGGCGCTGTCGGGCCGCGAGAGCACGTCGGGGTCGGGTCGGACGGTGATGCGCTTCCGGAGTTTGCTGGCGAGCTTCCGGATGAGGTCGCCGTTCCGGGCGAACTTCTTCGGGTCGCGCGTGTACACCACGAGTTCCGGCCCCTCGTAGGTCACCTGGGTGACGGAGATCTCGGGGGGTAGTTCGCTCGCTATCGTGTCCTGTAACTCTTCTAATTTCTTGTCTACGTTGTTCATAGGTGCTGCGGTTGGATTGTGCGGGTCACCGTGCCACGTCGTCGGTCCGCCAGGCCGGGCTCCGCGCCGTCGACCGGCGCCGGGGTGGGCCTGTGGCCAAAACGAGGCAACGTGTGCGGCATATCGACTGGATTGCGGGTCGCGTCGTGTATGGTACGCGGTGCTTCGGGCGAGTGCCCGGAGCTTCCGCGGGAAGGTTCCTGAAAACCCGCTTGGAACAAGCTAACCGCTCCCGATTATAAAAGCCTTCGCAAAACGCGTAAGCCCTGTCGCCGTCGAGAACGCGTCATGCAGGTGACTCCGGAGGCCGTCGCGGCCGAGCGCGAGTGGACGCGGGAGCGCGCAGGCGACGTGGTTCCACTCCTCAACGAAGTGCGGGCCGACCTCGGCGAGGCGTTCGACGCCGAGGTCGGGCGGGTGACCGAAGGGGAGTACCGCGCGGAGGTGGACGCGGTGTTCGCGGACGGCGACGTGGCGGTGAACGTCGCGGCGCTCGTCGCCATCCTCCGCGACCTCGACGTGTCCGGCGACTACCCCGGCTTCGTCGTGGACGAACTCCTCGGCCGCCGCCTCGCGGCGACCATCGCGGGCGGCCAGCCGCTCGCGCTGCTCGCCGAAGCGACGTTCCACTACGCGGACGTTCACACACACGCGGAGGCCAGCGAGCCTGCCGGTGCCGACGACCTCGACGCCGCACTCGCCGCCGGGTTCCAGACCCGGCTGCCGGGCTGGGAGTGGACGGAGACCGCCAGCCCGTTCGCCGTGGATTAGTCCGCCACCTCGTCGCCCTCCCACCCCTCGGTGTAGACCCGGTCGTCCGGCACGCCGCGGTCGGCGAGCCGCTCCGTCGTCTCGACCACCATCTCGGGGACGCCGCAGACGTAGAAGTCGCGGTCGAGGTCGGGCAGCCGGTCG
>CAZYYH010000393.1:0-2115 GCA_964651725.1 uncultured Halobacteriales archaeon | reverse complement strand
GCCTGGCTGATGGCGCAGCCGTCGCCGGTGAACGCGACGGACTCGATGGTCTCGCCGTCGTCGGCGAGCACCACGTCGAACGTGAGTTCGTCGCCGCACATCGGGTTGTGGCCCTCGTGGGAGAACGTGGGGTCCGACAGCTCCCCGTGGTTCCGGGGGTTCTTGTAGTGGTCGAGAATCTGCTGTCGGTACATGTCCGAACCCATGCTCATACTGGTTTCGGGTAGGGTAGTGCGGCGTAAAAGGATTCCGGGGCGGGTTCGAGCGCGTCTCGCGAGGAGCGCCGAGGGGCCCGAACAGAATAAATACAAAATATTTTGGTATGGGAAATAAGGGGCTGGGAGCCGTCGTCGAACGTGGAACGACTCATGACCGACGACCAAATCAGCGACGACTCGCGTACCACCCGTCGAAACGTCCTCCGAACTGCGGTCGCCGGCGCGGCCGTCGCCGGCGGATTCGCCGCGCCGTCCGCCGGCCGGACTCCGGTCGAGCCGGAGCGCGTGGACGACCGGGCCGCCCTCGACGCCATCGACGCGCACGGTGGCGACCTGCTCGACCTGCTCGCCGAACGCGACCTCGTCGACGCGCCGACCGCGGCGGCGCTGACCGGCGGCACGGCGACGACGGGGCCCGGCGTCGGGCCGGCGAACGACGCCCGCTTCGAGGCGGAGACCGACCGCGGGCGGCTGGGCGTCACCGTGGAGCCGGACACCGGTCAGCGGTACGCGGTTCTCGCACCCGACGGCGACGCCTCCGACGAGGTGACGGTGCTCGACCCCGACGCCGACGTCGGCGAGGTCGAGCCGCGATGCCCGTACATCTCCGGGTGCATCGACAAGGCCGAGGACTGCTACACCGACGGCAGCTGTCCGTCGTACAACGTCGCGTGCTGTAGCACCTGCTACACCGACGGCCTGTCCGGGAACTACTGCAACTACTGCGGTAACTGCGAGCGGAGCTGCGCGTACCACTGCAACTGACGGGTGCGCGGAGCCGCGCCGCGATCAGGCGAACAGCTCGCGCGCCGCGTCCACCGCCTCGACGAGTGCGTCGATCTCCGCCTTCGTGTTGTACACGTAGAACGATGCGCGCGCGGACGCAGCGACGCCGAGCCGGTCGTGGAGCGGCTGGGTGCAGTGGTCGCCGGCGCGCAGCGCGACGCCGTAGTCGTCGACGATGCTGGAGAGGTCGTGGGCGTGGACGCCGTCGACGTTGAACGACACGAGGCTGGTGCGGCCGTCGTCCGGCTCTGGCCCGTATATCTCCACGTCGTCGTCCTCGGCGAGCCGGTCGTAGGCGTACTCGGCGAGGCGCTCCTCGTGCCGGCGGACGTTCTCCATGCCGAGGTCGTCGAGGTAGTCCGCGGCCACCGCGAGGCCGATCCCCTCGGCGATGGGCGGCGTGCCCGCCTCGAACTTCCACGGCAGGTCGTTCCACGACGCGTCGTCGTACGTGACCTTCCGGATCATCATGCCGCCGTAGTTGAACGGTTCGAGTTCGTCGAGGAGGTGGCGCTTGCCGTAGAGGCCGCCGATGCCGGTCGGGCCGCACATCTTGTGCCCGGAGAACGCGTAGAAGTCGGCGTCGATGGCCTCCACGTCCACCGGGCGGGTGGGGACGGCCTGCGCGCCGTCCACGAACACGAGGGCGTCGTGGTCGTGCGCGAGATCGGCGAGGTCGGCGACCGGGACCACCGTCCCGAGCGTGTTCGAGACGTGGACCGTGGAGACGAGCGCGGTGTCCGGCCCGATGACCTCCGCCGCGTGGTCCACGTCTAGGTGGCCGTCGTCGGTGATTCGGATGTACCGCACCTCGGCCCCGGTCCGCTCCGCGATCTGCTGCCAGGTGACGAGCGACGAGTGGTGCTCCATCTCCGTCAGCACCACCTCGTCGCCCGGCCCCAGTTCGTTCAGTCCCCACGCGTACGCCACGAGGTTCTCGCTCTCGGTGGTGTTGCGCGTGAACACCATCTCCTCGCGGCCGCCACTCGCGCCCACGAACTCCGCGAGCCGGTCGTGCGCGTCCTCGTACGCGATGGACGCCTCCTGGCTGAGGGTGTGGAGGCCGCGGTGGACGTTCGCGTTGTACTCCCGGTAGTAGTCGCTCATCGCG
>CAZYYH010000392.1:0-2119 GCA_964651725.1 uncultured Halobacteriales archaeon | reverse complement strand
ACGCCGCGTACCACATCGGTCGCCGGATCTACCAGCAGCTCACGGGGCCGCTGTATCGGTCGTTCAGCACGGTCACGAGCATCATCGTCGGCCACTCGCTGGGCGAAGGCGATCCCGACGCGGCCCGGTACGCCGCGAACGCCATTCTCGCCTTCAGCGTCGTCACGCTCGGCTGTGCCGGCGTCGTCCTGTTCGCGGGTGCCGAGCTGATCGTGTCGGTTTTCACCCGGGACCCGGCGACCATCGGCTACGCGGTCGAGTTCACGCGGGTCTTCGCCGTCTCGATGGTCCTGTTCGGCGTGTTCTTCCCGCTCGCCGGGGCGCTGCGGGGCGCGGGCGACACCCGGACGCCGTTCTACGCTCGACTGGTCGGCGCGTTCGGGTTCATGGTCGGCGTTTCGTATCTCCTCGGGATCGAGTTCGGGTACGGGCTGGGCGGCGTGTACGTCGGGATCGTTCTCTCGTACGTGTGCTGGACCGCCATCGTCGGAGCGGGCTTCCTCTGGGGCCGGTGGGCGGAGACGGCCGCCTCGATGATGGCCGAGCGAGCACAGGTGGACGAAGCTCCCCGGCAGTGACGCGTCCGACGGTCGCTCAGGGTTCGAGCACGACGGCGTCATGGGCGGCGTTGCGGAGGGCGTCGGAGCGGCCGTGCTCGCCGGGGGCGACGGCGAGCGTCCGGACGCCGCGGCCGGCGGCGGCTTCGAGCACGGGCTTGAAGTCGGTGTCGCGGGAGGCGATCGCGAGTACGTCCACCTCGGCGTCGTGGAGGAACGCGGTGGCGTCGACGGCGAGTTTCACGTCCACGTCGCCGCTGGTGACGACGACCTCGAAGCCGTGGGCTTCGGCGGCCTTGACGAGGCCGGGGGTGGCGTGCTCGTCGAGGTAGAGCCGGGTGGCGACGAGCCGGCCGTCGCGGGCGGCGGCGTCGCGGAGGTCGTCGAGGTCCACGTCGAACTCGTCGCGGAGGACGTTCGGCCCGTCGACGAACAGCGCGACGCGGTCGGAGCGGTCCCGCGTCGGAAGCCAGCGCATGCCCCGGACTGCGCGACGGGCGCGTTTAGTGATGCCGGTTCCGACGTGACTGCCTGTGAACCGCTCGGGCCAAATTAACGTTCACCCCTTTCTATTATTTTGTTCAGACTCAGTAAAAATTAAGTTTGTTCCGGGTAGAGTGTGGTACGCATCATGGCACCTGATGACAAGCTATCGGTCGACAGGCGTACACTACTCAAGGCAACGGGTGCGGCCAGCGCGGCCATCTCGGTCAGCGGCCTCGCCAGCGCCACGCCGGGTCGCTCACCCGGCCCGAAGGAAGCCGAGGTACTCGTCGGCGTCTCCGCCGGCAACGACCTCGTCGAGACCGTGCGGCCGGGCGTCCCGGCCGGCGCGGAGATCGTACACAAGAACGACACGCTCCGGTACGTCGCGGTGAAGTTCCCCGAGGCGGCCTCGGAGGGGATGGAGAACTTCATCTCGGCCATCCAGCAGCGCGACGCCGTGAAGTACGCGGAGGTCAACACGACCCACGAGGCGTTCTACACGCCGAACGACCCGCGCTACTCCGACCAGTGCATGCCGCAGACGGTGAACGCCGACGACGCGTGGGACACCACGCTCGGCGACTCCGGCGTCACGCTCGCGGTCGTGGACACGGGCGTCCAGTACACCCATCCCGACCTCGACGCGAACTACGTGTCCGGCGGTGGCCGCGACTTCGTCGACAGCGACTCCGACCCGTCGCCCGACGACACCAGCAGCGAGTACCACGGCACGCACGTCTCCGGCATCGCCGGCGGCGTCACGGACAACGGTACCGGCATCGCGGGCGTCAGCAACTCGACGCTCATCAACGGCCGCGCGCTCGACGAGAGCGGCCGCGGCTCCACGTCCGACATCGCGGACGCCGTCGAGTGGGCAGCCAACCAGGGCGCGGAGGCCGTGAACCTCTCGCTCGGTGGCGGCGGCTACACGTCCACGATGAAGAGCGCCGTCCAGTACGCGCGGAGCAACGGCTGCCTCCCGATCTGTGCGGCCGGCAACGACGGCACTTCCGGCATCTCGTACCCGGCGAAGTACAGCGAGTGCCTCGCCGTCTCCGCCATCGACTGCAACGAGA
>CAZYYH010000391.1:0-2121 GCA_964651725.1 uncultured Halobacteriales archaeon | reverse complement strand
TCATCGCGGAGATCGAGGGCATCGACCAGCGCACCGGCGACCTCGACTACTCGACCGCGTTCGAGTGGAACGCAGACGACGACAGCTTCGCACAGCGCGACAGCGTCGTGCTCGACGAGATACAGGACGACCGCGGCTGGAGCCGGTCCGAACTCCTGCGCGAGCTACGGGACCGCAAGCGCGTCCTCACCTACCTCCTGGAGCGCGACGTCACCGACTACCGCCAGTTCACCGCGCTCGCCAACGAGTACTACAGCCACCCCGAGCGCGTGATCGACCGCATCGAGGGGCACGTCGACGACGTGTCCGTCGGCTTCGAATGACGTGGTACAACTACCTCCCGCTCGTGGCCGCGCTCGCGCTCGCCGGCGTCGTCGCACTCGCGCCGGTCAGCAGCCGCGTCGACCGGCTCGTCTCCCGCGTCGCGCTCACCGCCTTCGGCACGTACGTCCGCGGTGACGCCGAGGACCGCGCCCACCAGAAGTGGGTGCTGCGCGCGTCCCACGCCGACACCACCTACCACGTCTACGCCGCGAACACGTATCTCTACGCGGCCGTCGCGGCGCTCGTCGGCAGCGTCCTCGGCGTCTACGTCGTCTGGGGCACGTTCGCGGTGATGGGCGTGCCCGCGGAGACGATGCGCGCCACTCTGCCCGGTCCCGTCGCGTTCCTCGCGGACGTGCTCGCCGTGCCGACGCTCTCCGTCGGCGAACTCTTCGCGCTGCTCGTCGTCAGCAACGCCACGGTCGGCGTCCTCCTCGGCCTCGGCACATACCAGCTCCGGTGGCTGCTCCCCGAGTACCGCGCGAACGAGCGCCAGCGCCGCATCGACGAGAGCATGGAGCGCACCGTCGCGTTCGTATACGCGCTCTCCCGGAGCGGCATGTCGTTCCCCGAGGTGCTCCGCATCCTCGCGCGCAACCGCCGCGTCTACGGCGAGGCCGCCGCGGAGATGAGCGTCGCCGTCCGCGACATCGACCTGTTCGGCACGAACGTCCTCGCCGCACTGGAGCGCGTCGCGCGCCGCACGCCGAGCGACGGGTTCCAGGAGTTCACGGAGAACCTCGTGAACGTCCTCCGGAGCGGCCGGTCCATCTCCGCGTTCCTCCACGATCAGTACGAGTACTACGAGGAGGAGGCCGAAGCCCAGCAGCAGCAGTTCCTCGACCTCCTCGCCACCGTCGCCGAGGCGTACGTCACCGTCCTGGTCGCCGGCCCCCTGTTCCTCATCACCATCCTCGTCATCGTCGGCCTGCTGCTCGGCGGTACGCTCGACTTCCTCCGCGTGTTCGTCTACGCGCTCATCCCGCTGGCGACCGCCGGCTTCGTCGTCTACGTCGACAGCCTCACCGAGGACGTCGATCTCGACGCGCGCGACCGCGACGACCGCGTCCGCGGCCTCGAACCGTCGGTCGGCGCGACGAGCACCGACGGGGGCGAGCACCGCTCGGACGGTGGCACGGCCCACGCCGTCGACGCGGAGAACGCCGCGCGCCTCGCCGTACACGACCGGCTCCGCGCCGTCCGCCGCCGGCTGGCCGACCCCGTCGGCACGCTCACCGAGCAGCCGTCCGCCCTCCTCTACGCCACCGTCCCCGCCGCACTCGCGTTCGTCGCGTACCGGCTCTGGCAGCTCTACACCGCCGAGGCGCTGACGCTGCGGGCCGCCGACGACGCCGTCGTGCAGGCGGCGATGCTCGTCGTCGTGTCCTTCGCCGTCGTCTACGAGATACACAGCCGGCGCGTCGAGCGCATCGAGGCCGCCGTCCCCGACTTCCTCGACCGCCTCGCCAGCGTCAACGAGGCCGGAATGCCCATCGCGGAGAGCATCGGCCGGGTCGCGTCGAGCGACGTCGGCGCGTTAGACGACGAACTCGACCGCATCTGGTCGGACGTCCAGTGGGGCGCGACCGTCGAGACCGCGCTCTACCGGTTCGAGCGCCGCGTCGCCACGCCCGCCATCACCCGCGTCGTCACCCTCGTCACGAACGCCATGCACGCGAGCGGCGACCTCGGTTCCGTCCTCCGCATCGCCGCCGACCAGGCGCAGTCCGCCCGCCGCCTCGAGCGCGAGCGCAAGCAGGAGCTGTTCACCTACCTCGTCGTCATCTACATCTCCTT
>CAZYYH010000390.1:0-2128 GCA_964651725.1 uncultured Halobacteriales archaeon | reverse complement strand
GCATCACGGAGTTCGCGCGCTCCTCCGGCGGGTGGTGCGACGACAGCAGCTGTTTGCGCGACACGACGCCCGCCAGGCCGCCGTCCTCGTCGGTGACGAAGACGACTTTGAGCCGGGGGTCCTCGCGGAACGCCCCCATGAGCTTGGCGACGCGGGTGTCGGCGTCGAACGCGACGTAGTCGGTCGTGACGGCGTCGGAGATGTCCATGGTTCCCTCTCGCCGGCAGTTGGACCGGCAAGCGTTTGAAGGCTTTCCGCGACCGGCCGATACGTCACACCGCGGAGGCGACGGGCGGCGACGGTCACGCCGGGGTGGCGGACCGGCGGCGTCGGATCGCGGCGAGCACCACGAGGTGGGCGGCGACACCCACGACGAGCAGACCGAAGTTCGAGACCGGCGACGAGAAGTAGAGCACGTCGAGGCCGAACGTGCCCTGCCAGAGCGGCCAGAACGGCTCGATCGGCTGTGCGACGTCCGGCGCGGAGAGCATGTCGGCGAGGAGGTGACTGCCCGCCCCGACGAAGAACGCGGCGGCGCTGAACGCGAGGACGCTGCGTCGGACGCCGCGCGGCGGGCCGTCGTCCCGGAGCAGTTCGTCGAGGCCGACGACTATCGCGCCGAGTGCGACGCTGGCGACGACGACGAACAGGAACGTGTGCGTGACGCCGTGGTGCCCGACGCCGGGGAGCACCAGGTCGACGTCCGGGAGCATGCTCGCGGGGAGCGCGAGCGCGATGAAGGTGGCGGCGGCCCCTCGCGGGAGCGCGAGCCAGGCCGGGGCCGTGAACACGAGCGCCAGGCCGACGTGTCCGGGTAGCTGCACGCCGTAGCTGACGAGGGCCGGCCGCAAAAAACTACGTCCGATCTCGGTCGGCGGGGTGCTCGTCCGCGCCGAGGGGGTCGCTGCCGCGCTCGCCAGGACCGAGGACGGCGACCCGGTAGACGTGGCCCCGACTGTCGTGCCGACGACCTCGACGATGGCTCTCCGGTCGAGCGCGTACTCGTCGGTCACGATCGTGCGGGCCTGTCGAACCCTCCAGCAGTGACGGGTTCCAGCAGCCGAACACGGCGTTCGAGTCCATCACTGACAGGAGTTCACAGATCCGACAGAGTTCTTGGGCTGCCGCAAAGACGTCCTTACCGAATTAGCCAACTTAATAAGCAAAAGTAGCAATCGTCCGGTGATGAACGGGTCTGACCGAGACTGGTGGCCGAACAAGTTGAACGTGAAGATGCTCGATCGGAACGCTCGCCAGGTCGATCCGATGGGCGAGGAGTTCACCTACGCCGAGGAGTTCGAGAAACTCGACCTCGAAGCAGTGAAGGCGGACATCGAGGAGGTGATGACGACGTCGCAGGACTGGTGGCCGGCCGATTACGGCCACTACGGGCCGCTCTTCATCCGGATGGCGTGGCACAGCGCCGGCACGTACCGCACCGTCGATGGCCGCGGCGGCGCGTCCTCCGGCGCGCAACGCTTTGCACCCCTCAACAGCTGGCCCGACAACGTGAACCTCGACAAGGCGCGCCGGCTGCTCTGGCCGGTCAAGCGGAAGTACGGCCGCAAGCTCTCCTGGGCCGACCTGATGATCCTGACCGGAAACGTCGCGCTGGAGTCGATGGGATTCGAGACGTACGGCTTCGCCGGCGGACGCGAGGACGCCTTGGAGCCCGACGAGGCCGTCGACTGGGGGCCCGAGTGCGAGTGGCTCGGGGACGAGCGCCACGACGAGGACGGGACCCTCGAGGAGCCGTTCGGCGCCGACCACATGGGCCTGATCTACGTGAACCCGGAGGGCCCGAACGGCGAGCCGGATCCGCAGAAGGCCGCGGACTACATCCGACAGACGTTCAGCCGCATGGCGATGAACGACGAGGAGACGGTCGCGCTCATCGCCGGCGGCCACACGTTCGGGAAGACCCACGGTGCCGCCCCCGACGACAACCTCGGCCCGGAGCCCGAAGGGGCTCCCATCGAGGAGCAGGGGCTCGGCTGGCAGAACGAGCACGGCACCGGGAAGGGGAACGACACGATCACGAGCGGCCTGGAGGGCCCGTGGACCGACGCGCCAATCCAGTGGGACACCGGCTTCCTCGACAACCTGTTCGACTACGAGTGGGAGCTGG
>CAZYYH010000389.1:0-2131 GCA_964651725.1 uncultured Halobacteriales archaeon | reverse complement strand
GCGGTCGCCGCGTGGACGACCACGTCCGCTCCCTCGGCGGCCGCGACGAGCGACTCGGGGTCGAACACCTCGCCGCGCCACGGCTCGCCGCCGCGGGCGCGCACGGCGTCGTCGCCCGACTCGTCTCTCGATAGCCCGACGACGTCGTGGCCCCGCTCCGAGAACTCCGCGACCAGCCTGCGGCCGAGCACGCCGGTCGCGCCAGCGATGAATGCTCGCATGACGTGTGGAGCTACCCACCCGGGAGGATTGGGCGTTGAGCCGCACTCGTCCGGTCCTTTAAGTTCTCGGCCGTCGGACGCTCGCGCATGCGGTATCTCGAACTCGCGCTCGCGCCCGGCGAGACGCCCATTCACCCCCTGTTTCCCGTGATGGCCGAGGAGTTCTCCGCCGAGTGGCTCGACTGGAACGTCCAGGAGGAGCGCACCACCGGCCTGTTCCGCGTCGACGCCGACCCCGCGACGCTCGCCGACCGCCTCGACGCCGAACCCGTCGTCGAGGCGTTCGAGGTCACGCCCGACGGCGACCGCGGCTGCTACGCCTACATCCACACCGAGACCCAGCCCGTCGAGCGCCGGCTGTTCGAGGCGTTCGCCCAGGAGCGAACGCTGGTCGTCCCGCCCATCGAGTACGCCGACGGCACCGTCACCTGCCGGCTGCTCGGCACCGCCGCCGAACTCCGCGCCGTCCTCGACGACGTGCCCGACGGCATCCACGTGGACGTGCGCCGCGTCGGCGCGTTCGAGGGACGCGACCCCGCGCCCGCGGACGACCTCACCGACCGCCAGCGCGACGCGCTTCACGCCGCCGTCGCCGCCGGCTACTACGAGGTGCCCCGCGAGGCCGGCAACGAGGCCGTCGCCGACGCCCTCGGCTGTGCGCCCAGCACCGCCGCCGAGCACCTCCGGAAGGCCGAAGCCAGGCTGGCGAAAGCCGCCGTCGGCGAGCCGTGACCGGCCCGCGTGAGAAACGGTTTTGCCGACGGAACTCCACGTTCACGCCGGGGGAGAACACGTGACCCAGCTACGCTGCCAGAACTGCGGACGCGAAGCATCGACCGGCACCGACGACTGGACGCGCGTCGACCACCCGCCGCTCGGCACGCTCACGCAGTGCCCCGACTGCGGGAGCACGGACCTGAGTCGGCAGCGGTGACGGTAAATCTGTAATCCTTCGTAATATTCAGTGACGGGTCGTAGTCGAACGTGATCGGCCGGCGGCCCGAGCCGAGTGCCCAGCCGCGGAGTCCAGGCGCTCCAACTACAACGCTTAACAACGGCTCGCGGGAACATCGACCCATGCAGACGCACATCGTCCCGGTCGGGTTCGACTACGACCGGTTGATCGCCCCACTCGTCCGGGAGCGACTCCACGTGGACCGGGTGGTCCTGCTGGAGGGCGCGGTCGGCTCGGAGGCGAACGTGGAGTACTCCCAGCACCTCTCGGAGAAGCTGGAGACGGACTTCCGGAACCTCCTCGGCGCGGACACGGAGCGCGTGCGAGTGGCGGACGTGTACGATTACGACGCGGCGTTCGAGCAGGCGTTCGACCTCATCAACGCCGAGCTGGACGACGGAGGCGAGGTCTGGGTGAACGTCTCCGCGATGCCGCGCACGGTGTCGTTCGCGTTCGCCACCGCCGCACACTCCATCATGGTGGAGCGCCAGGACGACCGCGACCGCATCCACACGTACTACACCGCGCCCGAGAAGTACCTGGAGACGGAACTCGCGGAGGAACTCCGGGCGGTGAGCGACCTGCTGGAGGCGGCGGCCGAGGGCGACGTCGAGGAGGGGCGCGCGCGGGAGCGCGTCGAGTCGGCGCGCGGACTCCTCGCCGAGTTCGACGAGCGCGGCACCACCATCGGCGCGAAGCGAATCGGCGACAGCCACGTCGTGGAACTCCCGGTGGCGTCGTTCTCTAACGTGAAGCCGTTCGAGGAACTCATCCTCTACACGCTCGGCGAGCACGGCGAGTTCGAGAGCGTGTCCGAACTCGCGGAGACGCTCGCCAGGGAGTTGAACGAGGAGTACACGGACAGCTTCCGGTCGAAAGTCATCTACAACGTCGACCGGCTGGGCCCGGGTGGCAAGGGCTACGTCGAGCAGGAGTCCCAGGGGAAGTCCTACCG
>CAZYYH010000388.1:0-2135 GCA_964651725.1 uncultured Halobacteriales archaeon | reverse complement strand
CGAGGACCGCCGGATGACCGTCCAGATATTCGGCGTCGACCTGCTCGACGACCTCGACCGCGACCAGGTCGCCAAGATCGTCGAGGACGTCGTCGCCAAGCACGGTGGTCTCGACGTGCTGGAGACCAACGTCGTCCTCCACGAGCACAAGGAGCGGACGCGCGGTCGCCCGCTCATCCAGGCCACCATCCGGCTGTTCACCGACGAGGGCCGGCTCTCCGCCACCGGCGAGGGCTACGGCGCGGGGCCCGCCATCCGCGAAGCCGCCGAGATACTCGAACGCAACGTCCTCGACAACAAGGGCAAGCAGCTCGCCGTCGAGAAGCGCAAGCGCCCCGTCGACACTCCGGAGGACGCCGAGCGCCTCCTCGGCTGGTGGCTGGAGACGTAGCGTTCCGCGACGACCGGCGGCGGAACGTGGCCGCTACTTCCCAGACTACTTGAATGGGCTGCATAGTAAGCCCCTACTACTTTCCACGCAACCGCCGTCTCTCGAAGCGCCGCAGTGGACTGTCACTCTATCCCCCTACAGTCCACGCCACAGCGGCACCCCTCACCCCCTTTCGAAGCGTGTTACGGCCCGAGCGACGCGCGAACCCGCTCACGCATCCTGTAGCCGCCGCTCCGCCCGCGCCACGTCCCCCGGCCGGTTCACGTTCACCCGCCAGCCGTCGAGACCCACCGCCTCGAACCGGTGGCCACGCGCGAGTAGCCGCTCCACCGCGTCCGCGAGTTCGTACTCGCCGCGCGCCGACGGCTCGACCGCGCGACACGCCTCGAACGTCGCCGCCGGCAGCGCGAACAGTCCGGTCTGTGCCAGCCGCGACGGCGGCTCCTCGGGCTTCTCCACCACCCCGCGCACCTCGCGGGTCTCCCCCTCTGCGACAGTTTCCGCGCCGCCGACCGTCTCCACCACGCCCGTCTCGCGCGCCGCCTCCTCCAATACCTCCTCCACCACCAGCACGCCGTCCACCGAGGGGTCCCGCGCCCGTGCCAGCACCCCGTCGAAGTCGGCGCACATCACGTTGTCCCCGTTCAGTACCACGAAGTCGTCGTGGACGTGCGGCTCGGCCCGCGAGATCGCGTCCGCCAGTCCCAGCGGTTCCGGTTGCTCGACGTAGCGAAGTCCCATCCCGTCGCCTTCGTCGTCTGCCTCGAACCCGTCCCCGAACGCCTCCCGTATCTCCTCGCCCCGGTAGCCCACCACTACTACGGCCTCCTCCACGCCCAACTGCCGGAGCGTGCGGAGGCAGTGCGCCAGAATCGGCTCGCCCGCCACCTCGACCAGCGGCTTCGGCCTGTCCTCGGTTAGTGGCCGAAGACGCGTTCCCTTCCCTGCCGCCGGGACGACCGCTTTCATCGATATCCGAACACACTCGGCCCGCGTACAACTGTCTGGTGGGTCGTGCCCCAGGGCGTTCGGAACCGCAGGAGTCGAGTCGACGTCGGTCGTGCGCGTTCCGCCGACGGCGACAACGCTTTATTTCCCCGGTCGCACTTCACGAACATGAGACGGCGAACGTATCTCGCGGCGGTGGGTTCCGCGGCGTCGGCGCTCTCGGGGTGTACCGGCGTGTTGTCGTCGGACGGCGACGGTACTACCACGACCACCGGTACCCCGGGGCCGACGATGGAAGACGACCTGCCGTCGGATTCGACGCCGGCGGACGGCTACCCGCCGGAGTTCTCGGAGGCTCCGGAGCCGACGACGTACGACACCGACGGGTTCGAGACGACGCGCGCGGAGGGGACGGACGTGCCGCTCGCCCCCATCGACGCGGTGTACAACTGGTACGCGACGGGGCGGGCGCGGTTCGCGGACGCGCGCGGCAGCCAGCAGTACGACCGGTCGCACGTCCTCGGCGCGGTGCTCAGCCCCGCGGGCGGCAGCGCGGACGACCCCGTACTCGACTGGCCGAAGGACGACCGGATCGTCTGCTACTGTGGCTGTCCGCACCACCTGTCGTCGATCCGGGCGGCGGCGCTCATCGACGCCGGCTACTCGGACGTGTACGTCATCGACGAGGGGTTCTGGGAGTGGCACGACCGGCAGTACCCGATGGTGGGCGAGGACCTGGAAGCGTCGCCGAACGCGGTCGCCATCGCGGGCGTCGCGGACCCCGCGCTCGCGGGCG
>CAZYYH010000387.1:713-2136 GCA_964651725.1 uncultured Halobacteriales archaeon | reverse complement strand
GACGTGGACGTGCGGTTCCGCGACCTCGACCCGATGGGGCACGTCAACAACGCCGTCTACGCCTCGTACCTCGAACACGCCCGCACCGCGTACTTCGAGGACGTGCTCGACGTCCCGCTCTCCGAGGTCGGCACGGTGCTCGCACACCTCGAACTCGACTTCCGGCAGGCCGTCGAACTCCGCGACGACGTGACCGTGGCGACGCGGGTGCCGTCGCTCGGCGAGTCCTCCGTCACAATGGAGTACGCGGTGCGCGCGGACGGCGCGACGGCCGCCACCGGCGAGACCGTCCAGGTCGCGGTGGACGACGCCGGGTCGTCGCGGCCGCTCCCCGACGCGTGGCGCGAGCGGATCCGCTCGTTCGAGGGGCTGGAGCCGCGGGCGTGAACCGCCGCTCAGACGACGCCGCCGAGGAGCGCGAACGCCAGTCCGAAGAGCGCGGCGAGCAGGAGGATGCCCGCGATGAGGTACTCGAACAGCCCCTCCGGCGTCTCCAGGGTCGGCACGTCCATACCGCCCGTTCGACCGCGAGGTCCTTGCGTGTTGGCCTGAATCCCGCCGCCGGAACGCACGCGAAGAAGCGGGCTTTTTTACGTGCGCGCCCCGTCGGTCGGCGTATGCAAGGGAATCTTCCACCCGAAGCCCAGGAGAAGATCGAGGAGCTGCAGGATCTACAGGAGACCGCCCAGCAGGTCGCTATGCAGAAACAGCAGGCCGACAGTCAGCTCACCGAGACCGAGAACGCGCTCGACGAACTCGACGACATCGAGGAGGGGACGACGATGTACCGCGAGGTCGGCGAACTCCTCATCGAGACGGAGTACGACGAGGCGGAGGCCGACCTGAACGAGAAGGTCGAGAACCTCGAACTCCGCGTCTCGACGCTGGAGAAGCAGGAGACCCGCGTGCGCGACCAGTTCGAGGAACTCCAGCAGGAACTCCAGGAGATGCTCGGCGGCGGCGGTGCGGCCGGCGGTCCCGGCGGTCCCGGCATGGGTCCGGGCGGCGCGTAGATGCCGACCGACGAAGCGACGCCGACCGACGAGGAGGTCGTCGAGACGGCCGCCGACGCCGCCGAGGGACTCGTCTTCTCGCGGCTATCGAAGTCGGACGTAGAGGACCTCGACGTGACGGTGACGTTCGAAGACGGCGTGCTCGACGTGGACGTGTACCTCGACGCCGCCGACGAGACGGTGGACGAGGAGCAGGTCGTCGAGACGTCGGTGCTCGCGGCGCGCGACGCGGTGGACGACCTGTTCGACGAGGCGTAGACGCGACCGACTTCTACACGCGGCTCTCGGTGCAGTCCTCTCCGAGCGACAGCCGACCGGACGTTCCATAGAGGGCTAGCACAGCACCCGCGAGCGAGCCGCACGGAGCGCGGCGAGCGAGCGACCCCGAGGAGCGACCGGAGTGGGTCGCC
>CAZYYH010000387.1:0-703 GCA_964651725.1 uncultured Halobacteriales archaeon | reverse complement strand
TCGCCCGCGGCGACCCCGGAGCGGAGCGACGAGCGGTTTTTGGTGCCGCTTTTTGCCGAGGGAGGGCGGCCGAAGGCCGCCCGACCGCAGCGCAAAAAGGGGCCTATGTGAGAAAGAAGACGAGGACGCTGACGGCGACGACGGCGGTGATGACGGCTCCGGCGAGCGCGCCGCCCATGGCGATGACGGCGTTGGCGTGGCTGGCGAGGGTTTCGGTGCGGTCGTTGCCGAAGACGGTGACTTCGGCGCGCTCGCTCGCCATGCCGGCTTCGACGGGTTCGAGGTCGTCGAGGGCGGCGTCGACGAGGCCGAGGACGAGTGCGACGAGGTCGTCGCTGTCGATTGCTTCACCGACCTGGTTGGTGGATTCGACCTTGTTGACGACGTGGGTGTCGGTGGTCATGACTTCGAGGTCGTCGACGGCGTCGACGGTGTCGACGATGCGGTCGCGGAGGCCGGGCTCCATGTTGTTGCCGTCGACGAGGACGTACGCGGTGGTCCGGTCGTCGACGCGGAGGACGGCGACGCGCACGCCGAGCGGGCCGATGCCGTCGGCGGGCTGCCACTCGGTGGCGTCCCAGGCGACGCCGAGTTCGGCGGGGGCGCGGTCGGCGGCGGCGAGGCGATCGGCGACCTCGCTCGCCGCCTGCATCATGTCGAACGAGCGCTGGCTGCCGGGGTAGACGTGGCCGAGGTCGTCGCC
>CAZYYH010000386.1:0-2166 GCA_964651725.1 uncultured Halobacteriales archaeon | reverse complement strand
AGACTGGGCGGCCTTCGTCGCCGGTCCCGAACAGGAGCGTCCCCGCCGCCATACCGAGCGCCCCGACGGCCGCGAGGAGCACGGGGAACGAGCCGTCTGCGATACCGGTCGTGAACACGATCACGCTACTCACCGCGAGCAGCACCAGTCCGAGCGATACTTTCGTAACGTTCATCGACGTCACGTAGCTGCCAGAGAGTAATAAGTCCGTCCGAAAACCGCCGTACTGCGGCGTGATAACGAGTGACAGGCACGTGTCGAAGCGCTTTCGGTCGGCCGCCCCGAAGCCCGCCGCATGGACGACGAGGTCGTGGACCTCCAGACGGTCGCCGACTACCAGTTCGGTGCAGACGCGGGCGACGGCCTGTTCCCCGCCGCCGACCGACTCGAGATCCGGCGGTCGGTCTCCGGCCGGCCTCGACAGGTGCATCTCGCGGACGGCGGCCGCCTCGTCTCCGTCGGCCGCGACGGCCGGTTCACGCTCGGGCTCGTCGGCGGCCGGCGGCTCGCCGACGCCCTCGAACATCCCGCCGCACGCGTCGAGATCGGCGACGAGAGCGAACCGTACGTCCGCGACGGCCGGAACGTCTTCGCCAGGTTCGTGAGCGACGTCGACCCCGCGGTGCGTGCCGGCGACGAGGTGCTGGTGGTCCACCACGACGGTCATCTGGTCGCGGTCGGCCGCGCGGAACTCGACGCCGACGCTATCGCCGCATTCGACACGGGGATGGCGGTGAAGGTCCGCGACGCCGCGAGCGAGGACTGATCAGCCCGCCGGGAGGTAGCCCTCGTCGGCCCCGGCTCCCTCGACGAGTTCGGCGACGGTTGCGCACGACGAGCAGGCGTACACCTCGCCCTCCGTGCCGAACACTCGGACGAACTCGCGCGTCACCACCTCTTCACAGTTGTTACACGCCGGCATCCGGATACTCCCCCTGACACTCCGCACTCGCGTGGCGAGGATATCTCCACTGGTTTACTATCCAGGCTCCTTTTTATGCACCCGCCGCTATCCAGGGAACCCGCACGTTTTTGCCCGAGCAGTGCGACGCTCCGGGTATGTTCGGAGGAGGTGGCGGGCTCAACCCCCGCAAAATGAAGCAGATGATGAAACAGATGGGTATCGACGTCGAGGAGATCGACGCCGCCGAGGTCGTCATCCGCACGACCGACGGGGACGAACTCGTGTTCTCGAACGCGGACGTCACGAAGATGGACGCCCGGGGCCAGGAGACCTATCAGGTGATCGGTGATCCCGAGGTCCGCGGCGCGGACGGGTCGGCGGGCGAGGACGCCGGGGAGCTGGCGGCCGGTGACGACGACGACGATGGCGAGTCGGGCATCCCCGACAGCGACGTCGAACTCGTCGCTCAGCGCACGGGCGCGGGCGAGGACGAGGCACGCGAGGCGCTCGAAGCCGAGAACGGCGACCTCGCCGCCGCCATCTCTCGGCTGGAGTGACGCTTCTCGTCGTTCGCGGCGACCGCGAGTTCCTCGTGGAGCCGGGCGAGGAACTCCACACCGATCTCGGCGTGCTGGAGGTGCCGGCGGACGCCGCACCCGGGAACGTGCTGACGACGCATCTCGGCGAGGAATTCTCGGTCCGCGCGCTCCGCGGCCCCGACCTCTTCCATCACTTCGAGCGCACGGGCGCGCCGATGCTCCCGCGAGACGTCGGACTGGTGATGGGCGAGACGGGCGTGGCGGCGGGCGACCGCGTGCTCGACGCCGGAACCGGGACCGGAGTGCTGGCGGCGTACCTCGGCCGGGCCGGGGCGTCGGTCGTCACGTTCGAGCGCGACCCGGAGTTCGCCGAGGTGGCCCGAGAGAACATGCGGCTCGGGAACGCCGAGGACAGCGTGGACGTGCGCGCGGGCGACGTGACCGAGCATCTGGACGATCTCGGCGAGTTCGACGTGGTGACCCTGGACACGCAGGACGCGCCGGCGGTCGTGGAGCGAGCGCCCGATCTCCTCGTCCCTGGCGGGTTCGTCGCGGTGTACTCGCCGTTCGTGGAGGCGACGCGCGAGGTGCACGGAGCGGCGTGGGACGCGGGACTGGCGGGCGTGGAGACGGTGGAGACGATCCAGCGCCGGATGGATTTCGACGAGCGCGGCTCGCGGCCGTCCACGAAGGGCGTCGGGCACACGGGCTACCTGACGTTCG
>CAZYYH010000385.1:0-2170 GCA_964651725.1 uncultured Halobacteriales archaeon | reverse complement strand
ACGTCGCCCTCCTCGACCGCCATGTCCACGCCCTGGAGGACGAGCGACTTCCCGTAGCCCGCGTGCACGTCGGAGAGTTCGAGTAGCGCCATCCGTCTACCTCCCGAAGTACGCTTCGAGCACGCGGGGGTCGTCGAGCGCCTCGTCGGGCGTGCCCGCGGTCAGGTTGGTTCCGTTCGCCAGTACGTACACGTAGTCGGTCACTTTCCGGATCACGTCCATCTCGTGTTCGATGAGCAGGAAGGTTCGCCCCCGGTCGTTGAGTTCGAGCAGGAGGTCGGTGACGTCCTCGACCAGCCCCGGGTTGATGCCCGCTGCCGGCTCGTCGAGCAACACCACCTCGGGGTCGCGCAGCAGCGTCGCCGCGAGGTTCAGCAGCTTCGACTGGCCGGTCGAGAGGTCGCCCGCCGGCTCCGCCGCCATCCCCGCGAGTCCGACGAACGCCAGGAGTTCGTCGATGCGGTCGTCGGTCGCGGAATCGGTGCCCCGGACCGCGGTGGCGAGCAGGCCCTCGTCGCGGTGGTCCTGGTTCGCCACCATGTTCTCCCTGACCGTGAGTTCGGGGAACACCCGGGGAATCTGGAACGTGCGGGAGAGGCCGCGGTCGACGACGTCCGGCGTGCGCAGCCCCGTCACGTCCTCGCCGTCGAGCGTGACCCGGCCGGCGGTCGGCTCCAGGTTCCCCATGACGCAGTTGAACAGCGTCGTCTTCCCCGCGCCGTTCGGGCCGACGAGGCCGACGATCTCGCCGGGTCGCACGTCGAGGCTCGCGCCGTCGAGCGCGACGACGCCGTCGAACTCCTTCCGGAGGCCCTCGATCTCCAACGTCGGCGGCTCGTCGGGTCGGACCGACGGCTCCGCGGTGCGCTCGCTCACTCGCCCCACCTCCCCGTGTACTCGTTGAGGATGCCGCCCGGCCGGTACAGCGAGATGAGCAGGAGGATGACGCCGAAGATCACCCAGTCGAGACCGGTCTGCGAGCCGCTCAGCGCCGTGCGGGTGTACTCCCGGATGGGGATGAACACCGCCGCGCCGACGAGCGGGCCGAACACGGTGCCGACGCCGCCGACGATGGCGACCATGATGATGTCGATGTTCCGGAGCACGCGGAGCGTCGACATCGGGTCGATGTAGAGCACGTACTGGGCGTAGAGGCCGCCCGCCAGCCCGGTCACGAACGACGACAGCCCCATCGCGTAGAGCTTGTAGCGGAACGCGTCGATGCCCGCGTTCTCCGCCGCCTCCTGGTCCATGTTGACGGCCTTGAGGTAGACGCCGAGCTTCGACCGGTCGATTCGGTAGACCAGCAGCGTCACGAGCGCGGTGAACGCGCCCGTCATGTAGTAGTACGGGAGCTTCTCCCGGAACATCAGCGCGGAGAGGTCGCCGAGCCGGCCGAGCGGGTACTCGATGCCGGTCGCGCCGCCGACGAAGTCCCACCGGAAGAACACGACCCGGGCGATGAGCGCCGCGGCGAGCGTCGCCATGGCGAAGTAGTGGTACCTGAGACGGAACGTGACGCCGCCGAGCACCAGCCCGGCGGCGGTGGCGACGAGCGCGCCGAGCCAGAGGCCGACGACGGGCGTCAGTCCGTAGTAGACGAACAGGATGGCGGTGGTGTACGCGCCGGCGGCGAACATCACGGCGTGGCCGAGCGACACCTGGCCGGCGTAGCCGCCGATGAGGTTCCAGCCGTGGCCGAGCGCGGCGAACAGGAAGATGTAGATGAACACGTTGAGCACGAACGAGTCGTCCGTCAGGAGCGGGACCGCGACGAGTGCCAGTCCGACGGCGGCGTAGAGCGCGTAACGCTGGCGCTTCGAGAGCCCGTGCCAGGCCGAGGTGACGCGGTCGACGCCGGTGTCCACCGCCATCACGACTCACCCCAGTTGAGGATGCCCTCGGGTTTCAGCACCAGCACGCCGATGAACACCACGAACACGTAGAGTTCCTTGAACGACGGGTTCAGCAGTACCGCGCCGACGTGCTCGACGAGGCCGATGACGAGGCCGCCGGCGACCGCCCCGAGGACGCTCCCGAAGCCGCCGAGCGCGACGGCGGCGAACGCGATGAGCGTCCACGTCGTCGGTGTGAGTTCGGGCTGGACGGGCTGGAACGTCGTCACCATCGTGCCGGCGACGCCCGCCGCGGCGAGGCCGACGCCCCACGT
>CAZYYH010000384.1:0-2184 GCA_964651725.1 uncultured Halobacteriales archaeon | reverse complement strand
GAGGCCGAACGCGACGTTCTCCTCGACGGTGAGGTGCGGGAACAGCGCGAACTCCTGGAAGACGAGGCCGACGCCGCGGTCCTCGGGCTGGACGAACCGGCCGTTCCCGGCGACGGACTCGTCGGCGAGCCTGATCTCCCCGCCGTCCGGGCGCTCCAGGCCGGCCATCACGCGGAGCGTCGTCGTCTTCCCGCAGCCCGACGGGCCGAGGAGCGTGAGGAGTTCGCCCTCGCGCACCGAGAGCGAGAGTTCGTCGACGGCGACCTCGGAGCCGTAGCGCCGGGTGACGCCGTCGAGTTCCAGCACCGGCTCGGCGGACTCGGCGTCGGGGATGGAAGCGGGGTCGGCCGTGAGTTCACCTGACATCGTCTCCCTCCCGTGCGAGTATCACGACCATCGAGAGCGCGGAGACGGCGACGAGCACGAGCGCGGGCACGGCGGCCTGGCCGTAGTAGCCCGCGCCCTGCACGCGCCAGATGTAGGTGACGAACGTGTCGAAGCCCGTCGGGCGCAGGAGCAGGGTCGCCGGCAGCTCCTTCATGGTGGTGAGGAAGACGAGCGCCGCGCCGGCGACGACGCCGGGCGCGATGAGCGGGAGCACGACCTTCCGGAACGCCACGCCGGGGTCGTGGCCGAGCGCGCGCGCCGCCTCGGTGAGCGCGGGGTCGACCTGGAGGACGGACGACCGCACCGCGCCGACAGCCTGCGGCATGAACCGCACGACGTACGCGAACACCAAAAGCGGAATGGTCTGGTACAGCGCCGGCGCGTACGACGAGCCGAAGTAGACGAGCGCGAGGCCGAGCACGATGCCGGGCACGGCGTAGCCGACGTACGTCGCGCGCTCGACGAGCGTGGAGAGCCTGGACGGGTATCGCGCGGAGAGGTACGCGACGGGGAGCGCGAGGACGACCGCCGCGCCCGCGGCGAGCGCGGCGACCGACACCGAGTTCCAGGCGTACGCCCACTCGAACGCGAAGCCGGCTCCGGTGTAGCCCGGGCCGGCGCGCGTGAGCCACAGCCCGAGGATGCCGACAGGGACGACGAGCGTGAGCGTCGCCACGGCCGCACAGAACGCGAGCGCGGGCAGCTTCCACGCGCCGAGGTCGATCCGGTTCGGGCGGCGAGCGCCGCGCGAGACGTAGCCGGCGGTGTCGCCGCCGATTCGCGACTCGATGGCGAGGATGACGGCGGTGACGGCGAGGAGCTGAATCGAGAGCAGCGCGGCGAACTCGCGGCCGAACGCGTTGTACTCGACGTAGATGATGCGCGTGAACACGTCGAACTGCATGATGGCGGGCGTGCCGAAGTCCGAGAGCGCGTAGAGCGCGACCAGGAGGGAGCCGGCGGTGATGCCGGGGAGGATGGTGGGGAGCGTGACCGTCCGAAACGCCTGCCACCGCGAGTGGTTGAGGGTGCGGGCGGCCTCGACGAGCGTCGCGTCGAAGGAGAGCAGGGAGGCGCGAGCCGTGAGGAACACGTACGGATACGTGAACAGCGTGAGGACGAGCGCCGCGCCCCGGAAGCCGTAGATGGTGGGGATGGACTCGACGCCGAGCGGCGCGAGGAGGTCGGCGAGCACGCCGTGTGGGCCGAACGCGGAGACGAACGCGAACGCGCCGATGTAGCTCGGGACGACCAGGGGGAGGGAGGCCGCGACCGTCCAGAACCGGCGGCCGGGGAGGTCGGTCTGGACGGTGAGGACGGCGAGCGGCACGCCGACGACGACGGAGCCGACGGTGACGGCGGCGACGAGCGCGACGCTGTTCACCAGCACGTCGACTGTCGCCGGGCGGGCGAGCAGGTCGAGCGCGCCCTGCACGCCGATGTCGGCGGCGCGCACGAACAGCCACGTGAGCGGGAAGAGGACGGCGGCGGCGACCGCGGCGCTCACGAGCGTCAGCCCGAGCGGGTGGTCGGCGTCGTCCTCCTCGGCCTCGCCCGCCTGCTCGACGAGGCGCTCGACGTCCGTCGCGCCCATCAGAGCACGCCCACCTCCCGCATCAGCTCCAGCGTGGGTTCGAGGTCGGAGAGTTCGGCCAGCGAGACGTCGGGCGGGTCGAGTTCCTCGATGGTGGGGAGGCCGCCGACCGGCTCGACCTCGGGGATCATCGGGTACGCGAACGTGCGCGTGGCGAAGAACTCCTGGGCCTCCGCGGAGAGCAGGTGGCGGACGAAGTTCTC
>CAZYYH010000383.1:0-2187 GCA_964651725.1 uncultured Halobacteriales archaeon | reverse complement strand
C
Source organism: uncultured Halobacteriales archaeon (assembly GCA_964651725.1). Taxonomy (GTDB): domain Archaea; phylum Halobacteriota; class Halobacteria; order Halobacteriales; family Halobacteriaceae; genus CAZYYH01. The sequence goes on along the minus strand of CAZYYH010000383.1, from coordinate 2,186 downwards.
GTTCTACGACTTCCACGCGTCGCTCGTGGAGCCGTGGGACGGCCCGGCGCTCGTGATTGCGAACGACGGCGAGCGCGTCGGCGCGGTGCTCGACCGCAACGGCCTCCGGCCGTGCCGATACGAGGTCACGGAAGGGGACCGGCTCGTGATGGCGTCGGAGGTCGGCGCGCTCGACACGCCAGCGTCCGAGATCCGGGAGCGCGGCCGGCTCGAACCCGGCCAGCTGTTCCTCGCCGACCCCGAGGAGGGTCGCGTCGTCCCGGACGACGAGGTGTTCGCGGATCTCGCGGACGACCGGTACGCGGAGTGGGTGGAGCGCGAGCAGCTGCGGGGCGACGACCTCCCGGTCGAGGGGGCGGGACCGACGCCCGCCGTCGACGACCTCCGCGCGCGCCAGGCGGCGTTCGGCTACACGCACGACGAACTCGACGAACTCCTGGAGCCGATGGCCCGCACCGGCGCGGACCCCGTCGGGTCGATGGGCGACGACACGCCGCTGTCCGTGCTCTCCGAGTTCGACCGGCCGCTGTCCTCGTACTTCCGGCAGCTGTTCGCGCAGGTGTCGAACCCGCCGCTCGACGACATCCGCGAGGAACTCGTGACGAGCCTGGAGACGCGGCTCGGCCGGCAGCGCAACTTGCTCGACGAGTCCCCGGGCCACGCCCGCCAGCTCGTGCTCGACTCGCCGGTCCTCTCCGACGCCGAGACGGCCGCCGTCCGCGACCTGGACGCGGACGGGAACCGCGAGAACGGACTGTCGTCGGCGACGGTGGACCTCAGTTACGACCCCGACTCCGACCTCGAATCCGCCGTCGAGCGCGTCCGCGCCGACGTGGTCGAGGCGGTCGAGGCCGACCACGACGTGGTGGTGCTGTCGGACCGAGAAATGGGGCCGGACCGCGTCCAGGTGCCGGCGCTCCTGGCCGTCGGCGGCGTCCACCACCACCTCGTGCGAGAGGGTCTGCGGACGCGCGTCGGCCTGGTCGCGGAGTCGGGCGCACCCCGCACGGTGCATCAGGTCGCCACGCTCGTCGGCTACGGCGCGGACGCCGTTTCCCCGTACCTCGCGTACCGCACCATCGAGGGCCTGGTGGCAGGGGCGGACGGCCCGGACGCCGACGAGGCCGTCTCGGCGTACGTCGGCGCGCTCGAAGCGGGCCTCCGGAAGACCATGTCGAAGATGGGCATCTCGACGGTGGAGAGCTACCAGGGCGCGCAGATCTTCGAGGCGGTCGGCCTCGCGGACGAGTTCGTCGCGGAGTACTTCGAGGGGACGCCGGCGCGGACCGGCGGGGCGGGAATCGCGGAGATCGAGGGCGACCTCCGCGAGCGCCACGCGGCGGCGTGGGACGGCGACGCCGACCTGGAGCGCCGGGGCGAGTTCGCACACCGCTCGTCCGGAATCGCCCACCAGTGGAACCCGAACACGGTCGGCGCGCTCCAGCGCGCGGTCCGGCAGTGCGACTACGATGAGTACCGCGCGTTCGCCGAGCAGGTGAACGACCAGTCCTCGAAGCTCCAGACGCTCCGCGGGCTGCTCGACTTCGACTCGGAGCGCGACCCCGTGCCCGTCGATGAGGTGGAGCCGGTCGAGGAGATCGTGACCCGGTTCTCGACGGCGGCGATGAGCCTCGGCAGCCTCTCGCCGGAGGCTCACGAGAACAACGCGATAGCGATGAACCGCGTCGGCGGGAAGGCGAACACGGGCGAGGGCGGCGAGCCGCCGGAGCGGTTCGGCACGGAGCGCGAGTGCGCGGTGAAGCAGGTGGCGTCCGGGCGGTTCGGCGTCACGAGCGACTATCTCGCGGCGGCGGACGAACTCCAGATCAAGATGGCGCAGGGGTCGAAGCCCGGCGAGGGCGGCCACCTGCCCGGACACAAGGTGACGGAGATGATCGCTGGGGTGCGCCACTCGGTGCCGGGCGTCGGCCTCATCTCGCCGCCGCCGCAGCACGACATCTACTCGATTGAGGACCTCAAACAGCTCGTCTACGACCTCCGGGCGGCGAATCCCGAGGCGGACGTGAACGTGAAGCTCGTCGCGGAGGCGGGCGTCGGCGTCATCGCCGCCGGCTGCGCGAAGGCGAACGCCGACGTGGTGCACGTCTCCGGGCACTCCGGCGGCACGGGAGCCAGCCCGCGCACGTCCATCAAGCACGCCGGGGTGCCGTGGGAACTCGGCCTCG
>CAZYYH010000382.1:0-2188 GCA_964651725.1 uncultured Halobacteriales archaeon | reverse complement strand
TGGACGACCTCTACCGGAACGGCCTGCCGCCCGACGCCGCCGACCGCCGCGACGAGTGGCTCGACCGCCTCGGCGTCCCGATGGACGGACGGGCGAGCGAGCGCGCCGCCCGCGCCATCGAGTCGTACGTCGGGTAGTCTACCGACGCCGCCGTTCCCGCCCGCGCTCGCGCTCCCGCCGTCGCTCCGCCGCCAGCGCGCGCTCGACGCGCCGCTCGAACTCGCGCTCGCCGATCTCGTCGCGGACGTACTCGCGGCGGGCGCGCTCGACGGGCGACGGCGGCGTCGCGGCGGCGACGAGCGCGCGGTCGGCGCGGCGCGCGGCGTCCATCACGCCGACGGCGGACGCGCCCGCGCCGATGACGCCGACGAGCGCGAGCCCGGGAACGAGCAGCGTTTCGCCCCCGCCGCCGACGAGGAGCGCGACGCCGCCGACGACCGCGACGGCACCGAGGTAGCCCGCCGTCGCCACCCCCACCGCGCCGAGGACGCCCGCGACGGCGAGATAGAGCCCTATCCGGAGCGCGAGCACGCCCACCCCGCTCGACTGCGTGCGATCCATGCGACCGGCTACGGACGCGCACCCCAAAGCGGCGCTTACCGGTTCGTTCCCGGCTCGTGACCACGGCGGCTCCGCCGCCCAATCACGTAGGCCCCGCGTTCAACCGGGCGCGCGGCGTACCCGAGCACCTTCCGATGGCCACCGCATCCTTCGAACTGCGCGAGCGCATCGACGCGGTCGCCGAGGCGTCCGCCGACGGCGACGTGCTCGTCACCGTCGCCGTGCCGCCCGACGAACCCGTCGGCGAAGCCCTGGAGCGCGTCGAGGAGGCTCGCGCCGAGGCCGAGTACCTCGACGACGGCTCGTCGCGGCCGCGCCGGAAGGCGCTCGAACGCACCGTCCACGTCCTCCACGGCTACGACCGCACGCCCGAGCACGGTCTCGTCGTCTACGTCGGCGTCGTGGACGGCGACCTGACCGAGCACGCGTTCGACGACCTCCCGTCGTCGGTCCCCGAGTCCGTCTTCGCGGTCGAGAACCGCTTCGACACCGCGCCCCTGGAAGGAGTCGCCCGGCCGGACGCGACGTACGGCCTGCTGGTCGTGGAGCGCGGCGGCGCGGCGCTCGGCCGCCTTCGCGGCGACCGCGTGGAGGTCGTGGAGACCGTCGAGAGCAGCGTGCCGGGGAAGACGCGGAAGGGCGGGCAGTCCGCCGACCGGTTCGAGCGCGACCGCGAGCGCGCGAAGCGGGAGTTCTTCGAGACGGTCGCCGACGAGGCCGAGCGCGCGTTTCTCGGCGATGCGGCCGGAGAGGGCGACGGCGGCGAGGACGGCGAGGACGACGGCGTCGACGGCCTGCTGCTCGGCGGCACCACCGTCACCGTCGATGACTTCCGCGACGGCGAGTTCCTCGACTACCGCCTCCGCGACCGGCTCGTCGGCGGCACGTTCGGCGTCGAGTACGCGTCCGAGCAGGGCCTCCGCCAGCTCGCCGACCGGGCGAGCGAGGCCGTCGACGACGACCGCACGCGGCGCGAGCGCGACGCGCTCGACCGGTTCTTCCGCGCCATCGACGAGGGCGACGACGTGGTGTACGGCCAGGAGGAGACCGCCGACGCCCTGGAGTACGGCGCGGTCGACACGCTGCTCGTCTCCGCCGACCTCCCGGCCGACGCCGTCCGCGAGTTCGAGGAGCGCGCCGAGGGCGAGGGCGGCGACGTGGTCGTCGTCTCGACCGGGTTCGAGGACGGCGAGCGGTTCCGGGAGGCGTTCGGCGGGGTGGGTGGGCTGCTGCGGTTCCCCGTCGAGTGACGGCGTCACTCCGCGTAACGCATCGTGATCCGGTGTGCCCGTTCGCCGTCGGCGTGCGCTCGTCGCTCGCTCGGTCTATGGCCGAACAGCCGCGCGCCCGTGGACTCGGACGCCGCCCGCGTTCGAGAACCCGTGGAACGACCGGGTGTTCGTGCAGGTCGACGGCGTCCGGTAGGACTCGGGACTGCGATTCCACTGACTGGCCTCCCACGTTGCCCCGAACCCTTACGCCGGTCGCGGCCGACGCTCCGGTGTGCTCGTCCTCGGCGACGCCCACGCCGACGACGCCGACAACCGCGAGGCGCTCCTCGACGCCTACCGCGAGAGCGACGCCGACGTGGCGCTCCAGGTCGGCGACCTGCGGCAGTACGACGCCC
>CAZYYH010000381.1:0-2202 GCA_964651725.1 uncultured Halobacteriales archaeon | reverse complement strand
TCGGCTCTCGAAGCGCCCAGCCCATCGCGCACATGCAGGAGCGCATCGAGGCGGCCGAGGAGGTCCTCGGGCTCTCGAACCTCTCCTTCGTCGAGGGCGACCTCACCGACCGGTCGTTCGTGGACGAGGTGCTGACCGTCCACGAACCCGACACCGTCGTCCACTGCGCCGCACAGCCCTCCGCGCCGTACTCCCAGATCAACGGCGAGCGCGCGAACTACACCCAGCACAACAACATGCAGGCCACGCGCAACCTCGCGTGGGGCCTCCACGAGAACGGTCTCGGCGACACCCACCTCGTCGAGACGACGACAACCGGCGTGTACGGCGCACCCGAGTTCCCCATCCCCGAGGGCGGAGCCGTCATGGAGAACCAGGGCGAGCGCGACGACGTGCCGTTCCCCGCGATGGCGGGCAGCTGGTACCACCTCACCAAGAGCCACGACGCCGCCAACCTCCGGCTCGCCAACACGCAGTTCGGCCTCCCCGTCTCGGACGTGCGGACCGCCATCACGTACGGCGTCGGCACCGAGGAGACCCAGCAGGACGACCGGCTCGCCACCCGGTTCGACTTCGACTACTACTTCGGCGTCGTCGCCCACCGGTTCGCCGCGCAGGCGGTCGCCGGCTACCCGATGACCGTCTACGGCAGGGGCGAGCAGCGCAAGCCGTTCGTCAGCCTGGAGGACGCCGTCGAGGGCCTCGCGCGCCTCGCCGTCGGCGACCCCGACGACCGCCCGGGCGACCTCACGGTGTACAACCAGGTCACGCGCGCCATCTCCATCGTCGAGATCGCGGAGACCATCGCCGACGAGGCACAGGACCTCGGCCTCGACGTCACCGTCGAGCACTTCGAGAACCCCCGCGAGGAGGACGAGACGCACAAGATGGAGATGGAGAACGACCGCTACGCCGACCTCATCGGCGGCCAGGGCGTGACGTTCCGCGAGGGCGTCCGCGACATCCTCGAAACCCTGGTGGAACACGAGGACGTGGTGACCGCGCGCGAGGACCTCTTCCTCCCCGACGTGCTCACCGAGGAGTAGCCGAACCCGACGCCCGGCCGCGGCCATCCGACGGGGCGTCATGGAGGGCTTCGCCCTGCCACGTCGACGCCCACCCCGGGTCCGTTCTCCCTCGCCCGCTTCTACCCGTCGAGTGCCGACAGCGGCGCGACCCCGAACGGCACCAGCATCTCCTCCGGCGTCAGCCCGCCGTGCTGGCCGACCTTCTCCAGATTCTCCTTGCCGTCGTCGTACCAGACGGTGCTGTCGCGGTGCGTGAGCACCACGTCGCCGCACCGGCGCTCCGCCAGGCCGCCCGGCTCCGGGCCGAACAGACCTCTAGACAAGGCCTCGTCACCGGGGAGCACGAACGCGTCCATCTCGGCGTCGAGCCGCCGCCGGACCTCGTCCCGCCGGCCTGGTTCGAGGTGGAGGTGGGTCACCCGTGGATTGCCCGTCGGCGGCACCCGCCCGCCGTCGCCGTCTCGCCGGAGCGCGTCACCCACGAACGGATGCTCGGCGAGCAGGTCCACGTTCGTCGGCGGGTCGGTGTTCACGTGACCGTGGTCCGCGGTCACGACGAGCAGCGTCCGCTCCGCCACGCCGGAGTCGAGCGTCCCGCCGAGTTCGCGCCGGACGCTCGCCGAGATGTCGGCGAGTGCCTGCTGGTACGCGGCCGACTCGGTGCCCTCCTGGTGCGACGCGGCGTCGATGTGCGGCAGGTAGGCGTAGCAGTACGTCGGCTCGGTCGCCGATTCGAGCACCCCGCGAATCTCGGCCGCCATCCCGTCGAGGTCGTCCCAGCCGTGACGCTCGCTTCCCGCCAGCGTCGCCTCGGCGAACGGCGTCCCGAGCGTCACCTCGGGTTGGACGACGTGCGGCGTCACGCCCGCGTCGCGCAGCGCCGGGTAGATCGGCTCGGCGTCGAACAGATCGCCCGGGTCGAGCACGTCCGCGGCGTCGCCCACGCTCCCGCCCTTCTGCTTGAACGGCACCCCTTCGACTACGACTCCGGAATCGTCGAGGTAGACGTCCCAGCTCAACAGGCCGTGCTCGGCCGGTGTGTGTCCCGTGTGGACCGTGACCATCGCCGCCGAGGTCTCCGACGGGAAGATGGAGGTCAGGGGCGTGACCGCCCCGCAACGCGTCACCGCGTCGAACAGCGCGTGGTCGGCGTGGTCGCGCCGCCAGCAGTCGT
>CAZYYH010000380.1:0-2208 GCA_964651725.1 uncultured Halobacteriales archaeon | reverse complement strand
CGCGCTCCAGGTAGCTCTCCGGGATGAGCACCGGGAAGTACGCGTTCTGGACGCCGGTCTCCTTGAACCACCGGTCGAGGCTGTCCTGGACCGCCTCCCAGAGCGCGTACCCCCGCGGCCGCGTCACGATGAACCCGCCCATCGGCGCGTAGTCCGCGAGTTCGGCCTTCCGGACGACCTCGGCGTACCAGTCGCCCGTGGCGTGCTCCTTGCTCTCGGTGATTCCGAGTTCCTGTTCGTTGCTCATTGTCGGTACAGAACCCCGAGACGGTCTTAAATCCCCTGAAGCGACGCGCCCCCTCGTCCGGCCGGAACGGTTTGGACTGGCCGACCAGCCGGCGTCGATGGCCGGCTTGCCAACCACAGGCTATGGCCGGCCGACCAGCCGCAGGGTGGGACTTCCGTGATTCCCCACGGTCGTCCAGCCAGATCAGCGACCCGCGTTAACACTTACTCGGTCACTGGTCGAACTCCACATCCGTCTCCACCTCGTGTTCCAGCAACTCCTCACCGTCGGCGTCGAACCGGAACCGGCCCTCGAACGTCTCGCCGTCGAAGAGGTGCGGCAGCCAGTAGCGGTCGTCCTCCCACATCTCGTCGTACGGCACGGCGTCCACGTCGAACCACTCCGGGTCGGCCTCCGGCGACTCCCGCGGCTTCCCCTCGAACTCGGTCGCGCGGAACGCGTGGACGAACATCCGCGGGTCGTCGCCGAACACGAACCGGAACTCGCCCATCTTCTCCGGGTCGCGGACCGTCACGCCGACCTCCTCCTCGACCTCTCGCACGACGCACTCCCCGGGTGTCTCGCCGTCCTCCACCTTCCCGCCGGGACCGACGTAGAGGCCCTCGCCCAGCCCGCGCTTCTTCCGGATGAGCAGCACCTCCCTGCCGCCGCGCAGGAGGTAACACAGCGTCGCGTGTTGCACGCTCGTCCCGACTCACCCCCGTCACGAAAAGCTCCCGGTGTCTACGGCACAGGACTTCCTGAGCGGACGGTCATTCGTCGCGGTACTCGGCGAGTCGCTCGGAGACGCGGCGATTCATCGGAATCGCGGTTGGCGGGCCGAGGAGCACCGCTGCGAACGAGCCGAGCGCCACGAGGATGGCGAACGGTACCCCGACGCCCGGTCCGACGATAGCGAGCACCACCAGCGCGAACCCGACGAACACGAGCGGGAGAAGGCGTTGCCCGAGCGCGTGGCAGAACACTTCCCCCTGGCTCGCGTACTCGGCCCCGTGGTCGGCGAGGAACCGGCGAGTGTCGGCCAGGGCGGCCAGTACGTGGACGGTCCCATACCCCGAAAGGAGCGCGGCTCCACCCCACCACGTGAGGACCAGAACAGGTTCGCTCGAGTCGAACAGGCTATCCGAGACGAGCGTGGCATAAGGAGTGAACACGGCTGCGGTGACGGCGACGAGCGCGACCAGCACGGCGTTCGAGTCTCGTAGCCGACGTGCGCGTTCGAGACTTTGTCGCGCCATCGAGCGGGAGGCTCTCGTCGAGATGTATTAAATCCAGTCCTCGGCCGTTGCGACGCTCCCCGCCGAAGTTTTCCCGAAGGACGCCGTCAGTCACGCCCGGGAGTTCCGATGGCGGACACGCTCGACACCACGGTCGCGTCCATCCACGAGATGACGCCGACGGTCACGCAGTTCGTGCTCGACGCCGACGACCACACGTTCGACTACCGGCCCGGCCAGCACACGCAGGTACACTTCACCGACGACGACGGCGAGGAGGTGGTCCGGCCCTACACCTCGACGGCGCTCCCCGGGACGAACCGCATCACGCTCGCCATCAAGCGCTACCCCGACGGCACCGCGTCGACGTGGATGCACGACCGCGACCCCGGGGACGCGGTCACGATCGAACCGCTCGACAGCGACCTCTACCTCCGCGACCTCGACGCGGACGTGGCGCTCGTCGCGTCCGGCACCGGTCTGACGCCGATGGTGGCGATGGCGAAGCAGTTCCTGCGCGAGGGGGACGGCCGGCTCGACCTCATGTTCGGCGAGACCGACCGGGAGCACCTGTTCTACCGCGAGACGCTCGACCAGTTCGCCGCCGAGCGCGACGAGTTCCACGTCACGTACTCGCTGTCCGAGGAGTCGTGGGCCGGCCCCGAGGGGCACGTCCAGGCGCATCTCGACGACCGGCTGCCCGACCTCGACCGCGACTTCTACGTCTGCGGCGTCCCCGAGATG
>CAZYYH010000379.1:0-2227 GCA_964651725.1 uncultured Halobacteriales archaeon | reverse complement strand
AGCAGAACCTCACCGACCTCTCCGGCGGCGAGCGCCAGCGCGTCGCCATCGCGGCGTGTCTCTCCCGCGACGCCGACCTCTACCTGATGGACGAGCCGTCCGCGCACCTCGACGTCGAGCAGCGCGTGCTCGCCACGCGCGCCATCCGCCGGTTCGCGGAGAACCGCGAGACCACGGTGATGGTCATCGACCACGACATCTACATGATCGACCTGGTCTCCGACCGCCTCATGGTGTTCGACGGCGAGCCCGCCGAGCGCGGCCACGCCAGCCCCGCGTCCAGCATGCGCGACGGCATGAACGAGTTCCTCGCCAACCTCGACATCACGTTCCGCCGTGACGAGCGCGTCGGCCGCCCCCGAATCAACAAGCCCGGCAGCCAGCTCGACCGCGAGCAGAAGCGCGAGGGCGAGTACTACTACGCGGGGTAGCGTCGAGCCCTGCGCCCGCCCGAGCGAACGGCGCGAGCGCACCCGGCCGGAACGGTGCGAATGCTACGCGGGCCGGTTCGCTTCGTTCACAGCTTCCGGAGGCACGCCACGCAGAACGTCGCGTAGCCGTCGTTGTCGGTGCCGCAGTCGGGACAGGTGGCGGGCGAGCTATCGGTCGACGGCGTGGACGAGGACGCGCGCGACCCGGCGGGCTGGCCGAGGTCGGACGCGTCGCCGTGTCGCTGGAGCGCGTTCTCGCGGAGCCGCGTGAGACCGCGCCAGAGGCCGAGGAAGAGCACTGTCGGGGCGAGGGAGACGGCCAGGGCGACGAGGAGGGCGGAGAGGGACACGTGCGAGCTACGTCGCCGGGGGTTTTTGAATGGACCGAATCCGCTGTGCGTTGTGACCGTAGCAAGCTATTTGTATCCCTCGCAGAGAGCGGGACGTGATGACGGTCGACACGTCCCGGAACGACACGACGGTGCGGGTGAAACTGCCGGATCGCCAGCTCGAACTGCTCGACGCGCTCGCCGCGGAGGACGGGCCGTACGACGACCGGAGCGCCGCGCTGGCGGCTGTCGTCGCGGAGTACCAGGAGCTGGCGATGGCGGAGCCGGTGGCGCGCGACCGGCCGGTCAGTCGGTGACGACGCCGCCGAACTCGTCGACGGGCGTCACGGAGTAGTCGACAGTGAGCGTGTCCTTCGTCGCGCGGATCTTGCCGACGAACGTGGAGATGTCCGCCAGGGTGCCTTCGAGGACGAACAGCTCCATGCAGTAGTGGTCGCCGACGTGGCTGTGGAAGTTGGCGGCGACGTGTCCCTCGTGCTCGTGCCGGAGGCGCATCATGCGCTCCTCGACGCTCGTGGTCTCGTAGTCGAACAGGACGGTGACGACACCCATGAGTTCGCGGTCCTCGAGGCGCTTGTCCTCGAACTCGCCGAGGAGATTCCGGGACGCCTCCCGCACGACCTCGCTCCGGCCGGTGTAGCCGTGGTCGTCGGCGAAGCTGTCGATGCGCTCTAGCAGTTCGTCGGGCATCGAGACGCTCACGACGGTCATATGTTAACCCAACCGCGTTCGATTAATAAGGATTGTTATCCGGCGCAGCCGGAACCGCTCCGGCCCCTCAACCGAATCGTCGTAGTAACGATTAGTACAGTCGCAACTAGAACAGTTCGGATGGCCCGGTCTCGACCGCCGAATCCGGCGTCCGAGTACCGACTGGCGGCAGAGAGGGCCGACCTCACCCGAGCCGGCGCTGGCACGTCCCGCAGAGGTTCTGCTCTTTCACGTCGACCTCGCGCACCGTCGGCGAGAAGTTCATGACGCAGCGCTTGTTGTCGCAGTGCTCCAGCCCGAGGGTATGTCCGATCTCGTGGACGACCTCCTTGCGGACGCGGTCCGCGAAGATGTCCTGGGGGCGGCGCTCCGAGAACCCGCCGTCGGAGGAGGTCTGGAGGCGGTGAGTCGACACCACGCAGCCCCGGCCGTCGAGGTACGCCAGCCCGAACACGTAGTTGCGGCGGCGGTAGAAGAGATCCTCGGTCGTGACGGCGATGGTCTTCTCGCCGTCGCCAACGCGAGAGGCGAGTTCGATGAACTCCTCGGCGCGGTGCTGGCCCCGACCGTCGTCGTACGCGCCCTCCGGTAGCGTCTGCGAGGGGAGTACCGAAACGTCGCAGTCGTAGACGCTCCGCACGCCGGCCGACGCCTCCCGCTTCACGTTCGCGGGGACCTCACCGACGGGCACGATGTCAACCCGCATGGAAACCCCTATGCCGTGCCGGGTCATAA
>CAZYYH010000378.1:0-2232 GCA_964651725.1 uncultured Halobacteriales archaeon | reverse complement strand
CCGACATCGTTCATCGGCCTGCTCGAACCCGACGGAACCGTCGAGCGCATCAACCCGACGGCGCTGGAGTTCGTCGACGCCACCAACGACGAGGTGGCGGGAGAGCCGTTCGCGGAGACGCCGTGGTGGCGGCGCGACGACGACGCCCGCGCCGCGGTCCGCGACGCCATCGACCGCGCCGCGGACGGCGAGTTCGTCCGCTTCGAAGCCGACAATCACGGCGCGGACGGCGAATCCGTCGCCCTCGACGTGACCGTGCGCCCGGTCGAAGGAGACGGTGACGTCGTCGGTCTCATCGCGGAAGGCCGCGACATCACGGCCCGGAAGCGCCGCGAGCGCCAGCTCCGGGAGAGCCGGGCGAAGATCGAGGCGCTCCACGAGGTCGCCACCTCCCTCGAAGCCGCCGAGACGGTGGAGGCGGTCTGCGAGCGAACCGTCGCGGCAGCCGAGCGAGTGCTGGCGTTCGACAACTGCGTCGTGGACGTAGAGGAGGACGGCTACCTCCGGACGGTCGCCATCTCGGAGGCGCTGCCGACCGACTCGCCGGAGACGATGTCGGTCGACGAGGGTATCGTCGGCAAGACCTACCGGACCGGCGAATCCTACCGCATCGACGACCTGACGGACGACGCGGACGCCAACCCCCAAGGCTCGTACCAGTCCGCCATCAGCGTGCCGGTCGGAGAGCACGGCGTCTTCCAGGCGGCCGCCGAGGAGCTGGCGTCGTTCGACGAGTCGGACCTCGAACTCGCGGAGCTCCTGGTGTCGCACGCAGCGGCGGCGCTGACCCGCATCGACCGGGAGCGCGAACTCCGGGAGCGCGAGCGCGCGCTCGAACGCCAGAACGACCGGCTGGAGGCGTTCGCGGGCGTCGTCTCGCACGACCTCCGGTCGCCGCTCAACGCCGCCTCCGGCCGGGTCGAACTCGCACGGGACGAACGCGACGGCGAACACCTCGACGCGGCCGCGCGTTCGCTCGACCGCATGGACGACCTCATCGAGGACGTGCTCGCGCTCGCCCGGCAGGGCGAGACGGTCGTCACGCGCGAACCCGTGGCGCTCGAAGCGGTGATCGAGCGGGCGTGGTCGACGACGGTCGGGCCGCACGCCACCCTGGAGGTCGCCGACGACCCCGGCGTCGTCGTCGGTGACGACGACCGGCTCCGCCGGCTGTTCGAGAACCTGTTCTCGAACTGCGTGACCCACGCCGGCCCGGACGTGACAATCGAGGTCGGTCGCCGGGAAGACGGGTTCTACGTCGCCGACGACGGCGACGGCATTCCGCCGGACCGCCGCGACGCCGTCTTCGAGTGGGGCCACTCGACCGACGACGACGGGACGGGGTTCGGTCTCGCCATCGTCGCGGACATCGTGGACGCCCACGGCTGGTCGATACGCCTCGCCGACGCCGACGTGGGCGCGCGGTTCGAGGTGACGGGCGTGGAGCGCGCCGAGGAGGAGTAGTCCACCCCGGGCGTCGCAAGCGAGAACGCGCCCGGCCGTCGCCATCTCGCTGTGCGATCCGCAGAACGCGCGGCGACGGGGAGCCGAGGACCGCCGGGATTCACGCCCTTTAAGCGCCCCGACCCCCAACCCCCGCGCAAATGGGCAAGGTCTGCATCGGTCTCCGCGGATGGCGGTTCGACGAGGACGAGGTGTTCACGGCGGACGGCCAGCTACGGCCGCTGGAGGACGTGCCGCTGGACGAACGCCGCCGCCTGGTCCGCCTCGCGGCGATCCACGACGCACGGTGTGACGCGTGCTGGCTGGCGCACGGCGAGGAGGGCTCCGAGGAGTGGAACCAGGCCGAGGTGGTGTACGGCGAGCCGCTGTCCGAAGTGGTGGTGTGCCGCGAGCACGAGCCGGATTTCTACTACTGGTATCTGGAGGCGGGCGGCGAGGAGCACCGTGGCACCGAGGCGTTCGACGACCGGTTCCACGAGTGGTTCGCGGACGGCAGCCGCGCGCCGGAGGGCTACGTGGGCGTCGAGCACGTGGAGACGGAGCCGGAGGCGGTGCCGGAGCCGGAGATGCCGGACCTGGAGGCGCTGAACCGCGAACTCCCGGCCGAGGAGCAGGTGAACGTCGACCTCCGCGACGTGGACCTCGGCACGGAGTACCCGACGGGCGAATGACCGGAGCGAGTAGCCGGACGACCCCCGCAGTCGCCGTTGTGGACGCGGAGACGCCGGGGAACGTCGGGACGATAGCGCGGGCGATGAAGAACTTCGG
>CAZYYH010000377.1:0-2249 GCA_964651725.1 uncultured Halobacteriales archaeon | reverse complement strand
AGCCGCGTCTTCTCCCGGAGCGTCTCGCACCGGTCGTAGACGTTCGAGCCGTCGATACCCGCCGCGTTCTCCCGGCGGTACGGGCAGACGTCCGCCTTCCCGACGAGCGTCAGTCCCGTGATCGGCCGCCAGTCCTCGGGGAGGCCGTCGTTGATGGTCCGGAGGTCCGCCTCGAACTGGCGGAGCTGCTGTTTTACGCTCGTGAGCACCAGCACGCGCTCGTAGTCGCTGTCGGGGTCGCGCACGAGGTGGACGCCCGCCGTGAGCGCCATCATCGTCTTCCCCGTCCCGCACGCCCCTTCGACGACGGTGAATCCGTCCTCTCGCGCCGTCTCGACGGCCGTCTCGATGCCCTCCGCCTGCTCGGCGTACGGCTCGTCGTGCCCGAAGACGTCGCGCCAGCCGTCCGTCATTCACATCCCCTCCTCGTCGTGCGAGTAAAGGACTGTCGGACTCCCGTGGTCGTCGCCCGCCGAAGCCGTCGCATCGGTACGAGTTGGCCGCGCTCTCGTATTTAAAGTTGACCGACGATTCGCCGGTAAGCCCGGGTTTTCGGCGGATTCGACGGTCTGACGCCCGCTATCGCCGGTGTCGCAGCGAGTGCGCCCGATCGTTCCGTCCGAGTTTCGCCCCGTGCGCGGCGGATACGTGGCCTGTACTAAACCGTGTCCGGGCCCGACTCCGGACCATGGCACGCAACGACGACGGCTTCGACGACGAGGACCGGACCATCGGCTACGCGGACGCCTACGAGGAGTACGACGAGGGCCGCGAGGGGGACGAGGGAGAGCAGCGCGCCGTGACCGACGAGGCCGGCGACGAGTACGCGGCGTACGGCGAGGACGACGCGTCGTGGACGGGTGTCGCGGTCGCGCTCGTGGCCGTCGGCGCGGCGCTGTTCCTCTTCCCGGAGCCGATCACGTCGTCGCTCGGCGTGCTGCTCGTGGTCGCGGGCGTCGGCCTCCTGGTCGTCGACTGGCTGGCGTAGCTACGCCGGAACGTACCGGCGGCCCCGGCGCTCCACCACCGACTTCTCGCGGAGCGCGTCGAGCACGCCGAAGATGGTCAGGCCGTCGAGGTCGAGACCTGCTTCGAGTTCCTCCACGGTCGCCCCGCCGTCGACGTCGAGGTAGAGGTAGACGAGCTTCCCGGTCGTCGAACTGATCTCCGTCGGCATTCCGCGTCGCGTCGCTTCCATCGTCCATCCCGTGGTACGACGATGTCTTAAGGCTTGCTCGGCAATCGTCGAAATCCGTGCGAAACTTGCCGGCGGCGTCCCCGTCGGCCGTTCTGCCCGCTCACTCGACGCGGTACTCGTTCGTCACCGCGCGGCCGTCCACGTCGAGCGCGAGTTCGACGCGCTCCGCGCCGCCGGGCGCCGCGACCTCGCCCGCGTCCGCGCGACCGAACGCCGGCACCTCGACCGCCGTCTCGCCGGACTCCTCGCCCGCCGTCCACGACAGCGTCCCCTCGACCGCCTCCGGCGCGTCGTTCACGACCGTCGCACCGACGCTGCCGCCCGCCACGGGCCACGCGTCGAGCACCGCCTGCACCGGCTCGAACGCCGTCGCGAGCGCGTCGCGGGCCGCCTTCGGCGTGCCGTCGCGCGCGAACACGCCCATGCCCGCGCCGTCGTCCGTATCGCGGAGCGCGAACGCCGCCACCACGTCGCTGCCGTCGCGGCGCAGCCGCTCCGCCACCGTCTTCGCCACGCGGGCCTGGTACGCCTGCGACGCCTCGACGCCGTCGTCGACGTGCGCCTCGTGCGCGTCCGCGTCGAAACACGCCGCGTCCGCGCCGTCGGCCTCGGCCAGCGCGCCCGCGCCGAACGCCGCCACCACGCTCCCGAGGTCGGGCTGCCAGTCGAGCAGCCACCCGACCTCGTCCGCGTCGCCGAACCGCCAGCCCGGGTACATCGCCGCCGCGTCCGCGTCGACGCCCGGCCCGCCGACCACCGGGAACGTCGGCCGGTCCGGGAGCGCGTCGGCGACCGCCTCGGCCGCACTCCGGTCGTAGCCCGCGCGCCATGCGCGCCACCGCAGCCGCCACCGCGCGAGCGACGCGCCCGCCAGCCCGTCCGTCACGTCCACCGGGTCGTCGTGTACCCCGAACGCCGCCACGCTCGGATGGTTCGCCGTCGCGTCCGCGACGCCCTCCGCCACCTCCTTCGCCCGCGCCGCGTCGAACCCGCCGTCGCCCGTCAGCGGCAGGTCCTGCCACACCAGCACGCCCGCGTCGTCCGCCGCCTC
>CAZYYH010000376.1:0-2255 GCA_964651725.1 uncultured Halobacteriales archaeon | reverse complement strand
GGCAACATCCCCCTGTGATGGCAGCGAGCTACGACCTCGACGTGCCCGACGACGCGACCGACGCGGAGGCCGCGGCCATCGCCGCCGCCGTCTCCGCCCACCTCGACGCCGAGGCCGCGGCGAGAGCGGCAGCCGACGAGGAGAACGAGGAGTCGTGGGACGGCCGGCGCTGGACGTTCGCCGGGCGCGTCTCGGGCCTCCAAGGCCGGCGCAGCGTGCGAGTGCCCGAAGGTGCACCGACGAACGCGTGGACGACCGCGGGGCGCACGGACCGGTTCTGAGTCGGTAGCAGCCGACCGAGTTCTCCACGTCGAATCGCCCGACAGACCAGCCGACGGCCTGGCGGACTGAAAGGGCGAGTGGGCTGAACGAAGCACGGACCCGCAAGCACTGGAGCGAGCGACCGGAGGGAGCGAGCGAAGCGCGCAGCGCGGTCCGCGCGAGTTCAGCGCGCGAGGGCTTTCGGGCTACCAGTTACACTCGCTTCCAGCGACCAGTTCCTCACGGCTTCTCGACCCGCACCCGAACGTCGCCCGGGTCGAGCGTCGTCCGCATCGCGGGGTCGAAGCCGCCGACCCGCTCGAAGCGGGCGCGTTGCGCCAGGGTCGCCAGCGTCAGCTTCAGTTCCGTCATCGCGAACCGCATGCCGATGCAGTGGCGGGAGCCACCGCCGAACGGGAAGTAGGCGTACTCGGGGCGGTCGCTGTCCTCACCCAGCCATCGCTCGGGCCGGAACTCGTCGGGCGCGTCCCACCACCGGTCGTCGCGGTGGACGTTGTACGGAGAGAGCTGGACGACCTGGTCGCTCGTGACGCGATAGCCGCCGAGGGTGGTGTCCTCCCGGGGCTGGCGGTAGACGGCGAACGCGGGCGGGTGGAGCCGGAGCGCCTCGCGGGCGACTGCCGCGGTGTAGTCGAGGTCGGCGAGATCGTCGAATCCGGGGTCACGGCCGCCGAGGACTCCGTCGAGCTCGGCGTCGAGGCGCTGGCGGGCGTCCCGGCGGCCGGCGAGCAGCCAGACGGCCGCGGTGAGCGCGGTCGCGGTGGTCTCGTGGCCGGCGAACAGGAAGGTGACGAGCTGGTCTCGCACGGCGTCGGCGTCCATCCCACCATCGTTCCCGGCGTCGAGCAGGACCGTCAGGAGGTCGTCGCGGTCCTCCGACTCGGCCCGGCGCTCGGCGACCAGCGTCGCCACGAGATCGTCGAGCGCGGCCATCCGGCGCTCGTACCGGCGCTCGACCGGGGTCGGCATCCAATCGGGGAGCACCGACAGCAGGCCCATCGCGTCGGTGTAGTCCGCGATGGCCTCGACGGCGTCGCGGACGACGCTCGCCCGCGCCCCGTCGAAGTCGAGGTCGAACAGCGTGCGTGCGAGGATGCGGAGCGTCAGCGTCGCACACTCGTCGCGGAGCGCGACGACCGCGCCGTCGTCCCAGCCGTCCGCGCTGTCGGCGGCGGCCGCCACCATCGCGTCGGCGTACGACCGGACGCGGTCCGGAGTGAAGGCGGGCTGGAGGAGTCGACGTTGATTCCGCCATCGCTCGCCCTCCGTGAACGCGAGGCCGTCGGGTGCGAGGAGTTCGCCGAACGCTTGCTCGAACTCGCCCTTGCGGAACTCGTCGTTGCGCGAGACGAGGACGGCCTCCACTACGGCGGGGTCGAAGACGGCGACGAACGACTGGCCGAACGCGCGGTAGCCCACCACGTCGCCGTACTCGGCGAGGGACTCGCCGAACGCGATACCGTCGCGCGCGGCGGCGACCGTGCTGCCGACCAGCGGCAGGCCGTCCGGGCCCGGCGGCGTCGAGGCGTCCGCCGTCCCGCCCGGCTGCGATCCGTCCTCGGCGTCCGTGCGTCGTCGCTCCGCGGCCGTCGCCGAACTGGAGTCGGACATACGTGACCGTCGGGGCGGAATCGTCGTCGCCGTTGCCGTGAACGGCTGAACGCTTTTATGTCGGGCCGCCAGTCTCACGGACGTGCAGTCCGTCGACGTCACCCTCCGGCTCCCATCCGAGATGCAGGTTCCCATCCCCGATTCCGTCGATCTGGAGGGGGTCGGGCGCGAGGAACTCCTGACGTGGCACGTCGACGAGGACGACGGCGTTGTTGCCTTCCTCTCCGTAGTGGTCGGCGACATCGACGCACTCCGGGACGCGCTCGACGCGATGGACGCCGTCCATGCCTCGGACGTAACACCCGTCGACGACCGCCAGTGCTACGTCTACGTCGAGATGGCGCTCCTCCCCGGGCAGGACG
>CAZYYH010000375.1:0-2258 GCA_964651725.1 uncultured Halobacteriales archaeon | reverse complement strand
ACGACGAGCGACAGCAACACGGGGTCGCCCGTGACCTCGTAGACGAGCCAGAGGATGGCGATCTCGTGGACGCCGTCGCCGATCCGCGAGACGCCCTCCGCGAGCCAGAGCGCCACGAAGCCGCGCTCGCGGAGCGGGTCGGGAAGCCGGTCCCGGAGCGCGCCGCTACGACCCGTCATCGTCGCGGCGAGTGATCTGCTCCAAGTGCTCGCAGGAGTCGAGTTTCGCCTCCAGCGTTTCGTTCCGGACGGGCCGGTCGCGGACCGGCGGGACGTAGAGCGTCTGCGCCGGCGTGATCCGGTCGTGCATCGACTCGAACTTGGAGAGCGGGAACGTCAGCCGCTCGCCGTCCGTCACCGGGTAGGTCGACGCGCTCAGCAGCGACACCTCGTGGTCGTCCGGGTAGAACTCCTGGAGGTACTCGCGGAGGCGCGTGAACCGCCCGGGCGCGCTGTCGTCGGTCGAGTGGAGCACGGTCTCGACGGTCCCGACCTGCCACACCATCGCGGGCACGTCCGGGTTGAGGTCGAACTCCCGGAGGAGGAGATCGGTCGCCTCGTACATCTGGACGCCGTTCGCCGCGGGGTCGATGCCGAACTCCCCGTAGATGGCGTCCATCGAGGAGATGCCGGGGAGCACCTCGACGGCGAGGTCGCGGTCCGGCGCGCGCCGGCGCACGTACGTCGACGGCGACACGAACACCATCGGGTGGCCGTACACCGCGAGCGTCACCGGCGGCTCCGTTTCCGCCGCGTCGAGTACGCGCTCCGCCATGCTCTCGTACGACTCGCCACGGGCCCGCGACTCCGAGTACTCCGAGGAGAGGTCGACCACGTCCGCGTCGAACTCCCGCCGGAGGTAGTCGACGACGAGGTCCTGCGGGTGGACGACGAGGATGGTGGTCGAGCGCTCGAACGCGGCCTCGACCTCGCGCGTCAGCTGTCGGTAGCCGACCATTCCCGTTCCGGCGACGTACACGTCGATAGGGGCGTCGTCTATCTGCATTCGGGGGAGTGGGCCGTCAGTTGGACGGCGCGAAGTAGTGGTGCAGCGTGTAGCCCGAGGAGCCCGGAGCCGCGAGAATCTCCTTTATGGCACGCTCGTCGCCGGCGACGAGCGCCTCGCGCTCGGTCTCGGTGAGGTCGTACTCGTCGAGCGCCGCCTCGGGGTCGGAACGGAACGTCCGGAGGAACGAGTCGTCGCTCATCGCACGGTCCAGGACGGCTTTTATCGTTTCCGACATGGCTGGGCGTGGATTATAACGGGAACGGTTTAAGTCTTGTTGCCGAGCCTGCGTCGAACTGCCGATGCCACATCGTTGAAGGCGCGTCGGTCCCGAACGACGGTATGGAGTTCGGGTTCCCGTGGCGCTTCGAGAGTCGGCGATCCGCGGTGATGGCGTCGGGCGGTGCGGTGGCGACGAGCCATCCGATAGCTGCGCGCGTCGGCGTGCGCGTCCTCGAGGACGGTGGGTCGGCGGCGGACGCGGCGGTGGCGACCGCCGCGGTCCTCAACGTCGTCGAGCCGCACATGACCGGTATCGGCGGCGACGCGTTCGCGCTCGCGCAGTTCGACGGCGAGTACGCGGCGCTGAACGGTAGCGGCGGTGCGCCCGCGGACGCCACCGTCGACGCGTACCGCGAGCGCATCGACGCCGTCCCGCGCGATGGCGGGCTGCCGGTGACCGTTCCGGGCGCACTCGACGCGTGGCAGCGCCTCCTCGACCGGTACGGCCGACGGACGCTCGCCGAGGCGCTCGCGCCCGCCATCGAGTACGCCCGCGACGGCGTGCCGGTTCCCGAGTACGTCGCGCGCCAGTGGGCGCGCGCCGCCGACCGGCTCCACGGTGTCGCCGGCGACACGTTCCTCCCCGGCGGTTCCGCGCCCGGACCAGGCGACCGGTTCCGCAACCCGGCGCTCGCGGACACGTTCGAGGCCGTCTCGACGGAGGGCATCGACGTGCTCTACGGCGGCGAAGTCGGGGAGTCGGTCGTGGAGACGGTGCGGGACCACGACGGACTCCTGTCGCTTTCCGACCTCGAAGCACACGAGGGCGAGTGGACGGACCCGATCTCGACGGAGTACCGCGGCGTCGAGGTGCTGGAGCATCCGCCGAACGGCCAGGGCGCGGTCGCGCTCGAAGCACTCAACGTCGCGGAGGCGTTCGACCCCGCCGCCGACCCGACGGACCCAGAGCGCCTCCACCGGCTGGTGGAGGCCGTCAAGGTCGGGTTCGCGGACGGCTACGAGTACGTCTC
>CAZYYH010000374.1:0-2274 GCA_964651725.1 uncultured Halobacteriales archaeon | reverse complement strand
GCACGCTCTACGCGCTCGTCGGTGCCGTGACCGCGTTCACGTCCGCGTTCGCGCTCAGCATCGTCGTCGCCGCGTACTACCTCTACCAGCGCCACCGCCACGTGGGGGTGCCGTGACGGTGCGGCAGCGGCGGCGGTCGCGCTCCGAGGAGGTGGGGTAGCGTGCGGTACCGGCGCGAGCCTGCCGGCGCCATCTCCGGCGACAGCCCCGTCGACTCCCGGTGGTGGTACTGGGTCGCCACCGTCCCCGTCGCGTTCGCGTTCTGGGTGCTCTCCGCCGCGTGGGTCGCCGTCGGCACCGCGCTCGACCCCGCGCTCGACGACGGCACCGGCTTCGGCGCGGCGCTCGGCGTCGCGCTCGTCGCGTTCGGCGTCCCGCTGCTCGTCCTCCTCACCGTCTTCCCCGCGAGCGTCCTGTTCGACGCGCGCGCCGCCCGCGACCAGTCCGACTGGCGGCCGAGCGCCGAACGGATCGCCCTCGCCGCCAGTCTCGGACCGACCGTCGCCATCCTCCTCGTCTTCGCCGTCGTGCTCGACGTGGTCGCGCCGACCGCCGGCTCCATCGCCGCCGTCACGCTCGGCTACCTGCTCGCGGCCCCGGTCGCGCTCTGGTATCTCCGGGAGCGACGGGACGCGGTCGGACTGTTCTGAGCGAGCGCGACCAACGCACCTGGTGGAATCGCCAAGGGCCACCGGACGACGCGCCCCCGCTCGCGGGCGCCGCTCGAGCGCGCGAGCGGCGGCTCGGGGCCGCCCGCCGGTCGCGTCCTCCGGGGTCTCGCAGTGCCTCCGGCACTCCGACGAGTCAGCGAAAACGCGGAGCGGTTTCGCGCTGCCGAGAGCGCCGAGCGCTCTCGAACCACGACCGAGCGCGTCGCTGGAGGCGGCGCGCGAGGGAGGGCTTGGTTGGCAGTAGGCTTAAGGGGGTCGTCAGCGTGCGTGAAGCTAACATGGTCACAGCGTCGGGCGGTACGCCCGTGCAGACGGAGAACCTGGGGATGGGTGCGGACAGCTGGTGTTCGGCGGTGGAGTGCGGGCAGCCGGATATGCTCGCGGGGCTGGTGGTGCTGGTGGGGCTGGGCGTGGTGACGTTGCTGGTGCTGGCGACGTTCGCGTACCTGACGGAGGCGGAGTCGGTGATCGAGCGGGAGCGCCGGCGGACGCGGACGGAGCGCGACGCGTTCGCGGGGTTCGTGCATCGGGTGTCGGACGTGGACGTGGCGATGCCACGGATGGACGCGGGCGCGGGTGGTTCGGTGGCGGTGCAGGCGGGTACGACCGGGGAGGACCCAGGGCTGCGCGAGGTGCGGCGGGCGTACGAGGAGACGGTGCTGTCGATGCCGCATTTCGCGGACGAGTACGGCGAGTCGATGCGCGAGCACATGGCGGCGGAGTTCGACGGGGACGTGGCGGCGGCGGTGGTGGACGGCCGGCAGCTGACGCCACAGCTGCGGGAGACGCTGGTGCGTCACGGTCGGGTGGCGGTAGGGCAGCGCCAGCGGTTCCTGAAGACGCTGGAGTGCGAGGAGCGGTCGATACTGGACGCACAGGACGCGTTCGAGGTGGTGGAGGACGAGCTGGAGTCGCTCGACGGGCGGCTGGTGGACCGCTCCTTCGACGATCTGGCGGCGACCTGGGAGCGGCTGGACGACCTGGATGCGGAGTGCCGGGAGGTGATGCAGAAGCGCCAGCGGGTGCTGGACCAGGAGCGCGAGTCGACGACGAACGGGCTGTCCTTCGCGACGTACGCGTACCAGTCGATGCAGGTGTCGCATCCGGTGCTCGTGGAAGGGACGGCGCTCGTCGATCGCGTGCGGACGGCGCGGAGCCGGGTGCTGCGGGCGCTGACGGCGCAAGTGTAGCGCGACTGCTGCGTGGGATTCCCGGGTCGCCGTGCCAACGCTACGCATTCCCGGACCAGACTTATCACGCAACCCACGAACTATCGACCATGCCCGGTCCGATGTTCGCGGAGGGCGACGGCGTGACGCTCCGCCCGGTCGAGGAGGAGGATCTGGATTTCCTCCATCGGTGGCGCAACCACCCGGAGGTGCGCGTGCCGTTGACGGACACCGACCCGCGGAACGGCGAGCAGATGGAGGAGTTCTTCGAGGAGCGCGTCTCGGACGACGGCGACGGCGTGAACTTCCTGGTGTGTGTCGAGGACGCCGAGCCGACGCGGGAGGTGCCGGAGGACGCGGAGACGACGCCGGTGGGCGAGATAGCGATCCCGTGGGTGCGCGAGCCGCACGCGACGGGGATGATGATGTACTGG
>CAZYYH010000373.1:0-2292 GCA_964651725.1 uncultured Halobacteriales archaeon | reverse complement strand
ACGCTCCCCGGCGCGGTCCGCTACCTCCACGCGCTCGCCGGCGGCGCGGACGACGAGCGCGCGATGCTCCGGAAGGTGGCGGACCGCGAGGGCGCGTACGGCGAGACCGCCGTCGGCTTCCGGAAAGTGCTGAACACCGCGTCGCTCACCGGCAGCCTCGACCGGGCGGCACGGCGCGTCGCCAGGGACACGCCGTCGCGGGACGCGTTCGCGCCGTTCCTCCTCAAGTTCCGCGAGCACGCCGAACAGGGGCCGGACGCCGTCGAGAGCTACCTCGAACTCGAGAGCCGGATGCTCGGCCACCGCCAGCAGCGCCAGCGCGAGCAGGCCGAGGGGTTCCTGGAACTCCTCGCCGAACTGTTCGTCGTCCTGCTGGTGCTGCCGGCGCTGCTCGTCATCGTCGTGACGGTGCTGTCGGTGCTCGCGCCCGGGCTGAACCAGCCGGTCGCCACCCCGCTCGGCGCGACGAGCGTGCGCGCACTCCTCGTCTACGGGAGTGCGGGGTTCGTCGTGACGGTGGGTGCGGGCGCGGCCCTGCTGGTGGATTCGCTCCGGCCGCCGAGTCACGACGACGGCGGCTACGAGCGCGCCGACTCGGCGCTCGCACTCCTCGCCACCACCCTGCGCAACCCCGCGAACGCCGCCGCGACCTTCGCCCTGCCCGGCGCGGCCACCGCGCTGCTCGCGTGGCGCGCCGGCCTCGATCCGGTGAACGTCGTCCTCCTGGGGTACGCCGGCTACGCGCTCCCCGTCGGCCTCGTCGCACTCCGGCGGGCGCGCATCGACGATGCGAAGGACCGCGAGATCAAGGACTTCGTCCACGCCGTCTCCGGGCACGTCAGCCTCGGCCGGCCGTTCCCCGAGGCAGTCAGGCTGGTCGCGGAGGACGTGGACCTCGGCGCGCTGGAGGGCGACGTCGCCGACCTCGCCTTCAATCTCTCGCTCACCTCCTACGGCGACGAACTCCGGAGCGCGGCGCTCGGACGATTCGTGGACAACGTCGGCACGCCGCTCGCCGACCAGACCATCGGGCTGGTGACGGGCGCACTCGACGTGGGCAGCGACACCGAGACCGTGTTCGAGACGCTCCAGGCCGAGATCGGCAGACTGCACCACGAGAAGAAGGCGCTCCGCGCGAACCTCGTCGTCTACGTCGCGGTCGGCTGGACGACCGCGCTGCTCGTCGTCGGCATCGTGGTGGCGGTGAACGCCTACGTGCTCGACAGCTTCGCGCAGCTCTCCGCGGTCGCGGGCTCGACGGCGGGGATGGCACTCGACCCGAACGCGGTGCAGCCCGCGCGCGACCGCTACCGGTTCTACGTGGTGACGCAGGCGACGATGCTCGCCTGCGGCTGGTTCGCGGGCTACGCGAGCCGCGGCAAGTACGAGGCGCTGCTTCACTCCGGCGCGCTCGTCGCAATCGCGTACGTCGTCTTCGCGGGGGCTGGTATGCTATGAGGAACGATACTGTTCAGACTGAAGCGTCGGACGGACAGGGACAGCCGTCCACAGCCCGAAAGCCCTCGCGCACTCGACTCGCGGGGCTCGCTGTACTCCTCGCCTCGCTCCCTCGCTACGCTCGGTCGCTCGGCTGCGGTGCTTACGTCGCCCGGCTTCGCCGAGCGCGCTCGCCCTTTCGAAGTCCGCCAGGGTGGCGGTTCCCCGGACAGCAACAGTCCACCAGTAGACCAGCCGATTCGAACAGTGGCCTAAGGAATCGTGCTCAATCGAATGTCGTCGGCGTCGCCATCCTCATCGGTATCACGATGGTGGCGCTCGGGACGCTGACCGCGAGCGTCGGGACGGTCGTGGACCACCACGCGGCGAGTGCGGACGCGAACCGGGTCGCGGCGGACCTCGACGCCGCACTCCGGCCGGTGGAGACGACCGGTGCGCACCGCGGCCGAGTGTCGTTCACGGACGGCCGCCTCGTCACGGTCGAACGCGAGGTCCGAGTGCTCGACGGCGGCGGGGTGCGCGAGACGGTCGACGCGGGCGCGCTCCGGTTCGAGACCGGCCGACGGGGCGTGACGGCGCTCGCCGGGGCCATCGTCACGCGCGACTCCGCCGGAGCCGAACTCCACCGCCGGCCGCCGATCACGTCGTCGCGCTCCGCGGGCGTGCTGGTGGTCGGCGTCGCGGCGCTGAACGGCAGCGTGAACACGGGCGGAACCGGCGGCGGAGTCGTGCTCGGAACACACGTCACCCACGACCGCACTCCCCTCGGCAACGGCACGTTCCGCGTCGCGGTGGAGACCGCGAATCCAGGTCCATGGGAGCGGTTCTTCGAGC
>CAZYYH010000372.1:0-2293 GCA_964651725.1 uncultured Halobacteriales archaeon | reverse complement strand
GCGACCACCTCATGACGTTCCTGCTCGCCGGCCACGAGACCACGTCGCTCGCGCTGACGTACACGTTCTTCCTGCTCGCCCAGCACCCCGACTGCGCAGAGCGACTGCGCGCGGAGGTAGACGCGCTCGACGGGCGGCCCACCGTCGGCGATACCGCAGACCTCGACTACACCGGGGCGGTCGTCCGCGAGGCGATGCGCCGCTACCCGCCGGTCCACGTCCTGTTCCGGCAGCCCCGCGAGGACACCACCGTCGGCGGTTACCGCGTGCCCGCCAGCACCACCATCACGCTGCCCCAGTTCCGGCTCCACACGGACGAGCGGTTCTGGGACGACCCCGAGGCGTTCCGGCCGGAGCGGTGGCTCGGCGACGCCGACCCCGACCGGCCGGAGTACGCCTACTTCCCGTTCGGCGGCGGCCCCCGCCACTGCATCGGCATGCGGTTCGCCATGCTCGAACTCAAACTGGTCGTGGCGACGCTCGCCCGGCGGGTCGGCGTCAGTCTCGTCTCCGATCCCGGCCTCGACTTCAGGCCCGCGACGACGCTCCACCCCGCCGACCCGATTCGGCTCCGGGTGCGGACGCGGTAGCCCACTCCACGCCGAGGATGTAACGGACTGCAGTCACTCGTAATCGATCACGATCACGGTTTCGACCCGTTCACCCGCGATGATACCGAGTCGCACGGCCCGGCAACGCTTATTCCACCACGCCGACACGCTCCACTCGTGATGCTGACCGCCCACCTCGCCGCGACCCCGGCCCGTCGTTCCTGGGGGGCCCGCCGATGAGCGACATGGACCCGCAACGGTTCTACGACGAGTCCGGGGAGACCGAGTGGGAGCGCCTCGACGCCAACCCCGTCACGCGCATGGAGTTCGAGAACACCGTCGCGTACCTCGACGAGCACCTGCCGTCTTTGGGCCGCGTGCTCGACGCGGGCGGCGGCCCCGGCCGGTACAGCGCGTGGCTGGCCGAGAGGGGCCACGAGGTCACGCACTGCGACCTCAGCGCCGAGCAGGTGCGGCTGGCGCGGGAGACCGTCCGTGAGCGCGGCCTCGCCGACCGCGTCGCCTGCCACCACGCCGACGTACGCGACCTCCCCTTCGCGACCGACCGGTTCGACGCCGTCTGCTGTCTCGGCGGCCCGATCTCGCACGTCACCGACGCCGACGAGCGCGACCGCGCGCTCCGCGAACTCCGGCGTGTCGCGCGCTCCGGCGCACCCGCGTTCGTCTCCGTCATCGGCCGGCTCGCCTCCCTCCGCGACGGCATCAAGCACGTGCTCCCCGAGGAGTCGGGCGAGCGCCACGGCTTCCTCGACGTGATCGCCCACGAGGGCGACTACACGCAGGACCTCGTGGACGAGCACGCTGGCGACGGTTGGGCCGAGTGCCACTTCTACCGCGCCGACGAACTCCGCCGCGACCTCGACGCCGTCGGCTTCGACGTGACGACGCTCGTCGGCCTCGAAGGCCTCGCCTCCAACCTCGGCGCGGAACTCGCCGCCGCGTCCGACGCCGCCGTGGACGAGGTGCGGTCCGTCGTCGCCGACCTCCGCGAGGACCCCGCCGTCGTGGACTTCTCCGAGCACTTGCTCGCGGTGTGCCGCGCGACCGACCGGCCCGACGCTTGACCGGTCAGGCGTCCCCGTGCCACTCGCGCTCGAACCGCTCCACGAACTCGGAGAGGAACTCGTGGCGGTCCGCCGCGATCTCGGCGGCGGTCTCCGTGTGCATCTCGTCGCGGAGGTTGAGCAGCTTGTCGTGGAAGTGACCGAGCCCCGAGTACGCCTCGCCCGCCGGGTCCCACAGCGGGTTGCCGTAGTCGCCCGTGAACGCGAAGTCGCGGGCGATGCCGACCGCACCTATCGCGTCGAGGTTGTCCGCGTCCCGCAGAATCTCGGCCTCTATCGTGTCCGCCCGCACCTCGTCGCCCCGGTGCTCGTACTCGTCGTGGACCGCGACGCAGTGGAGCACCTCGGGAACCTTCCCGTCCGGGAACCCCGCGCGCTCCAGCACCGCGCGCACCTCCGGCAGCGACTCCTCGGGATGGACGTACTCCGTCCCGTCCATCGCGCGATGCACGTCGTGCGTGAGCGCCGCCGCGCCCACGACCTCGACGTCCGCGCCCTCCGCCTCGGCGATCTCGGTCGCCGTGGCGAACACGCGCCACACGTGGTGCAGGTCGTGGCCGGACGAGTCCCCGTCCAGCCACTCCCGCATCTCCGCGTCGATTCGCTCGAAGACGGGGCGGTCCGCGTACTCCACAGTCCACTCGTCGCACGTCAGCG
>CAZYYH010000371.1:0-2295 GCA_964651725.1 uncultured Halobacteriales archaeon | reverse complement strand
TACGCCATCCCGATGCACTACGACACGTTCCCGCCCATCGAGCAGGACACCGACGACTTCGCGCGCGAGGTCGCGGCCACCGGCTCCGACGCCGAGGTCGTCGCGCTCGGCGGCGACGAGTCCTTCGACCTCGCGGACGTCGGCGACTACTGAGCCGGTTCCTCGAAAAATCGCGTGCTCGCGCTCGACGGTCGCGCTACGACTGGAGCGTCGCGTCGACGACGATTTCGTCGACGCCGCCGAGCGCCTTCGACACCGGGCAGTTCTGCTTCGCGCCCTCCGCTATCTCCTGGAACTCGTCGTCGGAGATGCCGGGCACGGACGCCTCCGTGACGAGTTCGACGCGGACGATCGCGCCCTCGTCGTTGTCGAGCGTCACGCGCGCCGTCGTGTGGACGCGCTCCGGCTCGTAGCCCTCGCGGCCGAGGTCGGCGGCGAGCGCCATCGAGAAGCAGCCCGAGTGGGCCGCCGCGATGAGTTCCTCGGGGTTCGTCCCCTCGCCCTCCTCGAAGCGCGACGCGAACGTGTACGCGCCCTCGTACGAGCCGCTCTCCATGTTCATGTGGCCGCTCCCGTCCTTGAGGCTCCCGTCCCAGGTCGCCTCTGCTTCTCTGGTCGGCATCGTGAATCCCATCCGGCAGTTCGCCAGCGGACGTTAACAAGATACCGAATCGGGCAGTCTCGCCGTCCGCGTGGGAAACCCTCATACCCCCGGTCGTCCAACGTCCGCGCATGCCCAGGAACGCGTGGGAGGACCGCATCGTCGGCGCGCGGATGGCGGCGGACGACCGGTTCGCCGACCGGGTGCGGGCCTCCGAGTTCAGCCGGCAGGAGTGGGGGCTCATCATGACCGCGGTCGAGTTCGAGGTCGAGCAGCCGACCGACCCGGACCGCGCGCGCATCGTCGCGGACACGTCGAAGCTCCCGCAGATCATGCCGGAGCTGGCGAACGTCGCGGAGCAGATGGGCGGGATGGGCGCGCCCGGCGACGGCGGACGCGAGGGAGGCGGCGGTGGCGGCTTCCTCGACTCGCTGCGGAGCGCGGTCGGTCTCGGCGGCGGCGGCGGTGGCGGACGCGACCCCGAGCGCGAGGAGTCCGCGGAGCGGCTCGCGCAGGCGTACGCCGACGAACTCCAGGATCTCCTCGAGGAGCGCGGCCGCTGGCGCGAAGTACGGGAACTCGCGGCGGAGGAAGCCGAGTCCTGACGAGTCAGGGGGCGTCCGGCCCCTTGAACAGCGTGAGTTCCTCGGCCTCGTAGATGTTGACGAGTTCGGTGACGATCTCGTCGTACGACTCGTCCTCGACGCGGAGGGCGTCGAGGCGGTCTATGGTCTGCTCGTCGAGGTGAATCTGGGGCATAGGTCGTAGGTAATCGCGGGAGAGAGTTAAGCTCCGCGGGCGGACGAGCGCTCGTAGATTGGCGACCGGACACGTTCCACTCGCTCCGATGACCGGCCGTCAGTCACACCGACGGACCGGCCGCCGGCTACGCCGGGCCGACAGATAACCAGCCACGGCTGGACGACCAGCCGCCGTAGATAGGCCGATTACGTAGCCGAACGCCTGCGCCCGAGGAAGCCGACACATCCTGGCGGAATCTCCAAGGGCGAGCGCCGCGCCCCCTCGTGGGGCGCGGCGCGAGGGCTTGGTGGGCGGGAAGGCTTTTGGTGGCGGACGCGAGAGACCCGCACATGGGCGATTCCGGGTTCGACCTCGACCTGCAGAACGCCGAGGAGCAGTTCGATTTCGCGGCGGAGTTCGACGGCGGCATCGTGCTGGGTTTGCTGGACGGAAGCACGCCGGACGAGGAGTGGCGCGGCGAGATCGAGGCGGGGAACGTGCTGGTGCTCTCCGTCGAGGGCGATCTGAACGATCTCGCGGCGGGCTGGGCGCGGGACGTACACGACGCGGGCGGGACGCTGATGCGGTTCCGGGACTTCCTGGTCGTCGCGCCGCGCGGCGTGGAGATCACCACCGACCGGCTGTAGCGGCGGCCGTCGCGGGCTAGCCGACGAACGTGACGTAGTGCCCGTCGGGGTCGCGGATCCGCCGGCCGGCGTCGACGCTCTCGACGGCGCACGCGCGGTCGCCGACGCGCTCGACGGCGGCGTCTGGGTCGTCGGCCGCGAATCCGACGTCGACGTGGACGCCGCCGCGGGCGTCGGCGAGGCCGCGCTGTGGCTCCCAGAGTTCGAGAGCGACGGGGCCGCCGAGGCGCACGCGCTCGCGGTCGTCGCCGCGGTCCACGACGTGGAAGCCGAGGTCGCGGTAGAAGGATTCGGCGCGGTCGAGGC
>CAZYYH010000370.1:0-2304 GCA_964651725.1 uncultured Halobacteriales archaeon | reverse complement strand
GAGGTGGACGTCCACGGCGAGAAGCAGTCCCGGACCCTGCCCGAACAGCAGGAGTACGTCGTCTCCGCCGTCGCGGAGGTCGGCCCGGTCACCGCCCGGTCACTGCTCGCCCACTTCGGCAGCGTCGAGGCGGTGATGACCGCGAGCGAGGACGACCTCATGGACGTCGACGGCGTCGGCGAGGTGACCGCGACCCGAATCCGCGAGGTCGTCGCGAGCGACTACGACGGCTGAGCGGTTCGCGTCGAGGGCCCTCGCCGTCGACGTGAGAGCGACGGCGGCGGAAACAACTCCTCGCGAGTGGTGCAAAGTTTGATTACGGACGGCGAGACACGTCCACCGGGGTGTGAGTGTGAGCGAACCGACGTATCCGATGGGGGAATCGTTCGATTTCGAACTACCGGACGCCGGGTCGGCCGGCGACTCCCGGACGGCCGCCGACCTGAGCGCGGACCACGACTACGTCCTCGCGGTGCTGTTGCGGAGTCACTACTGCCCGCGGTCCCGGCAGTTCGTGCGGAAACTGGCCGCGGAGTACGACGCGTTCGCCGGCCGGTCGACGGCCGTCGTCCCGGTGCTCCCGGACCGCCGCGAACGCGCCGCCGTCTGGCAGCGGCGATACGACCTGCCGTTCGGCCTGCTGGCCGACCCCGCCGGCGACGCGGACGGAGACGACGGGTTCGGGGCGTTCGCCCCCTTCGCGGCGCTCCTGCAGCGCACGCCCGGTGTCGTGCTGTTCGAGGCCGACGGGAACTCGCTCCGGTTCCGTGGGACCGTCGGCGGTGACGCCGGCGACGGCGGGCCGACCGTCGCCGGACTGCTGGCTGACGTCGACGACCACGTCGTGGACGGGGTGGCCGGACCGGTCGAGGCGGGCGCCGACGCCGGGGCCGTCACCGACGGCTAGAACTCGGTCGCGTCGAGGGTCTCCGCCGCTTCTCGCGCCGTCTCGAGGTGGTCGCGGGCCTCCCGCGGACTGTCGGCGGCGGCGGCGAGGTTCGCGTACCGTTCGACCGTCTGCGCGAGGACCACCTGCGCCCGTCCGAGGTGTTCGTCCGGCGAACTGCCGGCCGCCGTCCCGGGCGACACCTCGGCCCCGGACGGGTCGGGGCGCTCGTTCGCGTCGCTCTGGCCGCCCGCCGGGGCGTTACTCGCCGGTGCGTCGTGCGCCGGCGCATCGTGGGCCGGAGCGTCGTTCGGGGCGGCCGACGGAACCTGTCTGACGTCGTCGTCCTCGTCGGCGTCGTCGGTCGTTCGGTCAGCCCGTTCGTCGGCGGACCGACCGGTCCGCTCGTCGGCGGACGGCGCGGCGTCGCCGCCGTCGTCGCCGCCGAACCGGACGCTGGCGTCGTCGCTCGGCGTCGTCACTTCGATGCCGTCACCGGTCGCGACGCCGTTCGCTCCCGCGCTCTCGGTGGCGTCTGTCCCGGCCTGGCCGGCGGCGTTCGCTTCCTCTCCCGCGCCGCGCTCGTCCGCCCCGCCGGTCTGATCGGTAGTCTGATCGCCGGCCCCACCCGACCGGTCGCCGGCGGGCTCGCCGCGGTCCACCGGTTTCTCACAGGTGGGGCAGAACTCCTGGCCGTCGTAGCGGAAGATTGGGTCGCCGCAGTCGCTGCAGTGGGCGTTGGTCATCGTCGCCCCCTTGAGTAGGAGTTCGCTCATCTGCTCGGTCGCCTCGCGTTTCGCCTCCTCCTCCTCGTACTTCTCCCGGAGTTTCTCGCGTTCGGCCTCCTTGTCGAAGTCGCTCATACGGTATCGGTGGTCGTCGGGGCGAAAAGGGTTTGCGGGAGAACGTTCATCTACGCGGGGGGAGAACGACCGCCATGTCGCTACTCGGTGCCGTCGTCGTCTTCGTCGTGGGCTACGTCTCCGGTCGCGTGACCCAGTGGCTCGCGGAACTGGCAGCCCTGGTCGCGCTCGCGCTCGCCGTCCTGGGACTGGCCGCACCGGCCGTCGTCTCCGACGTCGTCGGGGGCGTCCTCGCCGCGTACTACGTCGGCAACGAGTTGCTCTTCCTCTCGGGGTTCCTGTTCGGCGTCGCCCACGACGAGGTGCGGACCGAGGAGTGAACGGGCCGGTGGGTGACCGGACGGCCGAGGGGTGACCGCGCCGGTGGGTGGCTGGACAAACGAGGGGACCACCTCGTCGCGTCGATCGTTGAACTCCGTCTAGCGCTCGGTCGAACGCGGGAGGGCGGCGAGACGGGGCCATCCGACACGCTTTTCGTCCGCGCGAGTGCGCGCTAGAACGCCATGACAAAGGTAAGCGTCGTCGGCGCGGCGGGCACCGTCGGTGCCGCTGCGG
>CAZYYH010000369.1:0-2309 GCA_964651725.1 uncultured Halobacteriales archaeon | reverse complement strand
CGTCGCCGGTGTACTCGAAGGCGTCGCGGGTGTGGCGGACGCAGCCGTAGCCCTTGAGCCAGACGCGCTGCCCGTTCGGCGGCACGTCGTCCGGTTCCACGAGGACTGCGCCGCCGACGGGGATGTCGCGGGTGCCGCGCTCCTCGTGGTCGGGGTGGCGCGGCGGGTTCGCGGCGTCGGGACCGCCGACCAGCGCCTTCTCGACGCCGTCGCGCACCAGAAAGCGGCGGTCGGCTTCGTCGTCCACGAGTTCGCGGTTGGCGGCGTACACGCTGCTCATGGCGAGGTCGACGTTGCTCGTGGACGTGCCGAGTTCGACCATGGCGTCCACGATGGCCTCGCCGCGGATGCCGCGGCGGCGGAGGCTGGCGACGGTGGGCGCGCGCGGGTCGTCCCAGCCGTCGAGCACGCCGTCGGCGACGAGTTCCTTGATGGTCGAGGTGCTCAGCTTCACGTCGTACTCGTCGATCTGGACGTGGCCCCAGTGGACGACCTCGGGGTACTCCCAGCCGAAGTAGTCGTAGACGAACCGCTGGCGCTTCGCGGAGTCCTGGAGGTCGATGCCGCGGACGATGTGCGTGACGCCGGTGAGGTGATCGTCGATCCCGGACTGGAAGTCGAGCATCGGCCAGCACCGGTAGTCGGCGGCCTCCGGGCGAGGATGCGGCGTGTCGACCACGCGGAACGCCACCCAGTCGCGGAGCGCGGGGTTCTTGTGCTCGATCTCGGTTTTCACGCGTAGCACCATCTCGCCCGCCGAGTGCTCGCCGGCGACCATCGCCTCGAACTCCTCGCGGGACCGGTCGGGGTCCTTGTCGCGGTGTGGGCACGCCTCGCCCGCGTTCTTCAACTCGGAGAACTCCTCGGCCGGACAGGAGCACGTGTACGCGCCGCCGAAGTCGATGAGTTCGCGGGCGTGATCGTAGTAGATCTCGAGGCGGTCCGAGGCCTTCAGCACCTCGTCCGGCTCGAACCCGAGGTACTCTATGGCGTCGAGTATCCTGTCGTAAGCGTCGAGGTCGGGTCGCTTCGTCTCCGGGTCGGTGTCGTCGAACCGGCAGAGCATCCAGCCGTCGTAGCGCTCCTTGTACGTGCCGATGACCGCGGGCATCCGCGCGTTCCCGAGGTGCCAGGGACCGTTCGGGTTCGGCGCGAGCCGCATCCGCACCTCGTCGTACGCGTCCGCGTTCGGCAGGTCGGGCAGCGGGTGGTCCTCGCTTTCGTCCTCGGCTTCGAGTTCCGCTAGCTTCTCCGGCGCGAGGTCGGCGAGACGCTCGCGCTTCTCGTCTGCAGACAGGCCGTTCACGCGCTCGATGACGGGTGCGACCACGCCCGGAATCTCGTCGCCGTGCTCGCGGAACTCGGGGTTCTCGCCCATCAGTGGGCCCATGATGGCCCCGACCTGCGCGTCGGCGTCGTGCTTGAGCGCGTTGAACAGCGCGGCCACCTCGGCCGCGCGCTCCGCACGCTCGCGGAGATCGTCGTCCATTGGCGTGGAGTTGCTCGCCGAGCGGCAAAAACGGGGCGGATGTGGTCCGGGCGTGCGAGCGCGTGACAGGCTAGTAGCCGCGCTCGATCAGGTAGTCGGCGAGCGACTCCATGAGGGCGCGGGCCTCGTTGTCGGGGAGCACCGAGAGCTGGCTCTTGCCCTCGGCGACGAGGTCCCGTGCCGTCGTCCGCGCGTAGTCGATGCTGCCCGCGTCCGCCAGCACCGAGACGGCGTCGTCGATCTCGGCCTCCGACACCTCGTCGATGTCGGCGTCCGGGAGCAGGCCGTCCACGTCGACGCCCTGCTGGCGGGCGTGGAGCGTGATGAGGGTCTGCTTGCCCTCGACGAGATCGGAGGCGCGGCGCTTCCCGAGTTCGTCGCTCGGCACCGTCAGGTCGAGCACGTCGTCCTGTATCTGGAACGCCTGACCGACCGCCCGGCCGTACTCGTACAGCGCGTCCGTCGTCTCGTCGTCCGCGCCGAGGAGGATGGCGGGAATCTCGGCGGCCGCGGCGTACAGCACCGCGGTCTTGTGCTCGACCATCTCCAGGTACTCCTCGGGCAGCACCTCGCCGCGCGTCTCGAACGCCACGTCGAGCGCCTGCCCCTCGCAGATGCCGGTGCAGGACGACGCGAGCGTCCCGAGCGCGCCCACGCTCCGCTCCGCGGTCGCGTCCGTCTCCAGCATGATCTCGAACGCCTTCGAGTAGAGCGTGTCGCCCGCGAGAATCGCGGTTTCGAGGTCGTACGCCTCGTGGACCGCGGGCACGCCCCGGCGCATGTCGTCGTCGTCCATGATGTCGTCGTGGATGAGCGTGAA
>CAZYYH010000368.1:673-2315 GCA_964651725.1 uncultured Halobacteriales archaeon | reverse complement strand
CGAGTACGGCGCGCAGGCCGTCGACACGTACTGCATCTCGATGACGGAGGAGCCGAGTCACGTCCTCGAAGTCCTGTTCCTCGCCGACCAGGCCGGCGTCGTGTCGACGCCCGAGTACAGCGGCCTCGACGTGGTGCCGCTGCTGGAGACGGAGTACGCGCTCTCCGGCGCGCGCCGGATCATGGGTACGCTGTTCGAGAACGACGCGTACGCGGCCGCGCTCGACGCGCGCGGCTGGACCCAGGAGGTGATGCTGGGCTACTCCGACTCCAACAAGGAGAACGGCTTCCTCGCCGCGAACTGGTCGCTGTACGAGAACCAGCGCGAACTCGGAGCCATCGCCGACGACCACGACGTGGACCTCCGGCTGTTCCACGGCCGCGGCGGCTCCATCTCGCGTGGTGGCGGCCCGATGAACCGCGCGCTGCTTGCGCTCCCGCCGGAGACCGTGACGGGCGAGGTGAAGTTCACGGAGCAGGGCGAGGCCATCGCGGAGAAGTACGCCAACCCCGACGTCGCGGAGCGCAACGTCGAGCAGATGCTCGACGCGCAGCTCCGCGCGCGCCGGCGCGCGCTCGACCGGACTCGGGAACGGGTGTCCGACGACCGCGTCGACGCGATGGAGACGATGGCGGACGCCGCGCGCGACGCGTACCGCGACCTCCTCGAATCCGAGGGGTTCGTGCGCTACTTCGAGCAGGCGACGCCCATCACCGTCATCGAGGACCTCCACTTCGGGTCGCGGCCGGCGTCGCGGACGGGCGAGCGGACCGTCGAGGACCTCCGCGCCATCCCGTGGGTGTTCTCGTGGACGCAGTCCCGCGCCATCCTGCCCGGTTGGTACGGGCTCGGCACGGGCATCCAGGCGTACCTCGACGAGGGCGGCTCCGTCGACGACCTCCGCGAGATGCACGACGACTGGCCGTTCTTCCGCACCATCCTGGAGAACGCCGCGCTCGCGCTCGCCCGCACCGACCTCGAGATCGCCGACGAGTACGCCGCGCTCGCCGACCCCGACCTCCGCGAGCGGTTCCGGCCGCGCATCCGCGACGAGTACGAGCGCGCCGCCGGCCACGTCCGGAGCGTCGTCGGCCGCGACCGGCTCGTCCCGTCCGAGTGGCTGGCGGAGAGCCTCGACCGCCGGAACCCGTACGTCGACCCGCTCAACCTGCTCCAGGTGCGGCTGCTCGACCGCGCGCACCGTAGCGAGGCCGAGGAGCGCACGCTCCGGCTCACCGTCACCGGCATCGCCGCCGGCATGAAGAACACGGGGTGACGCCGCTACGCGTCCTCCGCCATCTGCTCGGCGCACTGCCGCACGAACAGGTCGAGGTCCTGGGCGACGAACCGCTCCAGCACGACGAGCGCGCCCTCGTCGCCGTCGGCGAGGTGGAGGACGACGCCGTCCTCGCGGAGCTGGAGCGTGGCGACGACCTCGCCGAGCGACCCCGTCAGCTTCGTCTCCGTCGCGTCGCCGCGCCGGAGGTTCCGATGGATCTCCGTGAGGGTCGCCCGCGTGCGATCCGACGGCACGTCGTCGCGGGCGTGGACGAGGGACACGTCGTCGGCGGCGGAGACGCCCCACGCCCGGACACCGGCCCCGACTAGCGTGGGGAGGGACGACAGGTGCTGGCGCTGACGC
>CAZYYH010000368.1:0-663 GCA_964651725.1 uncultured Halobacteriales archaeon | reverse complement strand
GGGGTCCGCGCCGCGGGCCGGGGGGGGGGGGGGGGGCGGGGGCCCCGGGGGGGGGCGTCTTCCCCCCCCCCCGCCCGGACACCGTCCCCGACTCGCTTCTGGAGGAACGACAGGAGCTGCCTCTGACGCAGCATGTTCGGGAGTTATCCTCACGACGTAGATATTACTTGTGGCCGTCGCGGCCGCCGACGGACGCGTACCCATTCCCGTCTCCGGTCCGTACACGGGGTATGGCGCGTGCCGACGACCTCGTGACGCTGCTCGGCGACACCGACACGCTCGCCGTCGTCTGCCACGACAACCCCGATCCCGACTGCCTCGGCAGCGCGCTCGCGCTCCAGCACCTCGCCGAGCACGCGGGCGTCGAGACGGTCGACCTCTACTACGGCGGCGACGTCTCACATCAGGAGAACCGCGCGTTCGTCAACGTACTCGACGTCGACCTCCGGCCGTACACGGACGGCGTCCACGAGGACTACGAGCGCGTCGCGCTCGTGGACACCGCGGTTCCCGGGCGCAACAATCCGTTACCTGCGGACGCACGGGTCGACGTGGTGATCGACCACCACCCGACGCCGGAGCCGCCGGACGCCGCGTTCGTGGACGTGCGCGAGGACGCCGGCGCGACGGCGTCCATCCTCGCCGAGTACCTCCGCGACCTCG
>CAZYYH010000367.1:0-2328 GCA_964651725.1 uncultured Halobacteriales archaeon | reverse complement strand
TGCGTGCTGACCGACTGGTTCTCGTCGGTCACGTCGTTGTTCGCCGCGACGACGCTGAACGTCGCGTTGTACGCCGCCTGGCCGTCCTCGTCCAGCTGGACGCCCTCGGTGTTCCACAGCAGGAGCACCGTGTCGTTGTCGAGGTCGGTCCGGATCGTCACGTTCGCGTCGTTGGCGTCGGCGACGAACGGCCGGGTCTGGGTGTTCGGGGCGGGGTTCGTCCGGTTGAGCGTCAGCCGGAGGCCCTCGGCGGCCTCGCTCCCGTCGAGTTGGGAGGCGCTGAAGTAGCCCTCGATGCCGGAGACGTTGAACCGGGCGATGGCCCACTCGCCGCGCGCGAGCGTGTTCTGCTCGCTCACGCTGTCGAGGAGCGTGGGCAGGTCGGCGTTCCCGCGGAGCGTGGCGGGCGCGGTCCAGCTCTGCGCGCCGACGGTCGCCCGCTCCTCGAGGACGAGCGACCCGAGGTCGGTCTCGGTGCCGCCGATGGTGAGGTTCATCGGGTACTCGCCGGGATCGATGGGCGAACTCACCGGGATGACCTCCCGGACGTTCGTGACGTTATCTGCACTCTCGGCGGTGCTGAGCTTCTCGCCGACCGGCACGTTCTCGCCGGTCCGGTACGTGTTGAACCGGACGGTGACCTGGCCGTCGTCGTTGCCGTCCTGCACCGCGAACTGGAGCAGGTAGTTCGTCTCGGGACCGCCGAGATTCACGGTGGCCTCGGACTGGTTCCGGAGATCGACCGTGAACTCGACGACGTCACCCTGCTGCTCGCGGTAGATGGCCTGGTCGAACAGGGCTGCGCCCTCGCCGACCTCCCGGACCTGCACGCCGTCCTGTGCGGTCACGCCGGTGTCGGCGACCTCGAACGTGAAGTTGTACGTGCCGGGTGCGACGCCCGTGAAGTCGAGCTGCCTCGCGTCGCCCTTGCGGACGTCCGGGAGCAACAGCGCGTCGGACGTGCCGTCGCCGTCGCGGTCGCGCGTCTCGGCGTCGTACGCCTCGAACGCGGACGCGAGTTCGCTGGCGCTCGCGTCGTCGGCTTCCCACGTCACGTACACGTCGAACGTGCCGCGGTTCGACGAGAACGTGAGCGGCGCGAGCACGTCGTCACCGGACCCCTCGTTGAGGACGGTGGTCTCGTCGATGGTCGCGCCGAACGTCTGCTCGACGAGTTCGATGCTGACCTGGCCGGCCTGGCCGGTCGGGACGACGCCCGCGAACTCGCCGTTCGTGACGCGGACCGGCTGCCCGTCCGCGTTGACGAGCACGTAGTCGGTGCCGGCTTCGAGGTCGCTCGTGTTGATCGTGGCTTGGGCGTCGGAACCGAGCGGTATCTCGGTGACGAGCTGACCGACGCCGCCGTCGCTCACCTGCCGGAGCTGGAACGTCTCGGTGGCGTTCTGGTCGGTGCCCTGGAAGCCGAGCGACTGACCCTGCCAGTACGTCCGGCTCGAGACGAGCGGGACGTCGCCCGGGATCTGCTGGGTCTGGTTGGTCGCTGCGCCGGCTTGCGTCGCACCGGCGCTCTCCACGGTGAGGAGGTCGGCGGCGGTGACGTTCGCCCAGCCGCCGAGGCCGGCGTCGGTCGCGGGTGCGGCCGCGGTCGCGGCGTACAGCGTGTACTCACCGGGCTCGGCGTCGTCCGGAACGGAGAGCTGTAGCTCGGTGGTGCCGTTCCCGGCGGCGGAGCCGGTGACGTTGAGGTCGGCCGCGTCGTACGTGCCGTCCATCGACGCGACGACCGTGACTGCGTCGGCGTCGGCCGTCGTCTCGACCGTCGCGGTGACGGTGTCGCCCGGAGAGACGGTGGTCTCGCCCAGAGTTACGCCCGAGACGTCCGCTGCCGCCGTGCCCGTGAAGGCGACGGTGCCGGCGAACGTCGATACGACTAGTAGTGCGGTCAGGAGAACCGCGCGGACTCGTTCCGTGTTCATGGGTAGGTTAGTCGGCGACACCGGCTGCGTCAGCCGCGGCTGTGACCGCGACTGCGGCCGGCTGCCACCACAGGTAGGGGTACGTACGTTTCGAGTGGAGATTTGGATATAGTCTTTGTGTCGTTTTAACTGAGTAAGCGGCCGCTACCCGCTGGAAACGGCCCTTTAGGGCCTCGTCACCGGAGCACGAACAGGTAGGTGAGCGCGAATATGACGACTGCCCCGATGGCGACGTTCCGAGTGGTGAACGCTACCAGGTCGATGAAGTTCAGTCCCCAGACGACGACGGCCGCGTACACGGCGGACAGCACGGCGTTCATCACGAGGTGAACGCGAGGGTCTCCGCTCGCCATGCCGGGGGGTCGCACTGCCGGACTATAAGGCTATGGCC
>CAZYYH010000366.1:0-2359 GCA_964651725.1 uncultured Halobacteriales archaeon | reverse complement strand
GATGATCCATCACTCCCAGCTACGCTAACTGGGCGGAAAGTTCTAACGGTTACTACAGCACCACCCGCTCGACCAGCAGCACGAGTGCTAGCTCGGACGGGAATGGGGAGCTACCGTGTCCGAACGTGAAACCGCACCACCCTCCCCAGCCGACTCGGCGTCCTCGTGAGCGAAGCGAACGAGGTCCCTGAAAATCGCGCTGCGATTTTCGGGATGCTGGAAACGCTCCGCGATTCCACGCAGCTCGGAGGAGCACGGCTCCTCCGGCGTCTTGGCGAGCGAAGCGAGCCAAGGCTCGTCGGACCTGTGGTCCAACGGCTCGCTCCCCTCGCGCGCTCGTGGCTCACGTGCTCACGGCCCCATGTGGTCACACCTCGCTCCCGCCGAGATGGGTGACCCGCGCGCCACCGCCACGCACTCTCACGGAGACCCCATCCGGGTAGTTTCGTTCGTTCCAACTCCGAAGACGGATGGCTCTCGGCGTGGCGACGACTCGACGCGTTACGAGAACAGGTCAGTTCAAGCGACGTTGAAACCCTTGTCGCGGAGGAAATCCTCCACGCGGCCCGTGTGGTTGCCCTGGAGTTCGATGGCGTCCTTCTCGACGGTGCCGCCGCAGGCGAACTTGGATTTCAGGTCCGACGACAGGCTGTCGAGGTCGACGTCCTTCGGGTCGAAGCCCTCGATGATGGTGACTTCCTTCCCGTAGCGGCGCTCGTCGATGCGGATGTTTATCTGCTGGGACTCCTTTGCGACGTCCTCACAGACACATAGCTCCTCGGGCAGCCCGCACGTCGGGCAGACTTCCGACATTACACCCGGGGATACGAAATCAACCTATTAAACACTGTCGCCATTCCGAACCGATGCGCGTCGAACTACCGTTCGCGCCGCGACGAGGTAAGTTACGGCGACCGGGTTCGAGCAACGAGTATCAGGGTCGCGGCTTATCCGCGACGGAGGCTCGGCCGGTGGTGGGCGGCGATCCGGCGCGCGAGTTCGCGGGCTTCCGCGGCCCGTTCCGGCGTGACCTCGCCCGCGTAGCGTGCGCGCTCGCGGAGGCGGGCGACGCGGCGGGAGTCGTCGTCCGCGCCGACGGCGTCGAGGTACTCGCGCATGGTCTCGTCGGGGCGGCGGTCGCGGTACTCGCGTTCGAGGACGTACTCGACGCGGTTGAACGCGCCCGCGATCTGCTCGGCGTGCGAGCCGCGCGGGGCGATGCGGAGCCACGCGGTGCGGTACGCGCGGTCGAGGAGGCCGGTGCGGCGGGCGGCGGCGGCGAGCCCGACGGCGATCACCGACCAGAGCGCGAGGCGTTCGGGCGGCGGCACGTGGACGGGCGGGCCGCCCGCGTCGTCGTCGGTTCCGTCGACCGTGACGTTCGAGGCCTCCGGTGCGGTGGTGAGGAACGCGTCGCGGCCGAAGCTGCTGCCGGGCGTGACGTTGCTCGGCGAGCCGTTGTCGCTTCCGTTCCGATCGCGCGCGGTCGTCGTGGGCGTCCACGTGCCGTTCTCGCTGCCTTCGGCGTCGACGTCGTCCACGCCGGCTTCGCGCGCGGCGGTGACGCGCTGGTCCTCGGTCTGCTCGCGCGGGCCGCCGGGCGTCGGGTCGAACCGCACCCAGCCGACGTCGGGGAAGTAGACCTCGACCCAGGCGTGGGAGTCGAGGCCGCGAACGACCCACTTGTCCTCGGCGACGCGCTGGCCGGGCGTGTAGCCGACGGCGAACCGCGCGGGCACGCCCTCGGCGCGGAGCATCGCCACCATCGCGGACGCGAAGTAGACGCAGTAGCCGCGGTCGCGCTCGAAGAGGAACTGGTCGACGACGTTGCTGCCGGGCTGGCGCACGTCGAGCGAGTACTCCTTGTTGTCCTCCAGCCACGACTCGACGAGGACGGCCTTCTCGTAGGGGGTGTCGGCCTCCACGGTGACGTTCGCGGCGAGGCCACGGACGCGGTCGGGCGTGCTCTCGGGGAGCTGGAGGTAGCGCTCGCGGACGGGTCTGGGGTAGTCGGTGTCCGCGGTGGCAAGGCGTGCGGGCGTGGTGACGGGCGTCTCGCTGATGACGGTGAAGTCCTCGCCCTTCGTGACGTAGCCGACGGGTTCGAGCCCGCCGACCTCGGTGACGCGCGCGTCGACGCCGGAGACCTGCGTCGGCTGTGCGGCGGCGGGCAGGACGGACAGCGAGGTTTTCGCCTCGACCACCTGGCGGTTTTGCCGCGTCGGCTCGGGCGGCGAGCCGAGTTGCCCCTCGTACGGCCGGCTCTGGCCGGTGCGGACCCAGCCGGAGCCGGTGTAGCGGTCGTACGCGCCGACGCGCCAGTAGTCGGCGCGGTCGGCGGAGACGGTGAAGCGGACCT
>CAZYYH010000365.1:0-2376 GCA_964651725.1 uncultured Halobacteriales archaeon | reverse complement strand
CGTCCGCGAAGGCCACCTCGCCCTCCACGAGGTCCGCGAACCATCGGCCCATCGCGCCCGCACCGACGACGAGTGCGTCCATCGCCCGGGGGTTGCCCGGCGCACGGCAAAAGGTGTTCGATGCCGGCGACGGGGCCGTCGGGCCGCCCGACTCGGCCGCCACGTCGGCCACGACCGGCAGTCGTCCCGGCCGACCGTCACCGAAAGCGGTACCACGCGACGACGACGGCGGCGGCCGCGACCGCCGTGACCCCGCCGAACCACAGCACGTAGACGTACCACACGGGAATCGGCGTCACACCCCGAGTACGCGGACCATCCCCAAGAGCCGTCGGGCGGGACATCGCGGCCGTTTACGGGAGCAGCCTCGACTCGTCTACGGGATGAGGCGCGTCGGGTAGTCCGTAAGGTTCTCGTAACCATCCTCGGTGACGACCGCGAGGTCCTCCACGCGGACGCCACCGATTTCGGGGTCGTAGAGGCCGGGTTCGACCGTGATTACGTGGCCGGGTTCGAGTTCCTCGCCGTACCGGCCGAGCCGGGGGTCCTCGTGGACCTCGAGGCCGACGCCGTGGCCGGTGCTGTGGAGGAAACCGGAGTCCGTCGTCGGGTCGCTCCGTACCGTCGCGTATCCCGCGTCCTCGTACACGTCGCAGACCGCGTCGTTCACCGCCTCGCCCGTCGCGCCCGGCTCGATGGCGTCGAACGCCGCGTCCATCGCATCGAGCGTGAGGTCGTACCACTCCTCGACCTCGGCTGGCGGCTCGCCGTTGACGAACGTCCGCGTCATGTCGGCGTAGTAGCCCGTCTCGTCGCTCTTCGGGAAGATATCGACGATGACCGGCTCGTCCACCCGGAGTGGGCCGCTCCCCGTGTCGTGTGGCGTCGCGCCCGCCGGCCCGCACGCGACGATGGTGTCCTCCGGCGAGCAGTCGCGTTCGAGCAGCGTCGCCTTGATCTCCCGCTTGACGCGCTCGCTGGTCAGCACCTCGCCGTCGTCGGCGAGCAGCCGGCCGTCGTCGTCCACCGACGCGTCGACGATGAGCGACTCCGCCGTCCGCATCGCCGCCTCGTTCGCACGCTGGCTCTCGCGTATCCACTCGACCTCCCGGTCGGTCTTCGTCGCTCGCACGTCCTCCATCACGTCGTCGGTGTCCGGCTCGACGGCCACGTCGCGCTCTCGCAGGCCGTCCGCGCTCCACAGCGGGAACCGGCGGGGCACCGACACGGACGCCACGTCGAACTCGTCGAGGAACGCCGCGAGCGCGTCCTGGCGCGCGGCGTCCTGGCCGACCTCCTCGATGCGCTCGCGCACGTCGTAGTCGTCCCACCGGCGCACCTCGTCGGCGCGGCTCTCCTGATGGGCGCGGCCGTACTCCATCGACCCCACCAGCAGCACGGTCTCCGGCGGCGCGTACAGCGTCAGGAACGGGTCCGCGGCGTCGAACCCCGAGAGGTAGCGCTGGTTCGCCGACGACTCCGAGTCGGCGTCCACGAGATAGCCGTCCAGCCCCTCGTCGGCGAGATGGTCCGCGAGCGACGACAGATCTGGCTCCATACTCCCGGCGAGCGCGGCCAGCGCCTAAACGCTACCGTCTCCGGAACCGTCATGGCGCGGCCGGCCCTGGGTCCGAGTATGGACGCAACGGTCGAACCCTCCGCGGTCCGCGGCGACGCGCACGCGCCGCCGTCGAAGAGCTACACGCACCGCGCCGTGCTCGCCGCCGGCATGGCTGGTGGCGCGCTCGTGTACAGGCCACTGCGCTCCGCCGACATCCGCGCGACGCTCCGCGCCGTCGACGCGTTCGGCGGCGACTGGACGGACGGCGCGGACGACGCCATCGACGTAGACGGGTTCGACGGCACTCCGGCGGTGCCCGCGGACGTGATCGACTGCGGGAACAGCGGCACCACCACGCGGCTCGTCGCCGGCACCGCCGCGCTCGCCGACGGCACCACGGTCCTCACGGGCGACCGGTCGCTCCGGTCGCGCCCCCACGGCCCGCTCCTCGACGCCCTCTCCCAGCTCGGCGCGCGAGCCGAGAGCACCCGCGGCAACGGACAGGCTCCGCTGGTCGTCACCGGTCCCATCGACGGCGGCGCGGTCTCGATGCGCGGCGACGTCTCCTCGCAGTTCGTCACCTCCCTCCTCATGGCGGGCGCGATGACCGACGAGGGCGTCGACCTCGAACTCACGACCGAGTTGAAGTCCCGGCCGTACGTCGACGTGACCGTCGACGTGCTCGACGCGTTCGGCGTCGCCGTCGAGGAGACCGACGACGGCTTCCGCGTCCCCGGCGGCCAGTACTACGAGCCCCGCGACGGCGAGTACCACGTCCCGGGCGACTTCTCCTCCGCCTCCTACCTCCTCGCCGC
>CAZYYH010000364.1:0-2389 GCA_964651725.1 uncultured Halobacteriales archaeon | reverse complement strand
CCATGTCCTCGAAGTGGAGTTCGGCGACGCCGTCGTGGTCGGCGCGCTCCGGGTCGGTCGGGAGCGACGTGACGTACCGCTCGACGTTCGGAAGGTCCTCCACGAGCGGCGCGTGCTCGTCGAGCCAGCGGTCGCGGAACTCGTCGTGGCTCCAGCCGTCCTTGCGGTCGAGGAGGATGACCATCTTCACCATAGTCGGCTGGAAGGTCGAAGGGGCGCGGCTTGGCTGTTGTGGTGTTCGCTCTCCCGTCCTCCCGGCCTGTTTCGCGGTCCGGGTTTTCCCTTCCCCATCTGTCAAGGCAGGCAGCAAGCAATAGCGTTCAGAATCCCGTGAACGACAGCCCGAAAGCTCTCGCGCGCTTTCAGTCCACCAGGATGGCGGTCGATCCGCCGGCTGTCGGGGAGAGAAGTCCTATCCAACTCCGCCACTCACGACTCTTCTAGATAGTGTCGTATCGCATGCCGGCCAAATCGCATTTGTATCCGCCGTTCGCGTGGTTGGTACGACGTTCGGTTGCCGACAACTAACGCCGAACGGGGAGTGAACGATGACAGGAGACGCGTTCGAACACGACCAGAGGAATCGGGTGGCCGAACTATCGCGGCGCGACTTCACGAAGGCGGCGGGCGGCGCGGCGATGCTCGCGGCGGCGTCCGACCCGACGGTGGCGGACGCGGAGCGCGGCACGGAGCGGGTGTCGCCGCGGAGTCTGGACGCGGTCGACCCGGTGCCGGAGGCGTTCACGCCGTCGAACTGGTTCGTGGTGGGACCGTTCCAGTACCAGCGCCGGGACGGGGAGATCGGGTGGCTGTTCCCGACCGGCGGCGAACCGGCGTACGCGAGCGGGGACGGATCGCCCGACGAGTCGCTCCAGTCCGCGTTCGCGGGCGGCGCGAGCGTCGAGTGGCACCGGCGGACGGCCGACGGCGACAGCGTGCCGTTCGACCTCGGCGACGAGATCGACCCGACGGGCGGCGACCTGACGCCGCTCGTAGGTGGCGGCGGGCTGTTCGACGACTACCAGGACTGGTACGGCGTCGGCGGCGTGCTCTACGGGAAGGCGTACGCGTTCACGACGTTCGAGGTCGACGAGCCGCGGCGGGCAGTGCTGGAGACGGACGCGGAGGCGGTGTGGCTGAACGGCCACCGGGTGGACGAGTCCGCGACCGGCGTCGCGCTCCAGCAGGGGACGAACTACCTGCTTACGCGACAGATCCTCACGTTCGGGCGGTACGGCAGCCTCTCGATCTCCTTCCGGCCGCCCGAAGCGCCGGTGGAGGTGAACGACCTCGCGGCGTTCCGGGGGACGCCGCAGAACGCCGTCCTCCCCGACCTCGTGGTCGGCGAGGAAACCGACCTGCCGGCGTCGGTCCGGGTGACGAACACGACCGGCCGGGAGATCGCGGACGCGACGCTCCGCGTCGAGACGCCGGAGAGCGACGTGCTCGTCGAGCAGGAGGT
Source organism: uncultured Halobacteriales archaeon (assembly GCA_964651725.1). Taxonomy (GTDB): domain Archaea; phylum Halobacteriota; class Halobacteria; order Halobacteriales; family Halobacteriaceae; genus CAZYYH01. The sequence continues at coordinate 927 of CAZYYH010000364.1, read as the reverse complement.
CGAGATCGACCCGCCGCTCGCGCCGTTCGAGACGCGGCGGGTGAACACCCGGGTTAGGACGGCGGGCGTGCTCGGCGCGAACCGGGCGAACGACGCGGCGGTCGCCACCCGGCGGACGGAGGAGGTGCCGGAGCTAGCGATGGCGAGCACCGCGGTCGGCGAGGGCCTGGCGGACTCGGCGGCCGCCGAGCACCTGCGGTCCGCGGGCGCGAGCGTGGCGACGTTCGGCGTCGAGCAACAGGAGATAGCAGCACGGGCCACCGTCGCGGTCGGTGACGCGACGCACGGCCGCGACCTGCCGCTCCGCGTCAGGGGAGAGGACGAGACGCGCCGGCAGACGACGTTCGTGTCGCGCCACGACGAGAGCGTGCAGGCGTTCTCGTACCGCGAGCCGACCGACCTCGGCGCGGGCAGGGAGCCGTACGACCTCGTGGTGTCGCTCCACGGCGCGAACGTCCCCTCCATCAACCAGGCGGGCGCGTACTACCCGCGGAAGGGGACGTTCGTGCTCGCGCCGGGCGCGCGCGGCCCGGTCAACTACGACCACGAGGATCTCGGCCGGCTCGACGACCTCGAAGCGATGGACGTGCTGATGGACCGGTTCGACATCGACGAGAACCGGGTGTTCCTCACCGGGCACTCGATGGGCGGCCACGGCACGTGGCACGTCGGCCTCACGCACTCCGGCCGGTTCGCGGGCATCGCGCCGTCGGCGGGCTGGACCGACCACGAGACGTACATCGGCGTGCCGTTCGGCCGGGATAAGCTCCAAGCGTACCCCGGGCTGAAGGCCGTAAAGGAGACAGCACTCCAGAAGAACCTCGCGCTGCCCAAAGCCAGGAACGCCGCCGACGGCAACCTCCCGGCGTTCGTGCTCCACGGCGGCGCGGACCAGTCGGTGCCGACGACGCTCCCGCGCACGTACGT
>CAZYYH010000363.1:0-2391 GCA_964651725.1 uncultured Halobacteriales archaeon | reverse complement strand
CGTACCCGAGCGCCCAGAACACGGGGAAGGCGATGGCGGCGGTCGCGGCGGCGGTCACGGCCTGGAGCACGTAGATGGCGAACAGGGTTTCGCGGGTGCGCTCGTGGAGCGCGCGGACGACGTCGTGGTAGTCCCGCGGGACGGGCGCGAGGAGGGCGCGGCCGGCGTCGTGGCGGCCCAGCAGGAGCGCGAACACGAGGAACGCGAACAGCGTGAGCTTCACGCCGAGGACGGGGAGCGCGCTGACGGCCTCGACGGCGAGCGTGGAGAGCGTCCGCTGGACGGCGCGGAGCACGTCGGCGGCGTCGACGACGTACCGCATCCCCAGCGCGTCGAGCGCGACGGAACGCGGGAGCGACCGCAGGAAGGCCAGGAGGTCGCCGAGTCGCTGGGAGACGAAGTAGCCGCCGACGGCGAGCGGCACGGCCACGGCGACGGTGGCGATGGCGGTGGTGGCGACGCTCGCCCACCACGCGGAGAGGTGGTGGGCTTCGAGGCGGTCGTGGAGCGGCACGAGCAGGTACGCGACCGTCACCGCGAAGAAAACGGTGCCGAGCACGTCGAACAGGATGGCCGCCGCGAGCAGGGCGAACGCGGCGACGAGCGCGGCGAGCACGTACCGCCGGGTGGTCGTCACGCGGTCGGATTCTCGGGCGGAGGTGATAGTGGTTTCCCGGCTCACGCCAGCGCTCGGACGCAGAGCACCTGCGGTCGCTCCCTGGCGGTCTCGTACCGGTCGGGTGCGTGCTCGGCGTACGACTCGCAGGGTTCGGGTTCGTCGAGGACGTCGAGTCGGAAACCGGCGGCGAGGACGGCGTCCACGATGGCTCCGACCGGTCGATGGTAGGCGGTGGTCGTCGCGTCGGGCCACGAGATCTCGACGGGCCGGGTGTCGTAGTAGCGCACGTCGTGCTCGTGGTGGAAGCGCAGCGGGTGAACGGTCGTGGCGACGAGGATCCCGCCGGCGCGCTCGCCCTCAGCGGTCAGGACGCGCCGTAACTCCGCGAGCGTGGCTTCGAGGTCGGGGACGTGGTCGAGCACGAGGTGGCTGAGGACGACGTCGAAGCCGTCGTCGGCGAGCGGGAGCGCGTCCGCGAGGTCGGCGTGGTGGAACGCGGCGCGGTCGCCGAACCGGTCGCGTGCGGTCTCGACGGCGGACGCGCTGGCGTCGACGCCGACGACCGCTGCGCCGCGGTCGAGTAGCCAACCGACGTGGTCGCCGACGCCACAGCCGGCGTCGAGGACGCGCTGGCCGTCGAGGTCGGGGAGGAGCGCGCGGGTAGCGGGCCACGAGTAGTGCTCCTGGAACGGGTTGTCGCCCCAGGGAGTGCCGGTGCCGTCGAGGTCCGCGGCGCGCTCGGCGAGCGCGTCGTAGCCGTCACGTGACGTGTCGGGCACGGCTGACGCTATGGAGAACGTCCGTGATATACTTTCTTCGGGCGGGTTCGGCGTCGCCCGAACCAGCCGACTTAAATATCACCGCGTGTGAACACCGAGTGATGAAACGGCGAGAGTTCCTGACGGCCGCGGGTGCGGCGAGCGTCGCCCTCGCGGGCTGCACCGGCGGCGACGGCGACGCCACGACGACGGAGACGACGACCACCACCGAGAACGGTGGCACCACCGCTACCACGACGACCACCAGCCCGTCCCGGACGCTCCGGGTGGCGACGTACCGACCGTTCATCGACGCGCCGAGCGTCAGCCCCGGGTCGTGGATCAAGGAGGAGTTCGAGAAGGCACACGAGGGCGTCACCCTGGAGTGGCTCACGCCGGAGTCCGAACTCAACCACTTCATCCAGCGCCGGAAGGCCGGCGTCACCATCGACGCCGACGTGTACGTCGGCATGAACGCCGACGACCTCGTGCGCATCGACCAGCAGCTCTCCGACCAGGACCTGTTCGACCCGATAGACGGGCTGGAGAACGACGGCACCGTCCGCGACGAACTCCGGTTCGACCCCGACGGGCGCGCGGTGCCGTTCGACACCGGCTACATCAGTCTCGTCTACGACGAGAACGAGGTCGAGAACCCGGAGACGTTCGACGCGCTCACCCAGCCCGACTACGAGGGGACGCTGCTCGCGCAGAACGCGCAGACGAGCGACAGCGGCCAGGCGTTTATGCTGTGGACGGTGGCGACACTCGGCGAGGAGAACTACCTCGACTACTGGCAGGACCTCGTCGAGAACGACGTTCGCATCCTCGGGTCGTGGTCGGCGGCGTACAACGCCTACGAGGAGGGCGAAGCGCCCATCGTCGTCTCGTACTCCACCGACCAGGTGTACGCGAACCGCTACGACCAGGACATGTCCCGCCATCAGGTCGGCTTCCTGAACGACCAGGGCTACGCCAACCCCGAGGGGATGGCGAAGTTCGCCACCACCGACC
>CAZYYH010000362.1:0-2414 GCA_964651725.1 uncultured Halobacteriales archaeon | reverse complement strand
GCGTCGAGCGTCCGCCGGAACTCGTCGGGCGAGTAGACGTGGTAGAACCGGTCGACGACGGTGCCGTCCGGGAGCGTCCAGTCGAGTGTCGTGTCGAAGCCGTCCGCGCTCGTCTCACGGCCGTCGGCCGCTCGACTGTCCGAGGTCGCCCGAGAGACGGACGACGTCTCTCGGGATGACGAGAGAGCTTCGCTCTCGAATCGGTCGGCCTCGGTGCTCCACGTGCTCACGAGCGCGGACGCACCCGGCGCGAGGACGCGCTTGAGTTCGTCGAGGCTCCGGCGGCGGTCGGCCTCGGTGGGGAGATGGTGGAGCGTGGCGACGTACACCGCCAGGTCGACGACGTCGTCGCGGAGCGGCAGTCGGGACGCGTCGCCCTGCACGAGGTCGGCGGCGAAGCCGCGTTCCCGCCCGCGGTCGCGGGCTTCGCCGAGCAGGTTCCGGCTCGCGTCCAGGCAGACCACGCGGTCGGCGCGCTCGGCGAGGAGTTCGGCGTGCCGGCCGTTGCCGCAGCCGAGGTCGAGCGCGGTCACCGGGCCGTCCGCGTCGATTCCGGCGTCCGCGACGAACGCCTCGACCTCCGGCCAGGGGTGCTCCCGCGTCCGCGAGAAGTGGTCCGCGATTCGGTCGAAGGTGCGGCGGATGTCGTCGCGCGACGGCATGCGTGGAGGTGCGGGACGCTCCGTGAAAACGTTCCGGGTCGGCCGTCGTAGTGCTGGCTCGCGGCGAACGCGACGTAGCGATCGGCGGGGCGACCCGGCGAGCGAACCCCATCAGTCTTGGCTTACCATCACCGATCTCTCTAAGTAGTTCATAACGTTGTTCGTCGGCACCGTGTGGCTCGGTACGAATGCGACGTGTATGCGCCGTCATCGCGACCGTCCTTCTCGTCGTGATAGCCGGATTCACGGCGACCGGAGTATCGACGCCTCGACCCGACGCTCCAGCGACGCCGTTGCGACCGTCGCAGTCGGCGAACGTGACGCCCGGTTGCGCGTCGAACGGAACGGCCTCGTTCCCGCCCGGCACGTCGGCGTCGGGCATCACCAACGCGACGCGACTCCTCGACGAGCACCGGAACCGGCTGAACGACACGACGTACGTCGAACGCGGCGACTGGGAGGACGCCAGCCCCGTCACGGACGGGAACGGGACGGTCCGCAGGTTCGATACGACCGGGATCAACACGACGGTGGAGAAGGGAGCCGAGGGCACGCTCTTCGTCATCGAGGGCGAGAACGACTCGACGTCCTTCTGGTTCGAGGACGGCGCGGTCGCGTCCAAGAACTCGCACCGCGGAGAGGGCGTCGCCTTCTACGTCTACGAGCGCGCTGGATCGGGTCCGACGAGCGACGCCACGCTCCTCGACAGGCGGATCACGGGGATAAGTAGCTCGGGAATCGCGCCGTACCTGATCGGCGTCGACTACGAGTGCGCGGGCACGGTCACGCGCGAGAACCGGACGCTCTACCGGTTCGCGTCGACGGGGCTGAACGACACGGCCGAGAACGAGTGGGGGCAGGAGCCGTTCCCGTCCCGGGTAGGCCGGATCGACGCCACGGTGCTGGTCGACCGCCAGGGGATCGTCAGGTCGCTCGACGCGACGGCGGTTCACGCGGCCGGGAACCGCTCGGTTTCCGTCCGGACGACGTACTCGGTTTCGCGGACCGGGAACGTGACGACGACGACGCCCGACTGGGTGACCGCGGAACTCCCACACCTGAACGCGTCGCTGACGGGGAACGGGACGGTTCTCGCGCTGAACCACTCGGGCGGAACGGCCGTCTCGACGGCGGCGCTGCTGGTCAGGTCGCCGAACCGGAGTTCGCACGCCGAGTTCTCCGGGACGTTCGAACCCGGCGATACGCTGTACCTCTACCTGGTGGCGAACGACACGGAGCGGGTCCGTGCGAGCCTGAACGACCGTCCCGACGCGAACGAGACGTTCGTCCGACTCGGCCGGGAACGGCCGTCCCTCTCCGTCCACAGGATGGTGAGGGAGGAGTCGAACCGAACGACGACGGAGATACGTGTGACCGTCGACGACGCGCCGTCCCGGAACCGCTCGCTCGTCGGCACCGACTACAGGAGTCCCGAGACGGCGTAAGCCATCAGGAGCATGATGGCGGCGTGCTTCGCCCCGGCGGCGACGTCGTTCTCGCCCAGCTGGCCGGCGACGAAGCCGGAGCAGACCGCCTGGACGAGCGCGGTGTGGAAGAAGAGCAGCTTGTAGGCGTCCCTGTCCGCGGTGCCGATGGAGCCGAAGATGCCAGTGGCTCCCTCGGGAAGCTGGTCGGCGGTCGGCATGCTCGGCAGGAAGAAGATGGTGAGCGCGAGGATGATGGTGAGGAACACGAAAAAGGAGATGTAGATGACGACGAGGTAGGTGAACAGCTCCTGCTTGCGCTCGCGCT
>CAZYYH010000361.1:0-2418 GCA_964651725.1 uncultured Halobacteriales archaeon | reverse complement strand
GCACCGGCCGCGACATGGCGATCACGCGCGTGAATCAGACGGCGTACGTGGAGGGGAACGGCACGAACAGGACCGGCGTGATCGCCCTGGAGTTCACGTGGACGGAGTTCGCGCGGGTGCAGGGCGACAGGGTCTTCGTGGACGACGCGTTCTCGGGCGGCTGGCTCGGCCGGCTGTCGGAGAACCAGGTGCTCCGGCTCCACGCACCCGACGGCTACGGCGTCGAGACGGCGTCGGTGGGCGTGGAGAACGCCACCGCGATATGGACGGGGCCGCGCGAGTTCGACTCGGGCGAGCCGAGGGTGGTGTTCCTGGAGGGAGCCGGGCCGCCCACGACGACGCCCGTCGGCCCGCAGGACGGAACGCAGATGGTGCTCGCCGTGCTCGTGGCGCTGCTCGCGGGCGGGCTGGTCGTCTACGCGTGGACCCAGCGTGACCCCGGCGACGACGCGGGAGCCGTCGCCGAATCCGAGGCGGTGATGGACGGGGAGCAGCTGGCGAGCGACGACGCAGAGACGGCGGAGCCGCCGTCGTCGGAATTCGCTTCCGACGGCGCGGCCGGCGCAGCTACCGCGGATGAACCCGGAGAGGTCGATCCTGAACTGCTCAGCGACGAGGAGCGGGTGGAGCGCCTGCTCCGGGAGAGCGGCGGACGGATGAAGCAGGGCGACATCGTCTCGGAGACGGGCTGGTCGAACGCGAAGGTGTCCCAGCTGCTGTCGTCGATGGCGGACGAGGAGCGCGTGGAGAAGCTCCGCATCGGCCGCGAGAACCTCATCACGCTCGCGGACGGCGACGCCGGGGACGGCCCGGAGTGACGGTGCGCGAGCACACTGTCGGCGCGTGAACGCGTAGTCGGTGGAGACCGATTCGGCAACGTTTAATCCCGAACGGCCACGAGTAACACGCGACAAGCTACTATGAAGGTTCTCGTCACGGTCAAGGAGGTAGCCGAGGTAGCGGACGACTTCGAGATCGCGGACGACCGCGTGGACGAGACGTATCTCGACTACGACCTCAACGAGTGGGACGACTACGCCGTCGAGGAGGCCGTCCAGATACGGGAGGACGGCGTCGCGGACGAGGTGGTGACGGTCACCATCGGGCCGGAGCGCAGCGAGGAGACCATCCGGATGGCGCTCGCCAAGGGTGCGGACCGCGCGATCCGCGTGTGGGACGACGCGCTCGCGGACGCCGACCTGCTCGACGTGGAGGCGAAGACGGACATCCTCGCGGCGGTCGTCGAGCAGGAGGACCCCGACCTCGTGCTGACGGGCGTGCAGGCGAACGACGACAGCTTCGGCGCGACCGGCGTGTCGCTCGCGGACGAGATCGGGTTCGGGTGGGCGGCGGTCGTCAACGCGCTGGAGCTGGACGCGGACGCGGGCGTCGCGAGCGTCCACCGCGAACTCGAGGGTGGCGTGGAGGAGGTCACGGACGTCGAACTCCCGGCGGTCCTCACCATCCAGACCGGCATCAACGAGCCGCGGTACGCGAGCCTCCGGGGCATCCGCCAGGCCCAGTCGAAGGAGATAGCGGAGACGAGCCTGGCCGACCTCGGGCTGGACGCGTCGGCGGCGGAGAGCGACCTCGTGATCACGTCGATGTACGAGCCGGAGACGGAGAGCGACGCGACGTACTTCGAGGGCGAGGCCGACGAGCAGGCGGGCAAGCTGGCCGAACTCCTCACCGAGCTGGGGGTGGTGGAGGCATGACGGTCCTCGCCGTCACCGAGCACCGCCGCGGCGACCTCCGCGACGTGAGCTACGAGGTGCTGACCGCGGGTAGCGAACTCGCCGACCAGGCGGGCTCCGAACTCCACGTCGCGGTCGTGAGCGGCAACACCGACGAGTACGCGGGGAAGCTAGACCGCGAGGGCGTCGACGCCATTCACACGGTCGACTACGGCGAGGAGTTCAACCACGACGTTTACGTGCAGGCGGTCGAGCAGCTCGCCGCCGACCTCGACCCGAAGTTCGTCGTCGCGCCGAACAGCGTGAACGGCCTGGATTACGCGCCCGCGCTCGCCAACCGCCTCGACCTGCCGCTCGTCTCGGACGCGGTCGGCGTCGAGTTCGACGAGACGCTCGTCGCCAGCCGGGAGATGTACGGTTCGAAGGTCGAGACGACCGTCGCGGTCGAGCCGCCCGCCGTCGTCACGGTCCGCGGCGGCGAGTGGCCGCCAGCCGCCGGCAACGGCGGCGCGGAGGTGTCGGCGTTCGACGCCGACGTCGACGAGGACGCGGTGCGGTCCAGCGTCACCGGCTTCGAGGAGGTCGCGGCGGGCGACGTGGACATCGCCGAGGCGGAGTTCATCGTCTCCATCGGTCGCGGCATCGAGGAGGAGGACAACCTCCCGCTCATCGAGGAACTCTGCGAGGTCACGGGCGCGACGCTCGCGTCCTCCCGGCCCATCGT
>CAZYYH010000360.1:0-2427 GCA_964651725.1 uncultured Halobacteriales archaeon | reverse complement strand
CGTTCCACTCGCTGTACACCCGCGACCACAACGGCCTCACCATCGAACTCGTCGTGGACAAGTGGGATCTCCCCGACGACCGCCGCGGCGAGGTGCTCGCGCTCGCACAGGCGAAGCGCGTCGAGGCGGGCGCGGAGTACGTCGACGACGAGCACGTCGACGCGGCGCTCGACGAACTCGGCCTGGAGGCGGAGCGCCACGAGGTCGGTGACGCGCCGACCGGCACCGGAGTGAGCGAGTGATGGACCTCGGCTACTCCGTCACGTCGTTCCACTCGGGCGTCGAGCCGAGGGAGGCCGCCGCCGCGCTCGTCACACGCGCCGAGGTCGCCCGCGACGCCGGCTTCGACTCCGTCGAGGCGGGCGACCACCACGTCGTCTCCGGCGGGCTCTACCTCCAGAACGTGCCGACGGCTGCCCGCCTCACCGGCGTCTTCGACCGCGTGGGCGCGATGTTCCTCCTGCCGCTCTACGACCCCGTGCTCGTCGCGGAGCAGGCGGGGACGCTGGCGGCGTACGCCGACGAGTTCGACTTCTGGTGCGCGGTCGGCGGCAACCCCGCGTCGTTCGACGCGTTCGGCGTCCCGAAAGCCGAGCGCGCGCCCCGCCTCGAAGAGGCCCTCGCTCTCGTCGACCGGCTCTGGACGAAGGACGACGTGTCCTTCGACGGCGAGTTCTACCAAGTGGACGGGGTTTCGGTCAACCCGAAGGCCGACCCGCGGATCTGCGTCGGCGGCGGCGCGGAGCCCGCGGTGCGCCGCGCCGGCCGCCTCGGCGACGCGTGGGTCGCCGGCCCCGCCGAAACGCTGGCCGACCTCGACCGAAAGCGCGGCTGGTTCGAGGACGCGGGCGGCGGCGACCTGCTCGTCCGCCGCGAGGCCGTGGTGCTGGAGGACGGCGACCGCGCGCGAGAGGTCGCCGACAGCCTGCTCCAAGACGGCTACCGCGGCTGGCCCGCGGACGCCGACTGGGTGCTCGCCGGCAGCCCCGACGAGGTCGCCGACGACCTGGCCGACCTCGCCGACCGCGGCGCGGACGAGGTGGTCGTTCGACCGATGAGCGACGAGCACGCCGACGAGACCCTCCGGGGTGTCGCCGCGGCGCACGAATCGGTGTGACTGGACCGGTGAATCCAGTCGTCCTGATCGGCGCGTCGAGCGAGGAGATAAGGGGCTTCGACCCCTAACCTGTTACATGGAGTATATCGGGTTCGTCCGGAATCGGGCCGAAGATCCAGCCGGCAGTTCGGTAGATTTACAGTGCCGGACGGCGCGAGGGTCGGTGGTTGGTGGTGGAAGTGAAAACCACAAGGCTGCGCCGAGTTTTCCCGGCAGACCGTTTCACTTTCACTCCGCCCCTGCTGGTTATGGTACAGGCACCAGATGATTCGTCTTGGCATCGGACTGGTGGCGGTGAACTACGCTAGACGTATCATCGAATCGACAATGCCTGAGACACCGACAATCATAACCTGCTGGCGCGGACAGCAGTTCCCCGTCACCGACTGATAACTACCTCGCAAACATGATTCACGAAACCACATCGAGACCGGTCGCACGGGAGGACGACGGCAGATGAGTTCACAGCAACCGGGCGCGGAGGAGTTGACGCTCCCGATCAAGCGCACCGAGGGCGACACCCTCGAAGAGCGCATGACGGAGAACGCCTACCACAACATCCTCCCCGCGCGCTACCTCCGACAGGACAGCGACGGCGAACTCGTCGAGACACAGGAGGACCTGTTCGAGCGCGTCGCCGACAACATCGCGCTCGCCGAGGCCGTCCACGAGGCAGAGAAGCAGGGAGTCGAGGTGACGGTCACGCCCGACCAGCTCAAGCCCGACCACCCGCGGCGCGACGACCTCGCCGCTGAAGTCTTCGGCGAAGGCGTCGGGGTCGGCGACGACGAGACGGCCCCGCTCACCGAGACGAACGTCAACAAGTTCGCCTACGAGACCGTCGTGCCCGAGCTTCCGGCCGAGGTGCGCGAGCACGTCGAGTCCGTGCGCGACGAGTTCCAGGAACTCATGGAGCGGCTCTCCTTCACGCCGAACTCGCCGACGCTGATGAACGCGGGCGACGAACTCCAGCAGCTCTCCGCGTGCTTCGTGGACTCGCCGAGCGACGACCTCACCGACATCCACGAGACCGCGCGCGAGGCCGCGGAGGTTTTCCAGAGCGGCGGCGGCATGGGGTACGCGTTCTGGAAGCTCCGGCCGTACGGCGACTCGGTCGGCTCCACGGGCGGCATCGCGTCCGGCCCCGTCACGTTCATGGAGACGTTCGACCAGATGTGCGAGACCATCGCGCAGGGCGGCACGCGCCGCGGCGCGCAGATGGCGGTGATGCGCGTCTCGCACCCGGACGTCATCGAGTTCATCCACGCGAAGAACAAGGACGTGAGCCTCGCGCACACCCTCCGGCTCAA
>CAZYYH010000359.1:0-2437 GCA_964651725.1 uncultured Halobacteriales archaeon | reverse complement strand
TCCCAGGTCGCCACGCTCGCGCTCCTCGCCGTCCACGTCGGCCGCGAGCGCGGCACGCTCCCCTCGGAGCGCGCCGCCGACGTCCTGGCGAACGTTCGCGGGCTGCCCGGAGCCGTCCAGCAGGTGCTCGACGGCGAGCACGCCGTCGAGCAGGTGGCGCGCGAGTACGGCGGCGGCGACGGCTTCTTCTTCATCGGCCGGCGGCTCGGCTACCCCGTCTCGCTCGAAGGCGCACTCAAACTCAAGGAGATCTCCTACGTCCACGCCGAGGGGTTCCCGGCGGGCGAGTTGAAGCACGGGACGCTCGCGCTCGTCACGCCCGACACGCCTGTGCTCGCCGTGCTGACGGAGGGCACGAACGCCGCGGAGACGCTGAGCAACGTGAAGGAGGTGGAGTCGCGGGGCGCACCCGTCGTCGGCCTCACCACGCTCGGCGACGCCGACGCGTTCCTCGACGTCGCCGTCGACCTCCCCGACCTCGGCGTCATGGAGCCGCTCGTGGCGAACGTCTGGCTCCAGCTGTTCGCGTACCACGTCGCGGCGGGAAAGGGCCGGAACATCGACAAGCCGCGGAACCTGGCGAAGAGCGTGACGGTGAAGTAGCGGTCAGTCGCCGCCCGGAAGATTAATTCGCACCTTCGGCGTACCGAACGTTAGTACGGCGGCCGCCCCATGTCCGAGAAACCGAACGTCGCGGTCGTCGTTCTGGACACGCTCCGGACGGACACGTTCGACGAGCAGTTCGACTGGCTGCCCGGCGCTCGCTTCGAGAACGCGTGGTCCCGAGCCACTGGACCGTCCCGGCGAACAGCGCGGCGTGAGTCGGGAAGTACGCGAGCGAACTCGGCGTCCACGTCGAGAACCAGACGCTCGACTGCCCGGATCCGGTGCTCGCCGAGCAGCTAGCCGACGCGGGCTACACGACGCGCGCATTCTCCTGTAACCCCAACGTCTCGCAGTCGTTCGAGTTCGACCGCGGGTTCGAGGAGTTCGAGGGAGGCTGGCGGCTCCGGAGCCTCGAAGACGACGTGTTCGACTGACCGTCGTTCCTCGCGGCGAACGCCGGGAGTCGAGCGCCGTACGTCGAAGGGCTGTGGCGATGCGTCCGCGAGGCGTGTGCGACGTGGCTCTCGATCGAGCGCGGGATACAGTTCAAGCGGGGGCGTTCACCCCGCCCGCCCTCGGCAACGAGGACGACGGCGCGCGCGAACTGCGCGAGTACGTCGCCGCCACGGACTTCGGCGAACCCGAGTTCCTCTTCCTCAACCTGATGGAGACGCACACGCCGTACGCGCCGCCCGAGGAGTACCTCACCGTCGGGTCGCGCAGCGAGGCCGTCCAGCGAACCGCGTTCAACGGACTCGTGGCGACGGTCTCGGACGGCCCGCCGACCGACGGCGACTACCTGCGCCGAGCGTACAGCGACGCCGTCCGCTACCTCTCCGACGCGTACCGAGCTATCTTCGAGGAGCTACGCGCGTCGTTCGACTACGTCGTCACGCTCTCCGACCACGGCGAGATGCTCGGCGAGCGCGGCGTCTGGCAGCACTCCGTCGGTCTCTACCCGGAACTCACGAAGGCCCCGCTCGTCGTCTCCGGCGACGGCGTTCCGGACCAGTCGTTCTCGGAGACTGTCAGCCTCCTCGACGTACACCGCACGATTCTGTCGCTCGCGAACGTGGACGCCCCCTCCCGCGGGTCCAGTCTCGTGACCGGCGACGCCGACGGGGAGCCGACGGTCGCGCCGTCCGAGGGAACGTGCTTCACCGAGTACCACGGCATCGAGCCGCTGAACGGGCAGGCGGCCGTCAGGAACGGCGTCGATCCGTCGCCGTACGACGAACTGCTGTTCGGCGTGAAAGCGCCTGCGACCCCGTACGCCTACCAGACCTGGGACGGCATCCGGGCCACCGAGGGTGACCCGAGGGACGCCCGCGAACGCATCCAGCAGCATCGCGCCGGAGTCGATACGCGGACCGTCGAATCGGCGACCGAGATCTCGGACGGCGTCCGCAGACAGCTAGAGGACCTCGGATACGCGTGACCGTCGATGGCCGAGGTGGGGAGCGGCGACGCCGACGAGCCGCGTCGCGCCCCGTTCCGGGCCGCTGCACCGCCCGGTAGACGGTCGCTACCCGCTCGTTCGCGCCGGCCGGCATCGGCGTGACTGCCAAAGCCTAAGCCGGTGAGTCTCGAACACGGACGCCAGGGGGACCGTCTACCTCGATACGATGACGACACCGAGTGTACTCTGGATCACGCTGGACAGCGTCCGGGCGGACCACACCACGATGGGTGGGTACGACCGCGACACGACGCCGAACCTCGCGCGCATCGCCGACGAGGGGTCGGGTCGGGCGTTCACGGAGTGTTTCGCACACAGCAACGCCACGCTCCGGTCGAGCGCGTCGATACTCACCGGGATGCAGCCGTCGCG
>CAZYYH010000358.1:0-2441 GCA_964651725.1 uncultured Halobacteriales archaeon | reverse complement strand
CGGCCGACGTGGTTCTCCCAGAACCGCGACTGGGACTCGTGGACGCCGCTCGACAGCGACTGTCCGAGCGGCGTGGCGTACTGGTCGTCCGGCAGGCCGAGCTGGTAGGTGGCGTGCCCGAACTCGTGGATGGTGGCGGTGAGCGCGCCGACGGGGTCCGACTCGTCGAACCGCGTCGTCACGCGGCAGTCGTACTGCGAGCCGACCGTGAACGGGTGCGGGGAGACGTCGAGCCGGCCGCGCTCGAAGTCGTAGCCGAGGAGGTCGAGCGCCGTCTCGCTGAGTTCGAACTGCGCGTCCTCGTCGAACTCGCCGGTGAACGGGTCCGCGAGGTCCACGTCGCTCTCGCGGATGTCCTCGACGAGCGGCACGAGTTCCGCGCGCAACTCGTCGAAGATGGCCTCGACGCGCTCCAGCGGCAGGTACGGCATGCCGTCCTCGTAGAGCACCTCGTACGCCGACCTGTCGGGGTCGACGTGTTCCGCGCGCTCCGCGTCGAGGTCGACGACGGCGGAGAGCTTCGGCTCGAACGCCGACCAGTCGCCGTCGGCCTTCGCGTCCTGCCACACCTCCTGGGCCTCGGACTGCTCGCGCGCGAGTTCCTCCACGAGATCGGCCGGGACGCTCGCCGACCGCTCGTACTCGCGGCGGATCTCCCGGACGACCGCCGCCTCGCCGCCGTCGAGGTCGGCGTCAGCGAGTTCGTCGAGGAGGTCGCCGGTCTCGTCCGCGACCAGTTCCTCGTGGAGCACGGTCGAGAGCGTCGAGAGCTGCTGGGCGCGGGCGGGCGTGCCGCCCGCCGGCATCATCACCTGCTGGTCCCAGTGGATCACGCCTGCGGCGTCCTGGAGGACGCCGAGTCGTCGAGCGCGGTCGAGGAGCGCGTCGTACGCGTCCGGTGCCATGACCCACCCTCCGGATGCTCGGATAATGAAAGCACGGTTCGCGGGCGGTGCCGCGTGAACACGCCGGTCAGGAGGCGTTAGGAGCCGCCTACGCGCACCGTAGGGAACGCATAGCAAAGTAACGGTGGTGAGTCGGCCCGCGCATGGGTGGGAACATCGACAGGTACGCCCGGACGCTCGCTCGCCTCGACGAATCCGAGCCGGTGCGGCTCGCCGTCGCCGGCGAGACCGTCGCTTGCGTCGTGGAATCGATCTACCTCGGCGACGAGTGCATCCGCGTGGACGCTACGGAGCGCGGCGGCGGCCGCACGTTCCGCGTGCAGACGCAGTGGATGGACGGCTGGCTCGACCCGGTCGTGGATGTGAGCGGGCCGGACGACCGGGGGTTCGTCCCGACCGGCCCGCTCGGCGACGTGACGCCTACCGCGGGGAGCGTCGCGGCGGACGGCCGGGCGGCGACCGCGGAGTAACGCGGTCGTACCTCCGGCGGCCGCGAGATTACATCCGTCAGCGAACGCTTTCGCGCGGGAAACGGCCTGCGCTGCTTATCCGGGTGTCGAGCGTCCTGTACTGACGCATGACTCATAGCAACGACTCAGGTCAGTCGCGGCGTAGCTTCCTGCGGTCGGCCGCGGTCGCCGGCCTCGCAACCGGCGCGTTCACCGCCGTCTCGTTCGCACAGGACGCCGCGGAGCCGGCGGCGACGTTCGTTCTCGGCGGCGAGGTCGAGGGGTGGCAGGGCGTCCAGCCCCAGGAGATCGCCGACGCGACGAACCCGACGCTCCCGCTCACGGCGGGCGAGACGTACCGCGTCCTCTGGCGGAACCTCGACGGCCAGCCCCACAACTTCGCCGTGCTCGACGGCGAGGGCAACCCGCTTCAGGTCATCCGACCGCTCCAGGTCGAGCCCTCGGCGGTCGCGGGCGTGTTCAACAACACCACGAACGCCTCCCAGCTGAACATCACCGGGAACGTGACCGGGAACGCCACCGGCAACGCGACGGGCGGCGGCGAGGACCTCGTCGAGGTGACGGAGATCGTCAGCGAGGAGGGCGCGGTCCAGGCGCTCGAGTTCGAGGCGAGCGAGGAGATGGCGGAGTACTACTGCGAGGTCCACCCGAACTCGATGCGGGGCAGCGTGGAACTCCAGAGTGGCGGCATGGGCAACGCCACCGGCAACTGAACGGTCGCCGACGCGGTTCGAGGTCGCGAGCTACGGGGCCGCGTCCACCAGCCGACGGGGCTCGCGCCCGCCGGTCTACAGGTCGTAGAGCGCCGAGAACTTCTCCGTCGCGTAGTCGAGGAAGTAGTCGGCGGTGTACGACTCGCCGGTCGCGCGCTCCACGAGGTCGGGCGTCGTGTACCGGGCACCGTGACGGTGGACGTTCTCGATCTGCCACTCGCGGATGGGCTCGAAGTTGCCCTCGCGGACGAGTTCGTCGAGGTCGCCGAGGTCGTCCTCGACGGCGGCGTGGATCTGGGCGGCGAGCACGCTCCCGAGCGAGTACGTCGGGAAGTAGCCGAAGCTGCCCTGGC
>CAZYYH010000357.1:0-2474 GCA_964651725.1 uncultured Halobacteriales archaeon | reverse complement strand
ACATCGGCACCACCATCAACGTCGCGCTCGCACTGCTCGTCACCGTGTCGGCCGGCGGCATCGCCGCCACGACCCTCTACTACCAGGAATCGGCGGAGGAGCTTCGCGCGGAGAACCAGCGGCTCGCCGACCGGAACGACGACCTCGAATCGACCGTCGAGCGCAAGCAGCAGCGCATCCGGGAGCTCAACCGGACGCTCGCCGAGATAAACGAGACGCTGGAGACCCGGCTCGCCGACATCGATCAGATCTCGAAGTCGCTCCGGGAGACCGAGAGCCGGCTCAACGCGACCCGCCAGCAGCTAGAGCAGAGCCGGAGCGAGGTCGAGACGCTGGAGCGGGAGGTGGCCCAGCTCAGGGCAAAGCGCGATCGGTTGCAGGAGGAGAAGCGCACGCTCGAACGCGAACTGGAGGCGGCGCGCGAACGCAGCGACCGGCTCAACCGGACCATCGACGGCCTGGAGACCCGCGTGGACGCCCTCAACGCCACCACCGACCGGCAGAACGAGACGATAGCGCAGCTTCGGCAGCGCATCGACGAACTCGAACGCGAGAACGAGCGGCTCCGCGAGCGCATCGACGAGCTGGAGGGGAGCGGATGACCGACGACCGTCGCGGGGACGTGCGCGCCGCCGTCGTCGAGATCCGCCGCGAGGGCTACAAGGCGGCCGTCGTCCACGCCAGCGTCGAGGCGACGTGCGCACTCCTCGGCGTCCACCTGGTAGCCGGCGTCGTCGCCGTCCCGGCGCTAGACGAGCCGGTGGCCGCCGGGACGCTCGCGTCCGCCGGCCTGCCTGCACCCGACGTCGGCGTGCTCCTCGCCGTGTTCGCCGGAGTGGTGGCGTTCGCCGCGGGCGTCGCGACACGCGTCCGCCGGCCGCTCGTCGAGCAGTTCGAGGCCGCCAACCCCCCGGTGCGCGAGGCGCTCCGGACCGCGCGCGACGCCGCCGACGCCGACCGGGACAACCCGATGGCCCAGGCGCTCTACGACGACGTGCTGGACCGCCTCCGGGAGACGTCGAGCGTCGGCCTCGTCGGCACCACCCGGCTCGCCGTCACGATGGCGCTCGCGCTCGCACTCGGCGTCGCCAGCGTCCAGACCGCCGTCGTCGGCGTCGAACTCGGCGCGACGCCCGGAACCGGCGACGGGGGCATCGACGGCACCGGCGCTGCCACCGCCGGGCCGACCGACCTCGCCGACCCCGACCTCCGGGACGGCGACGAGGTCCTCGGCCAGCCCACGAACGTCTCCGCCGGCTCCGAGAACCTCACCGCCGAAGTGAGCGCGAGCACGGGCGGCGAGGGCGACGAGGAGTGGGACTACGACCGCGGCGGCGACGGAAGCGACGCCGCGGTCGACGCCGAGCGCGCCGGCTTCGCCGACCCCGAGCGCGTCGAGGACTCCGCACTCGTCCGCCGCTACGCCCGCGCACGAGGAGGAAACACCACCAATGTCTGACCCGCTTGCCGCCGTCGACGACGCCACGGACCGCGTACAGGCCATCAGGAACCAGCTCCGCCACCGCATCGTCGGCCAGGAGCGCGTCGTGGACCGGATGCTCGCGTGCCTGCTCTGCGACGGCAACGCCCTCCTCGAGAGCACGCCCGGCCTCGGAAAGACGCTGCTCGTCCGCACCCTCGCCGAGGTCACCGACCTCTCCTTCTCGCGCATCCAGAACACGCCCGACCTCATGCCGTCGGACGTGATCGGCACCGAGATGGTGCGCGAGACCGACGCCGGCCGCCAGTTCAGCTTCGAGAAGGGACCGGTGTTCGCCAACCTCGTGCTCTCCGACGAGATAAATCGCGCGACGCCCAAGACCCAGTCCGCGCTCCTGGAAGCGATGGAGGAGGGCCAGGTCACCGCCGGCGGCACCACCTACGCACTCCCGGAGCCGTTCTTCCTGCTCGCCACCCAGAACCCCATCGACCAGGAGGGCACGTACCCGCTCCCCGAGGCCCAGGCCGACCGCTTCCTGCTGAAGGTGGTGGTGGACTACCCGTCGGCCGACGCCGAACGCGAGATCGTGGACCGGTACACCCGCGACGTGGACGCGAGCGTTCCCGTCGAGCGCGTCGTCTCCGGCCCGGAACTCCGGGAGATGCAGGAACTCACCCACCAGATTCCCATCGCCGACGACGTGCGCGACCTCGCCGTCGCCGTCGTCCGCGACACCCGGAGTCACGACGACCTGGAGTTCGGGGCGAGCCCGCGCGCAAGCATGTCGCTCGTCCGGGCGGCGAAGGCCCGCGCGCTCCTCCACGGTCGCGCGCACGTCAGCGCCGACGACGTGACCGCGATGGCGACGCCCGTCCTGCGCCACCGCGTCATCGTCGACTTCCGCGCCGAGCGCGAGGGTCGCACCGCCGACGACGTGATCGCGGATCTGGTCGCCGACCGATGATCACCACGGAGTTCCTCGCCGAACTCGACCGGTTCGAGGCCGCCCGCGACCGCCAGGCGCGGTCGCGGC
>CAZYYH010000356.1:0-2483 GCA_964651725.1 uncultured Halobacteriales archaeon | reverse complement strand
GCCGGCCTCGGCGTCGGCACCTGGGCCGCGCGCCGCGGCCTCGGCGCGCGCACCGTCGCCGCCGCCGCGCTGTTCGGCCTCGCCTCCCACCCGTTCGGCGACGTGTTCACCGGTGACGCCCCCGCGTTCCTCTACCCGCTCGACGCCACGCTGATCGCGGGTCGCGTCGCCCCGTTCGCCGACCCGACGCTCGACCTGCTCTCCGCGTTCGGCGTCGAACTCGCCGCCGTCTGGCTCGGCGTCGCCGTCGCCGCGCGACTCGCCGGCACCCGCGTCCGCGACCACGTGTCGCCGCGCGCCGCCGTCGGCGCGGGCTACGCGCTCGCCGCGCTCGCCATCCCCGCGCCCACGCTGTCGGTGTCGTATCACTTCGTGTTCAGCGTCGTCGCCGTCGGCTTCGTCGGCGTGGTCCCCGATCAGGTGCGCGGCGGCCCCGAACTCCCCGACCGCGCTCGCGCCGCCGTCACCGGCCTCGCCGCCGTCACGCTCGCCGTGGTGGGGTACGCTCTGGCGTATCTTCTCGTCCCGGCGTAGGACGCCGGGAGCGGATCGGTGCGAACGGTTCGTCGTGCCGGTGCTCTCCCTCGTCGCTCGTCGTTCGTTCGCGCGCCAGAGCCGTCGATCGCTCGTGCCGGAGTCCGCTCGAACCCACAGCCTATGCCTTCTTGTGTCCCGGACGCCACGGCTCGGACATGGACGGCACGAGACGCTCCGGGCGCGTCGGTCGTCTCCTCGTGGAGGCGCGCGCGAACGCGCTGCTGGCGTGGCTGCTCGTCGGGTTCGTGACGGTCACGGCGCTCGGGAGCGCGCTCGACGGCCAACTGCTCTGGGCGGGGTTCGCGCTCGCCATCGCGGTGCTCGCGGTGGTGCCGCCGCTGGCGTACCGCGAAGCCGGCGTCATGCTGCCGTGGGAGGTGCTGGCGATGGGTGCGCTGCCGGTGCTGGCGCGGGCGCTCGCCACGACGCTCCCGGAGGCGCGCGTCGCGGCGTACCTGTCGGTCGCGGCGCTGGCGCTCGTCGTCGCGGTCGAACTCCACGTGTTCACGGCGGTGCGGATGACGGCGTGGTTCGCGGTGGTGTTCGTGGTGGTGGCGACGATGGCGACCGCGGGGGTGTGGGCCATCGTGCAGTGGCTCTCGGACGTCTACCTCGGCACGGCGTTCATCCCGAGCGAGGAGTCGCTGATGTGGGACTTCGTCGCGGCGACGGCCGCGGGCGTGCTCGCGGGCGTGGTGTTCGACCGCTACTTCCGGCGGCGGGCGCGCGCGGAGCGCCGGCTGCCCGACGAGATCGAGGAGGCGGTGCGATGAGCGACCGACGGGGGTGGCGGCGATGAGGCTCCGCGACCGCTTCGGGGTCGGCCCGCGCCGCCAGCGCCAGGCGAGCCGGCTGATGCAGCTGTCGCTCGTCGGGTTCCTGTTCGTCGGACTGGACCGCGGGAGCCTCGGCATCGTCGTGAACAGTCTGGTCGCGCTCGGGGTGACGGAGCTCCCGGCGCTGCTGGAGCGCGACTACGACATCCCGATGGACCCCGCGCTCGTGCTGTGGGTGACGACGGCGGTGTTCCTGCACGCGCTCGGCACGCTCGGCCCGTACCGCGACATCTGGTGGTGGGATCACGTCACGCACATGCTGTCGGCGTCGCTCGTGGCGGCGTCGGGGTACGCGGCGGCGCGCGCGGTGGACGCGCACGCGGACGCCATCTCGCTCCCGCCGTCGTTCATGTTCGCGTTCATCCTGCTGGTGACGGTGGCGTTCGGCGTGTTCTGGGAGGTCGTGGAGTTCGCGCTCGCCGGGCTGTCGGCGGTGTTCGGGAGCGGGAACGTGCTCACGCAGTACGGTCTCCGCGACACGATGCTCGACCTGGTGTTCGACGTGCTGGGCGGCGTCGTGGTGGCGGTGTGGGGGACCGCGCATCTCACGGACGTGGTGGGTGCCATCGGCGACTACCTGGACGCGCGGAGCCTGAGGTGACGCGGTGGACGGCACGGGCCGGTCGCGGCCACGAGCGCGAGGGTCGTCGCGGATTCCGCCGTTTATCGCGTGGAGACCCGCCGCCGCCGTATAATTCGAGACAGATAGACGGATATTTTCGAGACGAGACTAGTGAAAATAACTGCAAAGCATTTTGCGTAACGAAAATATTAAGGCTGGCAATAGCGTCAGTGGGGACGATGACAGAACTCGTAGCCACGACGCCCGGGCTCTACCCGCTGCCGGACCGGGCGAAGGAGGAGCTTTCCGACCTCAAGGGACACCAGAAGGGCGACCTGATAGCCGGCGACGAGTCGGCGGCCGTCGCCGACGCTTACGACCGCGCGCGCGCCGACGCCGTCGACTGGCAGCGCGACGCCGGCCTCGACCGCGTCGTCGAGGGCCAGCTCCGGTGGGACGACATGCTCGCGCACCCGCTCGCGGTCCACGACGCCGTCGAGACCGGCGGCATCGTGCGCTACTACGACAACAACAACTTCTACCGCGAC
>CAZYYH010000355.1:0-2485 GCA_964651725.1 uncultured Halobacteriales archaeon | reverse complement strand
CAGCTCCGGTCGGTCGAGTCCGAACTCGACGAGAAGACGATGCGGAAGTCGGAGCTGGAGGCCGACCTCCGCCGATACGTCGAGAAGCGGCTCGACCGCGGTCGCGTGCGCGGCTGGGGGCCGTACCTCGTCCTGCTCTACGGCACTGCGATGACGCTCGGCGCGTTCTACTGGCTCTCCGGCGGCTGGTCCATCCTGGCGATGGTCGTCGTGTGGCTGTCGACGCTCGGCCTCTACGCGTTGATGCTGCTCGCGGGAGTCAGCATCGGCGTCCTCGGCATCCCCGGGAAAGCTGTCGACTGGGTGAAATCGTTGCGGTCTTGAACCCCCGTCAGTAACCGCCGTGTATGTCACGTGGTCTCGGTGCGGTCGAGGTCGTGCAGTCGATGCTCCCCGAGTGGGCGACGCCCGTGCTCGTCGCGCTCACCCAGCTCGGCGACGTCTGGTTCTACTTCCTCCTGCTGCCGCCGCTCTACTGGTTCGGCACCGCGAGCGGGTGGTTCCGGGACCGCGAGGACGCCGCGCTCCTCGTCGGCGCGTCGCTGTCGGCGTTCGCGCTCGTCGTCGCGCTCAAGGGCCTCTTCGCGCTGCCGCGGCCGCCCCTAGCGGTGCAGCTCGACCCGCACTACGGCTCCGGCTACGGCTTCCCGAGCGGGCACGCGCTCGGCTCGACCGCGGTCTACGGCGGCATCGCCGTGCTCCTCGATAAGTGGCGGCGTTCCGCGCGGCTGGCGGCCGCCGCGGCCGTCGTCGCGGTCGTGTCGTTCACGCGCGTCGCACTCGGCGTCCACTACCTCGTGGACGTGGTCGCGGGCGTCGCGGTCGGCGCGGTGGTCGTCGCCGGCGTCCTCCGCCTCGGTCGGGAGCGCGCCGCGTACGGCCTCTGGATCGCGGTCGCGTTCGGCGCGCTCGCGGTCGTGACGAGCGGTATCACCGCCGACGCCGTCACCGCGCTCGGCGGCGCGGCCGGTGCGGCCGTCGCGTGGACGTGGGTGGAGGACCGACCGCCGGAGATCGACCACGACGTCGAGGTGCTGCTCGGCGTCGGCGCGCTCGTCGTACTCGGCGGGCTGAAGGCCGCACAGTACGTCTACTTCGCGGAGCAGCTCCCCGTCGTGCTCGCCGTGAACGTCGTCGTACTCGCCGGCATCGTCGCGCTCCCCGGCGTCCACCGGCCGTAAAACGAGACCGCCCGGTCAGAACTTCTCGAGGTACCGCTCCTTCTCCCAGTCGCTGACCTCGGCGACGTACTCGTTGTACTCGGCGCGCTTCGCCTCGACGAACTTCTCGGCGACGTGGTCGCCGAGAGCGGCTCGGACGACCTCGTCGGCCTCCAAGGCGTCGACGGCCGCACCGAGGTTCGGCGGCAGCGTCTCGATGCCGTACTCCTCGCGCTTGGCCTCGTCGAACTCGTAGATGTTCTCGCGCACGGGATCCGGGCAGTCGAGGTCGCGGTCGATGCCGTCCAGCCCGGCCTTCACCATCACCGCGAGCGCGAGGTACGGGTTGCAGGACGGGTCGGGCGACCGGAGTTCGATGCGGGACGCCGCGGGAACACGGGACGCGGGCTTCCGCACGAGCGCGGTGCGGTTCACGTCCGACCACGCGACGTAGATCGGGGCCTCGTAGCCCGGCACCAGGCGCTTGTAGCTGTTCACCGTCGGGTTGCAGACCGCGGTGATGGCCGGGGCGTGTTCGAGGACGCCCGCGAGGAAGCTGTACGCTTCCTCGGAGAGGCTGAACTCATCGTCGGGGTCGTGGAACGCGTTGTCGCCGTCCTCGAACAGCGACAGGTGGGTGTGCATGCCGGAGCCGTTGATGTGCGCGATGGGTTTCGGCATGAACGTCGCGTGGATGTCGTGCATCTCCGCGGTCGCCCGGACGACGGACCGGAACGTGGCGATGTTGTCCGCGGTCGAGAGGCCGTCGTCGTACTTGAAGTCTATCTCGTGCTGTCCCTCGGCGACCTCGTGGTGGGACGCCTCCACCTCGAACCCCATGTCCTTGAGGTTGTAGATTATCTCCCGGCGGAGGTCGGACGCCAGGTCCTTCGGCGCGAGGTCGAAGTAGCCGCCGGCGTCGTGAGTCGCGGTGGTCGCGCGGCCGTCCTCGTCCTTCTCGAACGCGAAGAACTCGGGTTCGGGGCCGGCGTTGAGTTCGTACCCCATCTCCTCGGCCTCCGCGAGCACGCTCTTGAGCACGGTGCGCGGGTCGCCCGCGAACGGCTCGCCCGTGGTGGTGTTCACCACGTCGCAGATGAGGCGGGCCGCCGCGCCGTTCTCGTCGTTGCGCCACGGCAGCACCGCGAACGTGTCGTGGTCGGGGTCAAGGCGCATGTCCGACTCCTGAATGCGGACGAACCCCTCGATGGACGAGCCGTCGAAGTAGATGCCCTCCTCGAACGCCTTCTCCGCCTGGCTCGCGGGGATGGAGACGTTCTTCACGGTGCCGAGGATGTCCGTGAACTGGAGCCGGAGGAAGTCGA
>CAZYYH010000354.1:0-2486 GCA_964651725.1 uncultured Halobacteriales archaeon | reverse complement strand
AGAGCGCCATGAGTTCGCGGAGCGACGACCGCGCGCGGTCCATCGCGTACTCCTCTAAGAGTTCGGCGACGCTGTAGAGCACCGCGAGCATCGCGGCCTCCTCGAAGTAGCCGACGCCGACGGCGGCGACGATGGCGGTGCCCATCAGGAGGTCCACGTCGAGCCGTAGCTCGCGGGCGGACTCGACGCCCTCGCGGAGCACCGGCTGGCCGGCGACCGCGGCCGCGCCGAGGAACAGGAGGTCGGCGACGGCGAGTTCGACGCCGAGCACCTCGGCGACGGAGGCGTTCGGGCCAGGCAGGAGGAAGGCGAGGACGAGACCGGGAACGAGGAGCGCCGCGCCCGCCCACGTCTGGAGCGCGCGTCGGCTCGTCCAGACGGCGGTGGGCGGCGCGATCTCGGCGTCGCCGTCGGTCGCGGCGTCCGCGACGCCGTAGCCTGCGCCCTCGACGGCCGCGACGACGGCGTCCGTGGATGCGCGGTCGTCGTGCGTGACGGTGGCGGTGCCGGTCGCCGGCTGGAGGTCGACGGCGCGCACGCCCTCGACGCCGTCGAGGGCGTCGTCCACCTTCCGGGCGCAGGACGCGCAGTCCATCTCCGGGACCGAGAGGTCGAGGACCGCACCATCCTCGGGCGGGTCGTCATCGGGCAGCGATTCCGTCGCGTCCTGCTGCATGGGTGAGCGTATGAGCCGACTGTTTATTAATCAAGCTGCTACGAAGCCAGGTATCGATGATAACGAGTGATAAACGAGCCGGGTCGAGTTATTAATCGAGACCCTGCTCGGTGGGGTCGGTGAGCGCGACGCCGACCGCCGACACCAGCACGAGACGGCCGCCACACCGGACGTAAACGCCAGCCTCGTCGGGGTTCCCGGACGCCGTCGGCTCGAAGTGGGGGAGGTCGCGGTGGAGCGCCCGCGCGACGTGCTCCGCACCCTCGCCCTCCACGGTCGCGCCCACCCACTCGTCGCGCGCGTCGCGCTCGGCCGCGCGCCGCACCGTCGCGCGCACCACCGGGAACGCCGACAGCACCGAACTCGTCGCCGGCACCACCGTCGCGCCCGGCGGTAGTTCGTCGACGACGCGCGCTCTGACGTGCGCCTCGGCCGACGACGACCGTCGGCGAGGGGGATACTGCTCGCGGCCGGGGTTCGACCACGCGTACGCCGCTACGCCACCGACCGCCGCCAGCGAAAGCAGGAGGAACGTCCGGTCCCGTTTCATGCGGGCACCGTCACAAGAAACCGGTAAGAAACTTTTGCGCGATAGGTGATATATGTATGACGGCTGCGTCACGCGATTCCGTCGCCAGTCCGACGACGCCAAGCCGGCATCGGCCGCGTCGCACGGCGCCACCGTCACCTCGGGGAGCCGTGACACGGGACGGGAACGTTTAAGAAGCGTCGGGTCCGAGCTATCGGCGTGAGCGTGATGCCGTCGGTAGTACGTCGCTGAGAGACGGGGCAAGCGTTCTTCTCACGGAGCCGTGCGACCGGACAGCCGACGCACTCCCGGTCGCCGCACCGCAGAACGACCGTCGGACCGACTACCGGCAGCACCAGCGAGACCGGAGCTAAACCCATGAGCGACACACAGGGAGCCGACGCCGAGTCCGGCGTCCCGGACTCCTACGACCCGGAGCGAATCGAGGCCGAGTGGCGCGAGCAGTGGCTCGACTCGGACGTGTACGAACACGGCGGGGCGTCGCAGACGCCCCGAAAAGCCAGTGAAACCGGTGATGACTCCGGAGCCACGGACTACGTCATCGACACCCCGCCGCCGTACCCGACGGGCAATCTCCACATCGGGCACGGCCTCCAGTGGTGCTACATCGACTACGCCGCGCGCTATCACCGGCTCCAGGGCGACGACGTGCTCTTTCCCCAGGGCTGGGACTGCCACGGGCTGCCGACCGAGAACAAGGTCGAGGAGAACCGCGGCATCCACCGCACCGACGTCTCGCGCGAGCAGTTCCTCGAGTGGTGCATCGAGTACACCGAGGAGCGCATCGACGAGATGAAGGAGACGATGATCGACCTCGGGTTCTCCATCGACTGGACCCACGAGTTCCGGACGATGGACCCCGAGTACTGGGGGAAGACCCAGCGGTCGTTCGTCGAGATGGCGGACATGGACTACGTCTACCGCGACGAACACCCCGTGAACTGGTGTCCGCGCTGCGAGACCGCCATCGCGGACGCCGAAGTCGAGACCGCGCAGCGCGACGGCACCCTCTACACCGTCACGTTCCCGGGCGTCGGGAACGAGGACATCCAGATCGCCACGACGCGCCCGGAACTCCTGCCGGCCTGCGTCGGCATGGCCGTCGACCCCGACGACGAGCGCTACGCCGACCGCGTCGGCGACACGTTCGAGGTGCCGCTGTTCGGCCAGGAGGTCGAACTCGTCGCGGACGACGACGTTGACGGCGAGTTCGGCACGGGCGCGGTCATGATCTGCACGTTCGGCGACAAGCAGGACGTG
>CAZYYH010000353.1:0-2492 GCA_964651725.1 uncultured Halobacteriales archaeon | reverse complement strand
CCGAGCTTCACGAGCCCCTTCCGGAAGCTGACCTGCTCGGTTCGCTCGTCGCGGATGCGCGAGAGCGTGTCCTTCGCCAGCGCGTGCGTGACGACGTTCGCGTCGCCGCGATTTTCGATGGTCATGTGTGTACCACACCCCCACGGGAACTAATAACTGGTCGGTTCACTCGCGGCGTCCCCGAACCGCGCGCCGCTCGCTCGTCTACGCGGCTAGCCATCAGGCTCTTGCGGCCGGACGCCGTGTTACGTACTGTCATGAAGCTGCGGAACCGGAACGGCACGCCGGTGGACGCGGTGCCGTTCCTGGTGGTCGCGCTGCTGGGGGTGCTGCTGTGCTTCTCGTACGGGCCGGGCTACCTGCTCGCGTTCGGCGTGCCGCTGTGGGTGGGGGTCGCGGGCTCGACGGCGGTCGCGGCGGTGCTCACGGCGGCGTCGTTCCACCGGTACGTGTGGACGGTGAACCCGACGGTGCGCGCGGAAGTTCCGGCGGAACTCCGGCTGAAGCGGCTGTTCTACGGCGCGATCATCCTGGGGCTGGTGCTGGCGGGGCTGTCGCTCCCGCTGTTCGTCCGGTAGAGCTTTGGGGCCGCCGCCGAGGGGTGACGTATGCGAACGGTCGAGGTGTCGCGGTTCGTGCGCGCGACTCCGCGAGAGATCCGGCGCGCGCTGGAGCCGGCGGCCATCGTCGACTGGGAGGGGACGTTCTCGGTGACGGGCGTCGAGGAGTCGGACGCGGGTGCGGTCGTGGCGGCGCGCGCGGCGGGGATGGACGTGGCGTTCCGGTTCGAGCGCGGCGAGGACGGCTATCGCTACGAGCAGGAGCAAGGGCCGTTCTCGTCGATGGAGGCGGCGGTGTCGTGGCGCGCGGAGAACGAGGGGGCGCGAGTGACGGCCGAGTCGGCGCTGTCGCTCGGCGTGCCGCCGCGCGCGCTCACCGACCGGGTGGCGGCGTGGAAGCGCCGCGGCGAGCTGAAGCGGCTGCTCGACGGGCTGGCGCGGCAGGTCGAGTGACACCGTTCCATCCAGGAGTTTCGGCCGGCCGAAAAACCGGAGGATTTACGACGTTTTAGGCCGGCCTAACTCACATGGAGCGCCCGCCGCGACCCCGGAGCACCCGGATCAGAGCCTGGGCCGGCGTCTGCACGCGTCTGTTCGCGCCCGACGCCGACCGAGACGACGGCGAGTGACCGCCGGTGACCGTGATGACGGCGAACGGCGGCGTCGGCCGGGTTACCTCGCCGTAACCGGGAGTTTAAGTTTCGAGACGGCCACGTCTGCGTATGAGTCTGCTTGACACGGTCAAGGACGCCTTCGAGAGTCCGGGGTCGGGCGACGCCGCCACGACCCGGGAATCGAAGGGCGCGTACTGGTGTCACGACTGCAGCGAGCGCATCCGCGACGTCGAGGTCGACGGCGAGGAGCCACCGACGTGCCCCGACTGTGGCGACGAGATGGAGTTCGAGCGGTCGCCCGACTCCGCGGGCTGTGCCTGCTGAACCGGACGCTACTCCACGAACGAGAGCGCGTCGTCGCCGTCCTCGGGGAACGGGTTCTCGAAGTCGCTCCAGTCCGCGTCCCGCTCCGCCTCGGTGAGCAGGCAGTCGTCGAGCGCCGCCCGGATGGCGTCCTCGTCGAACGTCGTCCCGATGAACACGAGTTCCGTGCGGCGGTCGCCCCACTCGTCGTCCCAGTCGAGGTCGGGGTGGTTCGACCGGTAGATGTCCTGCTCTATCTCCGGGCGGCTGGCGATCCACGGCCCCGTCGGCTCCACGCGCACCGACGGCCCGGCCTGCCCGAGCAGGAGCGACGTGCCCTCGCGGCCGGCGACCCAGACCCGCCCCTTCGCGCGCACCACGCCGTCCGGGAACTCCGCGAGGAACGCGTGGAACCGCCCGGGATGGAGCGGTTCGACGCGCCGGTAGACGAACGACGTGACGCCGTAGAGTTCGTCCGGGTGGCGATGGCCGTGGTCGTCGTGTGCGTGGTCGGCGTCGTGGGCATGGTCGTGCCCGTCGTCCTCGTGCTCGCCGTCACCGTGCTCGTCGAGTGCACGCTTCCAGCCCGCCCGCTCGCTCGCCGCGCCCGGGTCGAATCGCCCCGTCTCCAGCACGCTGTCGGGGTCGACGTCGCCGTGGACCGACCGCAGTATCTCCGCGTCCGGCCGGAGCGACGCCAGCAGCGCCTCCACCTCGTCGAGCGCGGCGTCGTCGAGGAGGTCGCACTTGTTGAGCACGATCACGTCCGCGAACTCCGCCTGCTCCACGAGCAGGTCGGAGAGCGGCCGCACCTCGCCGTCCTCCGTCTCCGTCTTCTCCACCTCGCCGCCGGCGAACGCGTCGTGGAACTGCCGGGCGTCGACGACCGCCACCACCGCGTCCACGTCGTAGAGCGCCGCCGCGCGCGACCCGGTCTCGAAGTGCTGGGCGACCGGAGCCGGCTCGCTGATGCCCGACGCCTCCACCACCAGCACGTCGAAGTCGCGCGTGCGCG
>CAZYYH010000352.1:0-2503 GCA_964651725.1 uncultured Halobacteriales archaeon | reverse complement strand
GTCGTCGCGCTCGTCAAACCCGACAACACCGTGCTCGTCCACGACGCCGACGGCTACCAGCCCGCCGAGTGGATAACGCGGGCGGACGCCGTCCAGTACTCCCGCGACGCGGGCGGCTTCACGCTCGACGCCGGGAAGGACGGCGAGCGCCTCCGCGTCGACAGCGAGGCCGAGTACGGCCACGCGCACTACCCGGCGACGCCCGCCGGCCCGCCCGTCGGCTCCTGCCCGGCCTGCGGCGACGTGCTGGTGCGCGACGGCGGCCGCGTCGTCTGCACCGGCTGTCTCGCCGCGCACTCCATCCCGCGCGACGCCGCGGTGCTCGACGCCACCTGCGACTGCGGCCTCCCCCGCATGCGCGTCGAGCGCGGCGACGCCTTCGAGGTGTGCGTCGACCGCGAGTGCGAACCCCTCGACGCCGCCGTCGCCGAGCGGTTCGCCGGCGAGTGGCCGTGCCCGGACTGCGGCGCGGGCATGGCGGTCCGCCGCGAGCGCGGCCTTCGCGCCGTCTGCGAGGACTGCAGCCGCCGCCTCGCGCTCCCTCCCGGCGTCGTCGTCGACACCTGCGGCTGCGGCTTGCCGCGGTTCGACGCCGGCGACGGCGACCGGTGTCTCGACCCCGACTGCGATACGTCACCCGACCCCATCGAACCGTCGTGACGTACGTTCGGGGACTCGCTGCCCAGAACTACTTCGGCTAGAACCGGGTACGGGTCGTAGGCGCGCGAGGCGCGACCGGAGGGAGCGCCCGCACGAGTCGGCTGGGGAGGCCGTGGCTGCGGTCACATGTTGCAAGGTTTAGCTAGCAATTCCCATCACCAACTACGTCCGGGGCAGTGCTAGACGGGAGTTCGCTAGCTACATCTGGCAAACCGATAGACCGCAGCCACGGCCTCCCCAGCCGACTGCGCGCCGGGCTCACGTCACTTCGTTCCGCTCGCCCGGTGCTCGTCCCTCGCGCGGGCGCTCCCTCGCCACGCTCGGTCGCGCCTCGCGCGCCGGAACAGTGCGATCTGAACACTGCCCCGTAACACCATCGCAGACCCTTTGGTGCCCGCCGGACCAGGGAGGGTATGGACGGACGGCTCCGCGACGGCGAGGTCGTGGTCGGCGGCGACGCCCGGCAGCGCTTCTACGACAGCCGGGGGTACGGCCGGCCGCTCGACGGCAACGACGTGGCGCTCGCGCCCGTCGAGGCCGCCCACCTCCTGTTCCGCGGCGACCTCGACGCCGTGGACGGGATGGGGTTCGAGGCGTTCGTGGCTCACGCGACGGACGCCGGCCCCGGCTTCGTCGCGCGTTTCCTCGTGTACGCGGACTTCCGCGACCGCGGCTTCTACCTCTCGCCCGCCCGCGAGAAGTGGGTGGCCGACCCCGGTGGTGCGGACCTCGTGGTCTACCCGCGCGGGAAGGGGCCGTGGGACGACGCGGTCGCGTACCGGGTGCGCGTCGTCGGCGAGCGCGCGACGATCCCGGCCGCCGACCTCGACGGCGTGGTGCTCGCGGTCGTCGACGAGGAGAGCGAGATCACGTACTTCGAGACGGGCGAACCCGACCTCGGGGACGACGGGAGCGCCGACCTGCCGTCGGGCGTGGACGCGACGCTGCTCGACGACCGCGTGGTCGCGTGGGACGCTCCGGAGTCCCTCCACCGCGACGCGTTCTACGGCCAGCCGCTCGCCGGCCGGGACGCCGACGCGGCCGCACTCCAGCTCTCGCTCGTCGAGGCCGCCTACCTCGCGGGCGGGGGCGCGCTCGCACTCGACGCCGCGGCCGTCCGCGACCGCGGGCGCGCGGTCGAGGGCGACCGGTTCGACCGCCGACTCCACGCGTACCGCGCGCTCCGGGACGCCGGGCTCGTGCCGAAGACCGGCTTCAAGTTCGGCGCGGACTTCCGCGTCTACCGCGAGTTCGACTCGGTGGACGACGTCGGGCACTCGGAGTATCTCGTGCGCGTGCTCCCCGCCGACCACGCGTTCGTGCCGCGCGACCTCGCGCTCGACGTGCGGCTCGCCCACGGCGTCCGCAAGCGGATGGTGTTCGCGCTCGTGGACAGCGAGGAGGGTGACGCCACCGTCACCTGGCGCTCGGTCGAGCGCCTGACGCCGTAGTTCCGTACTGTTCAGCCCGGCCGGACAGCCGCTGGCGATAGCCGGGCGAGAAACCGCCGCTCCTGGTGGATCGAAAGGGCGAGGGCTTTCAGGCTGGCAGTGTCCAGTACAGCCGGACCGACCAAGCAATCCGAACATTACCTTGGTCCCCGACCGAATGGTTTTTGCGCGGAACGCGCCGAGGAACGGTACGATTAGCCGACCGCGGTGACATCCATGACCGAACGAGATCCACGGGACGACGCTGCGACGGACGGGGGAACGGACACGGCGGGTGCCGACGACGTGGCGCTCGACCCGTGGGGCTCCTCCACCATCTCCGACTACCGGAAGCTGTTCGACGAGTTCGGCATCGAGTCGTTCGACGACGTGCTCGACGAGGTGCCCGACCC
>CAZYYH010000351.1:0-2509 GCA_964651725.1 uncultured Halobacteriales archaeon | reverse complement strand
AGGTGGCGGGCGGGTGGACGGCGTCGGCGCTGCTGACGCTGGTGGCGGCGACGCTGTTCGTCGCGCCGGTCGCCCTGCATCTGGTGGCGGCGGTGGAGTCGGTCGCGCTGCTGGCGCTGGTGCCCGAGGAGCGCCGGGCGGGCGTGAGCGAGACGGTGCAGGTGATCGCGTACGCGGCCGCGCCGTGCGTGTTCGCGGGCGTGCCGGTGCCGGCAGTGCGCGTGGCGTGTGCGGCGTGGGGCGCACTGCTGCTCGCCGTCGGGACGAACGCGCGGAACGAGGTTTCGCCGCCGGTGGCGCTGGCGGCGAGTGCGGTGCCGGCGGCGCTGGTGTTCGGGTACGGCTTCCGGGGGTTCGCCGCGGCGACGGCGCTTTTCGCCGGGGTTTAGGTGGCGCGTGCCGAATCCGGGCGTATGCTGAACGTGAACGTCGAGGAGTTCATGGTGGAGTTCAAGGACGGCGCGATCAAGAACGTCGGGCCGTCGAACAAGCGGGCGACGGCGAAGCTGTTCGACGTGTCGGAGGCGGGGGCCCGGGAGTTCGGCGACAAGCGCGTGAAGCTGGTCTTCGAGGACGACGAGGGCAACGAGGTGCAGGTGGCGCTGTTCCCGGAGGACGCCCGCGCGGTGATGGACGATCTGGACGCGCTCGCGGACGACAGCCCGGTGTTCGAGTGACGGCGGGCGGTCCGACGAGCGCGACACCGGCGGGCTGTCCGGTCGCCGTCGAAGATTCGACAATCGTTTAGGGGCGGAGGTGTATCTCTCAGGTATAAATGGGCACGTGTATCATCTGTGGCGCTTCTGCCGACGGTCGAATCTGCGCCCTCCACGAGGAGGACGTGGCTTTCGAATTCGAAGGTGACCGCCCCGACCAGCTGACCCGCAACCGCTACTACCGTGGCGTCGTCGACGGCTACGCCGACTTCGGCGTGTTCGTCGAGATCGGCGACTCGAACGTGACCGGCCTCCTCCACGAGAGCGAACTCGACCGGCGTCTCGAATCGCTTCCGTGGGAGACCGGCGATGAGGTGTACGTCCAGGTGACGGGCGTCCACGACAACGGCAACGTCGACCTCGGGTGGTCGATCCGGCAGTCCGCAGACGAGTTCCGCGGCCGGCTGGTCGACGACCCGGACGCGGCGTCGAACGCGGAGCTGCCGGCGGCCGAGGAGGCGACCGAGGAGGGAAATGACGGCGGCGGGGGGAACGACGAGACGCGCACCGAGGACCCCGGGACCGCGCGCACCGACGGCTCGGCGGAGCATACCGCGGGAGGCGGCTCGGGTCCGACCGCCGGTTCGAACCAGGTCGCCGGCTCCGACGCGGGCGCGGGCGCCGAGCAGCTGGAGCGCGCGTCGGTCGAGTCGCTGTCGGACCGCGTCGGCGACGTGGTGCGGATCGAGGGCGAGATAGCGAGCGTCCGCCAGACCGGCGGTCCGACCATCTTCGAACTCTCGGACGAGACCGGGACGGTGGACTGCGCGGCGTTCGAGGCCGCGGGCGTCCGCGCGTACCCGGACGTCGAAGCCGGCGACCTCGTGCGGCTGACGGGCGAGGTCGAACTCCGGCGCGACGAACTCCAGGTGGAGACGAGCACGCTGGACGTGCTCGACGGCGACGACCGCGACGAGGTCGCCACGCGCCTGGAGAGCGCGCTCGTCGAGCGGGCGCGGCCGCCCGAGGTCGAACCGCTCGCGGACGACCCCGCGGTCGACGCGGTGCTCGACGACGTGGTGGACGCCGCGACGGAGATCCGGCGCGCGGTCGTGGAGTCGCGGCCCGTCATCGTCCGGCACGCCGCGACCGTGGACGGCTACGTCGCGGGCGCGGCCATCGAGCGCGCGGTGCTGCCGCTCGTGCACGAGGAGCACGCCGCGTCGGACGCCGAGTACCACTACGTGGACCGCCGGCCGCTCGACGACGCGTTCTACGACATGGAGGCGGCGACGGGCGACGTGACGACGATGCTGGACAACGCGGAGCGCCACGGCGAGAAGCTCCCGCTGTTCGTGCTCGTGAGCGCGGGCTCGACGCGCGATTCCCTCGACGGCTACGAACTCCTCGACGCGTACGGCGCGAAGCGCGTCGTCGTCGATGGCGGCTACGCGGACGAGGCGGTCGCGGACGCCGTCGACGCCATCGTCAACCCGACGCTCGCGGACGCCGGCGACCCGTCCGTCCCGGAGGCGCTCCGGGACGACGGCGACGGCCGCGACGCCGTCACCACCGGCGTGCTCGCGGCGAACGTCGCCGCACACGTCGAGCCCGAGGTCCGCGACGACCTCGCACACCTCCCGGCGGTGACGTACTGGCAGGACGCGCCCGGCGCGTACGCCGACCTCGCGGTGGACGCCGGCTACGACGCCGAGTTCGTGTCGGACCTCCGCGAGGCCATCGCGCTGGAGGCGTTCTACCAGAGCTACGAGGACAAGCGCGAGATCGTGCAGGACCTGCTGTGGGACGCCGGCAACGCCGACCTCGCCGCGCACGTCTCCGGCCAGTTCCGC
>CAZYYH010000350.1:0-2540 GCA_964651725.1 uncultured Halobacteriales archaeon | reverse complement strand
GAGTACCATGGTCGTGGAGACCGAGCGCGACGGCGTGACCTGGTACGAGTGCGAGGGCTGCGGGATGCTGTTCGACTCGCGCGAGGACGCCCGCCAGCACGAAGCCAACTGCGACCACGAGGAGCCGACGTACCTGCAGTAGCCGCCGGGCTACTCCGCGTCGCCCTCGTCGAACAGTTCGAACGACCGCTCGCCGACCTCGTCCTCCTCGAACACGAACACGCGACCCCTCGCCTCCGCCGGATCCGCGTCCACCTCCACCGCGTAGCCATCCAGCCGCACCGTCACGCCCGGGAACGGCTCCGCCGCCTCGCCCGGGTCGAGCAGTATCCGGCCGACGCCCGACGACTCCAGGATGTCGTCGTTGGTCTTCAGATCGTTCACGTACGTCAGTACCCCCTGGGTCTCCGTCGGGTCCGTGACGAGCACGTGCACCTCCTTGCCCGGCTGGCACCGCAGCGTCCCCTCGACCTTCGCCGGCACGCCGTGATAGAACGTCTCCCGACCGTCCGCGTACTGGACGACGATGCCGTCCTCCGTGAGTTCGACCCCGACCGTCTCCGGTGCGACGTCGCTCCGGTTGCTCATTAGTCGATGGTTCGAGCGATGTCGGTTTAAGGGGTGCGTTATCTGTCGAGCTGCCTGCGAGGTGAACGCTGGGTTCCGACCGAACCGCGATCACGGGCACGATTACTGGGAACAGCCCGAAAGCCCTCGTGGTCTGTGGGAAGCCGGGCGACGCAAGGACCCCAGCGAGCCCCGCGATCGCAGAGAGGGAGGGCGGACCACCTGGCGCCGCTCGCAGCAGATGACCAACCGATGACGACGGCCGGCGGACCAACTACCGCCCTGGCGGACTGAAAGGGGAGGGCTGCGTGGCGGCGAAGCCGCCACGTTGTGCGGAGGTCGGCTCCGCCGACCTCCCTTGCTACGGGAAGCCCGGACCCGCAAGCACCGCAGGCGAGCGAAGCGAGCCGAGGAGCGCAGCGCGGTTCGTGCGACCGTAGCGCCCGAGGGCTTTCGGGCCGTCTGCGTCACTCTATCAGGCATCTCCAGAGCACGAAGCTTTTAGCACCGGACGAACCAGTCTTCATTCGATGGCAGATCACGGCGGCCGCCCGTGCCCCGTCTGCGAGGAGCCGCTGTACGAGCGCCACTGCAAGTACGTCTGCCCGAACCACGGCGTCGTCTACGACTGCGCGGACACCTTCTACTGACGACCTACCGGTCGGCCAGCGGCGAGATACCGGTACACGGATCGCGCGACGATCGCGAGTGCGACGGCCGCGCCCGCGGCGACGAGCGGGATATCGACGCCGTCGAACCCCGCAGTCGAGAAGTGGTCCATCGAGTGGCCGGCGACGACCGCGACGACCGTCCACGGAAGCTGGCCGACGGCGGTGCCGGCGACGAACGCGGGCGTGGACACGTCCGCGAGCCCCGCCGCGACCGACACCGCCTCCGTCGGCGCGGGCGCGAGCCGTGCCGCGATCACGCCGTGGAGGTCGCCCGTTACCTCGAAGAACCGACGGCTGCCGCCCGTCAACCGGCCGAACACGCCGTCCTCGGCGCGGAAGTAGCGCGCGCCGACGAAGGGGATGAGGCTCGTCGTCACCGTCGCCGAGAGCGCGAGCGGCACGCCGAGCGCCACGCCGTACCGGTAGCCGACGAGCAGCGCGAGCACCGCTATCGGCCACGCGAGGAACGGCCGGGCGAGGTAGAGTCCGGCGAGCACCACCGGGAACCACGGGCTGTAGAGTAGCGCGTCGAGCGCGTCGAGCGCCCGCGACGGCGACACCGCGACCCCGAGCGCGACCGACGCGGCGACCGCGACGGCGGCGTGGCGACGAGCGACCGGCATTCGGCGGGGGTTGCGCGCGCCACGGTATAGGCTTTGTTCGACGCGCTCGCGCCAGTCGAGGTCCGCGCCCCACTGTCCAGTTAGCTACGTCGGCGGTGGATTCACCTGTCTCCCGGTCCAACTCCCATCATGAGCATCTCCGGGCTGTGCCAGGTCTGCGAGAGTCGGGAAGCGAACCACTCCTGCGAGAACTGCGGCGCGCTCGTCTGCGAGATGCACTACGACGACGACCTCCACTACTGCACGGACTGCGCCGCTGGCATCGACACCGGCGAGGAGAATCACCCGAGCCGGGGCGAGGACGACCTGCCCGGCGACGACCCGGAGGACAACGTCTACCGGTAGGCGTTCAGCCGCTCCTTCAGCCGCCTCGCCGCCTGCCCCGCCGCGCCGAAGAACTCCGCCGTGTCCTCGCCCGCGTAGATGATGCCCCGGGACGAGTTCACCAGGCCGACCCCGTCGGCGAGCCCGAACTCGACCGCCGCCTCCGCGTCGCCGCCCTGCGCGCCGACGCCCGGCACCAGGAACGGAATCTCGGGGACGCGCTCGCGGATCGATTCGAGTTCGTCGGGCGCGGTCGCGCCCACCACGAGCCCGACGTTCCCGTACTCGTCGTTCCAGCCCGCCGCGCGCTCCGCGACGTGCTCGTAGAGCCGGCGGTCGTACGCCGCGAGTTCGA
>CAZYYH010000349.1:0-2549 GCA_964651725.1 uncultured Halobacteriales archaeon | reverse complement strand
CGTCACCTTGAGGTAGCGGGCGTCGGCGTAGGCCGCCGAGATGCGCCCCTCGTTGAACACCGGCGGCGGGAGGAGGCCGTTGCGCGACCCGGAGTAGTCCGTGGCGTCGCTCTCGGGGACGCCGTACACCACGTCGCCGTACCGCCGCCACTCCGCCGAGAGTTCGAGCGACGTGTAGTACATCCCTTCGCCGCGGTGTTCGAGGGCGAACTCGTGGCCGTCCACCTGCGCCTCGGTCACGTGCCCGGTGGACTTGAGGACCAACGGCGACGGAAACAGCGTCATCATCGAGAGCACGAGGGCCGCGGCGATCGCCACTGCGACCACGGACCGGCCGACGGACGGCAGGGTGAGAGAGCCGAGTCCGCCGTCGACGCGGGCCAACGCGACGCCCCCGAGGAGGGTGGCGAACACCATCAGCGTCCCCGCCTGCCGGAAGCCGTAGGTCGGCGTCGCGACGAAGTAGACGGCGAACAGTCCGGTCAGCGGCACCAGCGCCGTGCCGAAGTAGGTCAGTATCGCGCGGGTGTCGGGGCGGAGGTCGAGGCGGTCGAGCCAGACAAGCAGGACGAAGCCGGCCACGAGGAGGGCGAACAGGAACTCGACGAGGTAGAGCCGCACGAACATGTCGACGAGACTCGCGCCCACCTTCTGGAGCGACCCGCTCCGCTGACCGATGGTGCCGACCGACCCGGAACTGGGCGAGAAGATGTTGCGCGAGACGCTCCGGACCGTGCCCGTGAACTTGGGGCGACTGGTGGCCCACGCGGTGAACACGACGCCGAGGAACGCCGTCTGCGCGTACGTCGTGCGGTGCCGGACGAACGGGGCGTCCCACCCCCGCCACCGGCTCAGGAACTGTATCGCGGAGACGGTGCCGAGCAACACGAGCACGTTGGCGGCCTGCTGGGGGTGGATGAACACCATAGCCGCGCCCATCAGGGCGAGGAGAGCGCCGAACGGCGATACGCCGAACGGGAGCGCCTCGACGCCGCTTGGGCGTCGGAGGTAACAGACGAGCACGAACAGGAGGAGCGGGAGGAAGAAAAGCGCCTGCGCGGTGGGGTAGGTCAGGAACACGATGCCCACGTGGTCGATGGGCAGGACCATCCACGATGCGACGGCGGCGAAGACGACCGCGCGGGGGTCGCTGGTGACGGCTCTGACGACCACCGGGACCGAGAGCAGGAACACGAAGAAGAAAAACGACACCATCAGCATCAGCGCGCGCGTGAGTTCGACGCCCGTGACCGCGTGGACCTGGATGGCGACCATGTGGATGGCGGGGTAGAACAGGGCGAGCGGTTCGAAGGTGCCCTGCGCGACGCCGCGAAGCCAGCCGAGGTGGGTGAGCGAGTCGCCCGCGCCGCGGAAGTAGTAGCCTCGGATGATTGGGAGGAGCGTCGTCGCGAACACCGCGCCGCCGCCGAGGACGAGAGCGGCGGCCCCCGTGCGTCCGCCGGGCGAGACGAACGCCACGACGGTCGCTGCGACCATCGCCGCGCCCAGGGCGATCCAGACGGGGGTCGGCGTGGCGTCGTAGATGGAGAGCTCGTAGCCCGCGGCAGGCGACCGGTGGGCGACGACGATAGCCACCGTCAGCGCGA
Source organism: uncultured Halobacteriales archaeon (assembly GCA_964651725.1). Lineage (GTDB taxonomy): Archaea > Halobacteriota > Halobacteria > Halobacteriales > Halobacteriaceae > CAZYYH01. Next base: position 942 of record CAZYYH010000349.1, on the reverse strand, counting down.
CGAATCCGACGGCCAGAGCGAACTTCGCGAGCGTCCGGGCCGTCGCCCCCGGCCGACGCGTCCTCGAGGAGGCTGTCGCGTGCATGTGAACGTGCAGGCTCTCCGCTCCGTACGGGCTTTGTTATGGCTCCCTTTCCCGGCGGGAGCGGGCGCGAGAACGGGAACGCGTCGGTGGGTGCCGACGCGGACGACGGGCGAGAGGTGCGGACGGCGGCGTCGCCCGGTGCCGCCGTCACCCGCCGCCGATGACGTCGTCCCAGAGCGTCGACGCCGACACCACCTCGACGTCGCTGTCCGCGATGAACTGCATCAGATCGCGGAACTGCTTCGGCGTGATTCGCTCGCCTTCCGTCGTGATGGGGTGGAACATCGGGATGGCGACGAGGTGGTACTCCGCGGCGAGCCGTATCATACGCTTCGTGCGCTCCACGTCGTCGCCGTTGACTCGGCTCACCGTCATCGGTCCCGTGAACGGCGGTCCCGTCGCCGGCCCGCCGTCGCCGAACCCGAGGTAGTGGTACTGACTCCCGATGTCGCGCGTGTGCTTGCCGGCGGCGCTGTACGGCCAGATGATGAACCGCGCCCCCTTCTCGAACCCCTCGTCGACGAGCCACTGCTTGCTCTCGCGGAGCAACTGCTTCTGTTTCGCGGGCGAGTACGCCGGGAGCGGTTTCGCCTCCTGCGGGTGGCTCACGATGTCCCACCCCGCGTCGTCGAGTTCGCGCACCTGTTTCAGCGTCATGTACCCGTCGTTCCCCAGAGAGTCGGGCATCACCCCGGCGACGCCCGGGAAGTCGAACTCCTGCATGGCCTCGTAGGCCTCGGTGTAGTGGGTGGCCAACCCGTCGTCGAACGTGAGCACGACGTACCCCCGGTCCGCGCGCGGTGTCGTGCGGATGGAGTCGACCGAGAAGCCGCGTCGCTTCTCGCCGGCCCACGTGG
>CAZYYH010000348.1:0-2564 GCA_964651725.1 uncultured Halobacteriales archaeon | reverse complement strand
GGGCGGCTGGACGACATCCGGACGGTGACGGGCTACGCGGTGACGCCGTTCGTCGCGCGGATCACGGACCGGGAGTACGCGCCGGACGAGCGCGAGGTCGCGGAGATCGCGGTGCTGCCGGTCGCAGGGCTGACGGAGACCGGGAACTACGAGGCGGAGCGCCGCGAGCACCCCAGGTACGGCGAGTCGGTCATCCACTTCTTCCACGTCGGCGGCTACACGGTGTGGGGCGCGACGGGCCGCATCGTGGTGCAGTTCCTGGAGCTGACGACCGACTGGCGCGTGCCGGAGGGCGTGGAGTACGTGGTGGACCCGGACGCCGACCCGTAGCGTCGGAGCAGGCGTCGAATCGGCCGGCCGGCAAGCGTGGATGCGAGCGCAATCCTTTTGGTCGACGCCAGGGTAGCGAGGGGTACATGGTCGCGCAGACGATGGATCGCGTTCCGGCACGGTAGTATCGAGGAGACACTAGTTCTGACCCTGACTCGCGCGGGAGGTGGACGCGGATGCTGAGAAGCGACGTGGCCGTCCGGCTCGCTGGCCTCGACGCGGTGGCGCTGAAGCCCGCGGAGTGTGACGTGCGGCGGGCGCTCGACCTCCCGGTGGACGCCGTCACCGTCGACTACGAGGGCCGCGAGCACGTCCCGGACGAGGCGACGCTCGAAGCGCTCGCGGCCGAGTTGGACGTTCGGGTGACGGTCCCCGTGCGCGCGGACGGCTTCGACCCGCTCGGCGACGACTCGCTGCTCCGGGCGCTCCCGGACGGCGTCGCGCACGTGCTCGTCGCGGGCCACCCCGCGTACCTCTCGGAGACCGAGCGCGAGCGCGCGGTCGGCCCGCGATTCGGCCGTGCGGTGCCCGCGGCCGACGACCCCTGGGTCGGCACGGAGGGCGTGGAGCGCGCGGCGCTGGCGACGGGTGCGACGCAGTTCGAACTGCTGTCGCGGTCGACGCACGGCGACCTCCGCGCGCTCCGCGCCGCCGGGTTCGACGGCGAACTCGCGGTGTACGCGCCGACCGTCCTCTCCGGCGACGAGGACGAGATACTCGACGCGGTGGGCGGCTACGTCGCGCGGCGCGGGCCGGTGCGCCGCGCGCTCCCCGACGACGCGGCGACGGACGCCGACGCCGACGGCCGGGCGCGCGAGATGCTGCTGGCCGCCGCGGACGACTACGCGCTCACGGGGAGCGTCGAGGACGTGCAGGAGCAGGTCCGAGCGCTCCGCGACGCGGGCGTCGACCACGTGGTCGGCTACCCGGCGCGGGGCGTGGACGGGTTCGTCGCGTAGCTACTCCTGCGCGACGAGGAACGTCTCCGGGCCGCGTCGCTCGACGTACACCTCGCTGCCGTCCGACGAGAAGCGGTCGTGGACGTACGCCTGCACCTCGTCGGCGGGCACGCCGGAGATGTCGACGCGTCGAACGGTGCCGCGACCGGGGCTGCGGACGGTGCTGACCTCCGTGGCGGGGACGCTGTCGGTTTCCATACTCCGACGTGTCGCGCAGGTGCCTTGAAGGTCACCAGTACGGAGTGAAAGTGAAACTGACGCACGGGATACGTGTGGTCTCGATTTCCGTGCCCCTCGGTCAGATGTCGAGCGCGAGCGCGAACGCCGCGAACTTCGCGGCCGTCGCCGCGGTCGCCGTCAGCTCCACGATGGCGTCGTCGTCGTAGCCGTGCTCGCGGAGCCGAGCGACCGCCTCGTCGGTGATCGACGCCGGATCAGTGCCGACCGCGACGCCGTACTCGACGGCCGCCGCCGCCGTCGGGTCGAGTTCCGCGAGGAGCGAATCGAGGTCTGCGGCGAGCGCGCACCGCTCCGGATCCTCGCCGTCGAGTTCCGCGCTCGTCGTGTGCCACGCGATGCAGATCTCCGCGCCGCGCTCGTGGGCGACCGCCGCGCCGACGAGTTCCTTGAAGCCGCGGTCGAGTTCGCCGTCCGCGAATATCTCGCCCTCCTCCGCCCACCAGAGCTGGAACGTCTCCGGCCGGCGCGCGAGCGCACCCGTAAAGGAGAAGCCCCAGTCGGCCTGGTCGCCGTAGGTCTCCGGCACCTCGTCGTCGCCGAGCGCGTCGAGGATGGACTCGGCGCGCTCCCAGTTCTCCCGCGCGTACTCGGGGGCGTCGTCGAGCGTTTCGAGGACTGCGTCGGCGTCCGCGGGTTCGATGCGTGGTCCGCCTCGCGTCTGGTCTTCGGTGCTCACGCTCCGACGAAGGGTCGCGCCGGGCTTAGGTGACGCTGCAGCGGCCGTACCGGCCGGCGGCTCCGACGCCGCCACCGGCCCTGCGGCCGGCCGTCGGACGGCGAGGCACCTCCTGCGGTCCGCCGTCGCGGCCGCTCCCCGGGGCGCGGCGTCACCAACTCCGGCGACGTTTGCGCTGATCCGAGACGGCTCCCGGAAAGCTAAGTGCGCGCCGCGTCTCCCCGGACGCATGCGCCTGCTCTCCGAGCACACCACCCTGACGGCCGCGGACGCCTTCGAGACGGCGGAGGTCGCCGTTCTCCCGACCGGGAGCGTCGAGCAGCACGGCCCCGCGCTCCCGCTCGGCACCGACCACCTCG
>CAZYYH010000347.1:0-2570 GCA_964651725.1 uncultured Halobacteriales archaeon | reverse complement strand
CGCGAACTACGACCTGGTGGACGACGTGCTCTCGACGGTCCGGGAGGCGCGCGAGGCGGGTCACGCCTGGCCGGACATCGAGGAGCGGTTCGCCGAGGGCGCGGAGCAGGGTATCGAGGCGGCGGCGGCCGTCGCGGGCGTGAACGAGCAAGCGGGCACGGTCGGCCTCGAACTCGACGGCCACGCCATCGACCTCGACCCCGAGGCGGGCGTCGAGAAGAACGCGGATCGGCTCTACACGGAGGCAAAGCGCATCGAGGAGAAGAAGGCGGGCGCGCTGGACGCCATCGAGGACACGCGCGAGGAACTCGAAGCGCTCCGCGAGCGCAAGGCCGAGTGGGAGGCCGGCGACGGGGACGACGACGCGGCCGAGGACGACGACGCCGACGTTGACTGGCTGTCCAGGGCGTCGATCCCGATCCGTCGCCGCGACCAGTGGTACGAGCGGTTCCGGTGGTTCCGGACGAGCGACGGCTTCCTCGTCGTCGGCGGCCGGAACGCCGACCAGAACGAGGAACTCGTGGACAAGTACATGGACGGCTACGACCTGTTCTTCCACTCGCAGGCCCACGGCGGTCCTGCGACCGTCCTCAAGACCTCGGAGCCGAGCGAGCCGTCGGGGGACGTGGACGTGCCCGAGGCGAGCAAACGGCAGGCCGCGCAGTTCGCGGTCTCCTACGGCTCGGTGTGGAAGGACGGCCGGTTCTCCGGCGACGTGTACGCAGTGGAGCCGGACCAGGTGACGAAGACGCCGGAGTCGGGCGAGTACTTGGAGAAGGGTAGTTTCGCCATCCGCGGCGACCGCACGTACTTCCGCGACACGCCGGTCGGCTGCGCGGTCGGCATCCAGTGCGAGCCGGAGACGCGCGTCATCGGCGGCCCGCCCGACGCCATCGAGGGACAGGTGGAGACGGTGGTGCGCGTCGAGCCGGGCCGGTTCGCGCAGGCGGACGTCGCCAAGCGCGTCTACCGCGAGTTCCGCGACCGGTTCGCGGACGAGACGTTCGTGCGGAAGGTGGCGAGCGCGGACAAAATCGGCGAGTTCCTGCCGCCGGGCGGCAGCCGCATCGTGGAGGGCTGACGCCGCCTCCGTCGGCAGCGTTCGGAGGCGGTGGCCGACGGGCGCGCCGGCCGCCTTTATAAGTGTAATATTTTGTAATAAGTTGTAATTATATGTAACCTTCAAATCGTTTATGTGCTATCGGTCGCTCGTTCGGCCGCGTTCGGATCGGTCGGGCAGCCGCGGACGACCGCCGGTCGACTGCCCGGTTCCCTAGCCTCCCCGTGAACGACCAGCGGAGTACGGGGTCTCCAGACGTCGCTCCACGATTTCGAGGGTGATCGTCACGAGAGCGCGGACGCCACCAGCGCCGCAGCCAGAAGCAGGAACGCGAGGGCGGCGACGGGCTGGCCGCCGGTGCCGGCGCGGTAGACGCCCCAGCCGACCCCGGCGACCGCGACGGCGACGCCGACGCTGGCGGCGACGTGGACGGCTTCGAGTCGGCCGGTGTCGGTCGCCTCGCCGAGCTGCGCGCGGAGGTCGACGCCGCGGCCACCGAGGTCCCAGGCGACGACGGTGGCGGCGACGCCGACGAGCACGGGGAGGACGGGCGCGCCCGCCGCGCCGGCGGCGAGTGCCCCGCCGAGGAGGCCGACGCCGCCGGCGGTGATCGCTCGCCGCGAGTCGCGGGCGACGCCGACGGCGAGGAACGCGACTCCGGCACCGACGAGCGCCACCGCGGTCGTGGAGAACGGCCCAGTCGCGGCCGCGGCGACGAGCGCGGCGGCGACGGCGACGCTGCCGTCGAGCCGGCCGGTGGCGCGCGCGGTCAGGGCGACCACCGCCGTTCGCCGCGGCGGAGCGCGACCGCGAGCGGTTCGTCCGCGCGCCAGTCGACGACGTGGAGACCGGCGTCGCGTAGCGTCGCGAGGCGGAGCTTCCGGGCGACGCGCGCGAGCCGCTGCGCGGGGCTGCGGGCGGCCGTCGGGTCGGGGCTGACGACGGTGACGGGCCGGCCTTCGGCGTCGATCCGGCGCGCGACGGTCGCCGCCCAGTGGTCGGCGACGGGCGAGCAGAACACGACCTGCGTGCCGGCGGGGAGCCGCCGCCGGAGCCGCTGGAGCAGCCGCCACGGGTGCGACGGCCCGGTCGGCGGCAGCGGGGCGAACGCGGGGTGGGTGGCGAGTAGCTGGCGGGCGCGGACGCGGTGCGAGGTGCCCGCCCCGGGCGACAGCCACGGCGCGGTCGGCGCGAGCGCGGTGAGGCCCACGCGGTCGCCGGCGTCGAGGAAGCCGGCGACGAGGGCGCGCGCCGCGTCGGTGGAGCGCTCGACGGCGTGGTCGGCGTCGGGCGTCGGCGCGAGGTACGCCTCGGCGCGAGCGTCGACGACGATCACGACGCGTGCGGCGCGCTCCTCTCGGAACTCAACGGTGGCGAGGTCGCCGATCTTCGCGTACCGCTTCCAGTCGACGCGGCTCATCGGGTCGCCCGGCCGGTAGTCGCGGACGGCGCGGAACTCGACGCCGGGGCCGCCGACGTCGGTCTCGGTCCGGCCGGCGTGGCGGGCGAA
>CAZYYH010000346.1:0-2578 GCA_964651725.1 uncultured Halobacteriales archaeon | reverse complement strand
GGTGCGCGACCTGGTGAGCGACGCGGTGGCCGACCGGTCGCTCCGCGACGCCGTCACCGAACTCACCCGGGTCATCCAGGCCGTCTCCTTCGACTCGGACCGCACGGCGGACGCCGGCCAGGACACCGACCTCGCGCGCGCCGAACTCGAGGACACGAACGTCTCCGTCGAGGACCTCCGGGCGACCCGAGGGTTCTACCGCGACCTCCGCGATGAAGTGGACCGGCGGGTCAAAGCTCACCTCGACCGCGAGCATCGTGGGTGGCGCGCGGACCTCGCGGAACTACAGGACGACGAGATACCGCTCCGGGAGCCGGAGACGCCCCAGCCGGACGCTATCTCGGAGTGGGCGGCCCGCGAGGGCTACGACGAGAGCGCGTGGCTACGCGGTGGGAGCGTCGGCGCGGTCGTCGCGCGCGTGCTGAACGCCCTGGACGACGAGGAGGTCCAGCGCGCCGCGCCCGGAGTGGGGCGCACGCTCGGCGACTGGTACGAGAACGACCACGAGCAGTTCTTCCGGGAGATCGAACTGGAACGGACGTGGGATGACTCGGAGCCGCCGGACTCGTGGCGGCGCGCGTACAACGCGCGACTGGCGATGCAGAACTGCGTGCCGAGCGACGCCATCGGCGGCCAGCTCGCGGCGTTCGGCGGCGGCGTCCTGATGAGCGCGACGCTCGAACCCCTGGACGTGTTCGCGGAGGTGACCGGCCTCGACCACCTCCGGGAGGCGGAGGACCGGCCGGTCGTCGAGCGCACGTTCGGCCTCCACTTCCCCGAGGAGAACCGCGAGAGCTTCGCGGTCGCGGCCCCGAAGTTCACGTACGACAACCGGGGCGACCCCGCGACCGCCACCGGGGACGGGACGCCCGGCGAGGAGACGCCGGTGCGCCGGGCGTACGCGGACGCCATCGCGGAGGTGGCGCGGTCGCCGGGGAACGTCCTCGTCGGGATGCCGAACTACCGCGAGGCGGAGTGGGCGGCGGGCGTGCTCGCGGAGCGCGTCGAGAAGCCGGTGCTCATCGACGAGAGTTCGGACGACGCCGACACCGAGGCGCTCAAGGCGAAGTTCTTCCGGGGTGAGCCGAAGGTGCTCGTGACGAGCCTGCGCGGCACCTTGACGGAGGGCGTGGACTACCAAGGCGAGAAGCTGCGCGCGGCCGCGGTCTGTGGCGTCCCCATCGTCAACACCGCCAGCCCTCGCACCCGCGCCGTCCGCACCGCCTACGAGCGCGAGTTCGGCGACGGCTTCACGTACGCGCTGACCATCCCCGCAGTGCGGAAGGCGCGGCAGGCGCTCGGGCGCGTCATCCGCGGCCCGGAGGAGGTCGGCGTGCGCGTCCTCGTGGACGCGCGCTACGCGCGCGACTCGTGGGACAGCGTCCGAGAGTTCTTCCCGAGCGAGGAGCGCGAGGAGTTCCAGCCGGTCAGCCCCGACATGCTCGAGTTGGGCCTGGAGCGGTTCTGGAGCGGTCGGTGACGGCGTCGCCCGGAAACCTTTCGGCGGTCGCACCCGAACACCGGACGATGCTTCCAGGACGAACGCGGACCGACGCGCGCGGGGAGTCGAGCGGCGATGGCTCGGGCGGCGGCCGGCTCCGGCGGCTGCTGCTGGCGGCGGGCGCGGCCGTGGCGGTCGCGTACCTCGTCCGACGGCTGCGGTCGGGCGGGTCGCGGTCGCCGGGCCGGCCGGAAGCCCGCACCATCGACATCGCCGGCAGCGGTCGGGGCGGTTCGGGTGGCGAGAGTGCGGGCGCGGCCGGCGAAGGCGCGGGTTCGGTCGGCGGGGGCGAAGGCACTCTCGACTCCGAGGCCGCCGCGGAGCGCGCGGTCGAGAACGCGGACGAGTCGCCCGCACCGCCCGGCGAGATGGAGGTCGCGGAGGAACTCGCCGAGGAGGCGCTCGACGAGGACGTGGACGCCGAGGAGCGCGACGAGACGCCGGGGCCGGACGCCGAGGACGCGGAGACCGGGGAGTGACCGCGGCTCCCGACCGTTATAAACCCGGTGTGCGACCCGTGGGACGCCGTGGCACGGAGGTCCGAGACGCCTGCTAACTCTTTTCACGCCGGTCGAGAGGGCAACGTTTAAATTACGGGAGGCGGTACTAGCCGATACCAGAACGCGTCCGGCGTTCGCTCCGGTATCGCCCGACGAACAACATGAGTCGAGGGTTTTCCGAACACCGAGTACGCAGCCGCCCACAGCAATGCGATAGCCGGGCGGCCGCCGGACGCGGGCATGGAATCGAGGAATGATCACGCATGGCTAGTGCAACAGAGACAGACCACGTAACCGCAGAGGAACTCGTCACCGACGAGGACCTCCAGAACAAATCCAAGGGCGAGCTCATCAAGCGAGCCGGCCAGCTCCGGGACGAACGAAACGACCTCAACCAGAAGGCGAGTTCGCGCGCGTCGAAGCGCGACGAACTCAACGCGAAGACGCGCGAGAAGGTCGACGAGGCCCAGTCCCACCGCGAGAAGCGGGACACCCTGAACGAGCGCGTCCAGGAGCACAAGGAGATCCGCAACAAGCTCAACGCGAAGGCGAACGACCTCTTCGACGAGGTCGAGCG
>CAZYYH010000345.1:0-2579 GCA_964651725.1 uncultured Halobacteriales archaeon | reverse complement strand
TACGCGCCGACGCGCCAGTAGTCGGCGCGGTCGGCGGAGACGGTGAAGCGGACCTCGGGCGACAGCCGGATGCTGCCGGCGACGCCGAGGCGCTCGTCTGCGCTGATGAGTTCGGCCTCGATGGACGTGGTCTCGGCGGGGACGATGGGCGACTGGCTGTCGCCGGGCACGGCGCTCACGACCGCGGCCGCGAGGATCATGGTGGCGAAGGCGACGGCGAGCACGTCTGCCTGGCCGCGGCCGCCGCCGTGCGCGGCGAGCGTTCCGAACCCGAGCACGCCCGCGGCGGCGAGCACGCCGAGCATCGTGAGGACCACGTCGGCGTCGCCCGTGAGGACGAAGAAGCCGAGCGCGAGCGCGCCGACGAGCGCGGCGCGGCCGTCGTCGCGCCGGAGCGCGAAGTACCACGAGAGGAAGACGGGCGCGGGGGCGACGGACAGCGCCCACACGCCGGCCCGCGTCATGCCGAGGACGGAGAAGCCGGTGAGCAGGGCGACGGTGTCACCGATTATCTTCCCGGGCGTCATCGCGGCGAGATACGCCTGTGGCACGAGCAGGAGGTACGCGAGGAGGCCGACGGCGAGCAGTGCGACGCCGACGACGAGCGCCTCGCCGGGGTCGAGGAGGCGTGCGACGAGCGCGGCGAGGAGGAACGCGCCCGCGACGAGGAGCGCGAGGGCGGTGACGCCGCCGACGGTGTTCACGACGGCGTGGAGCACGGAGAGGTACGTGCCGGTGAGCACGACCGCGGACGCGAGCACGGCCGCCCGGAACGGGTCGGCTGCGGCTTCGGCGACGCGGTCGCCGAGGACCGCCGGGACGAGCGAGGTGCCGGTGCGTGCTCCCGCGTCGCGGACGCTCACGCGACCACCTCCCTGGCGGTCGTCGTCTCGGCCGCCCCGTCGACGAGTTCCGAGAACCGGTGGACGCTCCCCTCGACCGCGATGTCGACGTGCGCGCCGTCGGGCGGCGCGCGCACCACGACGTCGGCGTCCCGGCGATGCCGCGACCGGAGCGGGCCGGGTTCGAGCCGGGCGAGCAAGGAGAGCAGCCGCCGCCGGTGCTCGTCGCTCGCCGCCGGGTCGATGCGGCCCTGGGGCGTCACGACGCCGACGGCGAGGCCGGCGTCGAGCAGGAACGCGGCGACGCTCGCGGTCGCCTCCGCGACGCTGTCCGCGCGGTGGCTCTCCGCCTCCGCCGCGATGGTGACGCGGTTCGTGGAGCCACGGCCCGCGAACTCCGTGACGTAGAGGTTGCCGGACTCCCGCTTCGCGGACGCCTTCCAGTTCACGTCGCGGAGTGCGTCGCCGCGCTCGTACTCGCGGAGGCCGTCGAACTGCTCGCGCTCGTCCGTGATGCCGACGTAGCTCCGGAGGAGCGCCGCGGTCTCCGCGAGGGGTTTGACGCGCGGGAACACGACGACGGTGTCGGTGTCGGTGTGGCGGAACTCGCGCTCGAACAGCCCGAACGCGTCGCGGACGGTGACGTTGATCGGGCCGAGCGTGTGGACGCCGCGGCGCGTAAGCCGCAGGTCGTACCGGAGGACGCGGTCGTCGGAGACGGTGGCGAGTTCGGCGTCCGCGTCGAGACCCGACGGGATGGCGTCATCGACCGTCAGCGCGTGTGAGCCTGCGGCGTCCACCCGGAGTTCGACGGTGCGCGTCGCGTCCGCGTGGCCGTGATTGGGCGCGCGGCGCGTCACGCGCGGACGGTCGACGCGCCACACGCTCGCCGCGCTCACGACGAGCAGCGCGGCTGCCGGCACGACGACGGCGTTCAGGCTACGGGGGCCGAACCCCCACGCGATCAGGAAGGCTGCCGCCGCGATCCACGCGACCGCGCGGCCGCGGCGCGTCAGCGTCGGGCGCATCTCACTCCACGCGCACCGCGTCGAGTGCGTCCTCGACCACCGCGCGCCCCTCCTCGCCGCCCGTGCGGCCGCCGGGGTCGGCGCGGATGCGGTGGGAGAACACCGACGGGGCTTCGGCCTTCACGTCGTCCGGCAGCACGTAGCTGCGACCGTCGAGGACGGCGCGGCCCTGCGCGGACTGGAGAAGGGCGATGGACGCGCGCGGACTCGCGCCGAGCGCGGCGTGGTCGCGAGTGTACTCGGCGAGCCGCGTGACGTACTCGCGCACCGACTCCTCGACGGTGACGTTCGCCGCGGTCGTGCGCGCCGCCCGGAGTCGCTCGACGGTGGTGACGGGTTCGACCTGCTCGATGGGGTGGCTGCCGACGACGCGGCGGAGCACCTCCACCTCGTCGTGGTGGTCGGGGTAGCCAATGTCGAGTTGCTTCATGAACCGGTCGACCTCCGCGACCGGCAGGTCGTACGCGCGGTCGCGCTCGACCGTGTTCTGCGTGGCGATGACGACGAACGGATCGGGCACCGACCGCGTCACGCCGTCGGTCGTCACCTGGTTCTCCTCCATCGCTTCGAGGAGCGCGGACTGCGTCTTGGGGGGCGCGCGGTTTATCTCGTCGCCGAGCACGACGTTGGCGAACACCGGTCCGGGCTGGAACTCGAACTCCCGGGTCTTCTCGTTGAACACGTTCACGCCCGTCACGTCCGTCGGCAG
>CAZYYH010000344.1:0-2601 GCA_964651725.1 uncultured Halobacteriales archaeon | reverse complement strand
GCACCGGCGCGCGCGGCATGGGCGACGTGCTCGCCGCCGTCAACATCGCCCGGCTGGAGGGCGAGGTGGTGGAGAACCGGAGCATCAACCCGACCGCGGGCGAACTCCAGGTCATCAAGAACCGGTCGCGCGAAGCGAGCGACGAGAACCGGGCTATTACCGAGGAGCTGGCTCGTCGGGTAGCGGCCGGAGAGATCACGCTGAAGGAGGCGCTGGACGAGCACGCTGAGGAGTAGGACAGGTCTCGCTTTCTTCGGGTACAGGATGGACGGCCAGTCGTGCTGCTGACGCTTGCTCCGAAAGCCCCCAGCCGCTCGACTCGCGCGACTCGCTGCGCTCCTCGGCGCTCCCTCACTCCGTTCGGTCGCGCCTTCGGTGCTTGCGTCGTCGTGCTTCGTCGAGCGGCTGGCCCCTTTCGATTTCCCGCCCGACGCCGGTTGGCCGGCCGAAATCGTTCGGAATCCAGTTCGCCTCAGCAGAAGTGGACTACCTCACTGCGTCCTCCGCGCGGCGCATGACCTCGCGCGTCGACAGTGGGACCTCCGACGCGACCTCGGCGGCGTCGTCGTACTCGGCGCTCACGTCGTAGACGGTGCCGGCCCGGTCGGACGCTATCTTCACGTCCACGTCGTGCGTCTCGCCGTCGAGGTCGAGTGTGACCGTGCGTATCTCGCGGTCGGCGACCCATCGGTGGGTCGCGCCGGCCGAGCGCACGCCGAGCGTCCCGGTTTCCTCGGCGAGTCGTCGCGCGACGCGCTCGGCGTCCTCGGGGCGGACGATTACCTTCACGAGGTGGCCGGGCCGCGACTTCTTCATCGAGAGCGGGACGACGGACACGTCGCGCGCGCCGACCTCGCGGAGGCTGTCGTGGAGGCCGCCGAGGAGTTCGGGGGAGGCGTCGTCGAGGTTGGTTTCGAGGACCTCGATTCCCTCCCGTCGGAGTCCTCCTTCGGCAGCGCCGACGAGCGCGCGGAGGACGTTCGGGCGGTCGTCGAGGTCGGCGTCGCCCGCGCCGTAGCCGGACGCCGAGACCTCGATGGGTGGAATCGCGTCCACGCCCTCCGCGAAGTGCGCGAGGATGGCCGCGCCCGTCGGCGTGAGGAGTTCGCGCTCGACGGGACCGCCGCGGAGGCTCCAGTCGGCGCGGGCGGCGATCTCGGTGACGGCGGGCGTCGGCACGGGGTACGTGCCGTGGCTGAACGCGACCTCGCCGCCGCCCGCAGCGACGGGGGTCGAGACGACGCGGTCGGGGTCGAGGTCGTCGAGGAGGAGCGCCGCGCCGACCACGTCCGCGACCGCGTCGTCCGCGCCGACCTCGTGGAAGTGCGCGTCGTCGAGGTCGGTGTCGTGGACGGCGGCCTCCGCCTCGCCGAGTAGCTCGAACGTCGCCTTCGCGTCCGCCGCGACGGTCCCGGGGAGGCCCATCCCCTCGACGAGTTCGACCACCTCGCGGTACGTCCGCGTGGGGTCGTCGCCGCCATCGACGGTCACGTCAGTCGCGGAGACGCCCGACTTCGGGGTTCGCTCGACGCGGTAGGTCACGTCGAGTGCGTCCTCGACCGGCGCGAGTGTGCCACGGTCCGCGCCGACGGCGAGCAGCGCGCCGAGCACCATGTCGCCGCTCGCGCCGGTGCGGCCGTCGAAGACGAGGACGGTCATGGGCGGAGTTCCGCGGGCCGGCGCGAAAAACCCAGTGGTCGACCACGCACCGGGCCTGATGCGTTATCGCTTTGTACCCTCGTATGCTACGTTCTGTCAACGCGGGCACCCCAGGAGAGGGAAAGACCTATTCCGGTCCCGCGGTAGATTTCACACAGCGACCAACCAGGGAAATTATGAACGAAGTGCAACTCGAAGTTGCGAAAGCGTACCCGAACGACTCGGGGCGCGGCATCGCCCGCCTGGACCCCGACACGCTGCTGCACCTGAAGCTGAGTCCCGGCGACATCATCGAGATCGAGGGTGCGGAGACCACCGCCGCGAAGGTCTGGCGCGCCGACCGCCAGGACTGGAACTCCGACACCGTCCGCATCGACGGCTTCACGCGCCAGAACGCCGACGTCGGCATCGGCGAGCGCGTGAAGATACGGAAGGCGGAGGCCGAGAAGGCCGATACGCTGGTGCTCGCGCCGCCCGAGGAGGCCTCCGTGCAGTTCGGCAGCGACGCCGCCGGCATGGTCAAGCGCCAGATCCTCAAGCGCCCGGTCGTCGAGCGCGACATCGTCCCCGTGATGAGTTCGACGAACCATCCGTTCATGCGCTCGCCCGGCCAGGCCATCCCGCTCATCGCGGTCGAGACCGACCCCGAGGACGTGGTGCTCGTCACCGAGGACACCGAGGTCGAACTCCGCGAGGAGCCCATCTCGGGCTTCGAGCGCACGGGTGGCGGCATCACGTACGAGGACATCGGCGGCCTCCAGAACGAGATCCAGCGGGTGCGGGAGATGGTGGAACTCCCGATGAAGCATCCGCAGATCTTCCGCAAGCTCGGCATCGAGCCGCCGCAGGGGGTGCTGCTCCACGGCCCGCCCGGCACCGGCAAGACGCTGCTCGCCAAGGCGGTCGCCAACGAGACCTCCGCGAGCTTCTTCTCCATCGCGG
>CAZYYH010000343.1:0-2630 GCA_964651725.1 uncultured Halobacteriales archaeon | reverse complement strand
AGGTGGTCGACCTCTGGGAGCCCCGCAGCGACTCCGTGGGGCAGGTCGGCCTGCTTGGCGACGAGACCGGCACGATCAAGTTCACGAAGTGGGCGAAGTCCGACCTCCAGGAACTGGAGGAGGGCAAAGTGTACGACTTCCGGAACGTGGTGACGGACGAGTACCAGGGTCGGTACTCGGTGAAGCTAAATCGTACCACGGTCATCGAGGAACTCGACGAGGACATCGAGGTCGGCGACGACGCCACGGAAGTCGAGGGCGCGCTCGTCGACATCCAGTCCGGAAGCGGCCTCATCAAGCGCTGCCCCGAGGAGGGCTGCACGCGCGTCCTCCAGAACGGCCGGTGCTCGGAGCACGGCGAGGCGGAAGGCGAGTTCGACCTCCGCATCAAGGGCGTGCTCGACGACGGCCGCGAGGTCCAGGAGGTCATCTTCGACCAGGACGCGACCGAGGAACTCACCGGCATCGAACTGGAGGAAGCAAAGCAGATGGCGATGGACGCACTCGACACGGAGGTCGTCGCGGACGAGATGCGCGAGCAGACGCTCGGCCACTACTACCGCGTGAGCGGGCCGACGATGGGTCGGTACGTGCTCGTCGACGATCTGGAGACGCTGACCGGGACGCCGGACCACGAGGCGGTCCTCATCAAGGCGAGGTCGATATGATGAGCGGCGCACCCACCCGCGAGGTCGCGCGGCGCGTCTTCGCACGGGAGTTCAACGACGCCAGCTACTCGTTCAAGGAGAGCGAGGACGAGCGCGCGCCGCTCTACCTCCTCCTGCCGACCGGGGAGCGCGCGAACCGCGTGTTCGTCGTCGGTACGCTCACGGAGACGGAGGACGTGGGCGACGACAGCGAGTACTGGCGCGGCCGCGTCGTGGATCCGACGGGCACGTTCTTCGTGTACGCCGGCCAGTACCAGCCGGACGCGGCGAGCGTGCTCCGCGAGGCGGAGCCGCCGATGTACGTCTCCGTGGTCGGGAAGCCACGCACTTACGAGACCGACGACGGTGACGTGAACGTCTCCGTCCGGCCGGAGTCCATCTCCGTCGTGGACGCGACGACCCGCGACCGCTGGGTCGTCGAGACGGCGGAGGCGACGCTCGACAGGATTCGAGCGTTCGACGACGAGGCCAACGAGTACGCCAACATGGTGCGCGAGGAGTACGACGTGTCGCCGTCGCGCTACCAGGAGACGGTGATCCAGGCCCTCGAGAGCCTCGACGAGGACAGCGAGGGCGGCGAGGAAGCGGCGGCCGCCGAGGTCGAGTAGACGGCGCGCGGCCTCGAACTCGTTTCGGTATCTACAGTGGTGACGGGAGACGCCGACGGAGCGCGGAGCGTGTACGCCGACCGCGGAGGTGGCGGGTAGCCGGTGCCCGACGACCGCGAGTCGCCGAGCACCTGCTGGGAGGAGGTGTACGAGGCGATGGGAGCGGCGACGGACGTCGAATCCGGCGACGCCGAGGAGCCACGGGTCTCTCCCTGCCCGGAGTGCGGCCGGCCGTCGGACCGCGTCGAGGACGGCGCGTTCGTCTGCGAGGAGCACGGCGCGTGGCGGACCGACGACTGAACCTTTAGGCGTCGAGACCGAACTCGACGGACGTGAGCCAGACAGAGTCCGGTGCGGCGGCCGGCGAAGGGGGACAGCGAGACGCGCAACGCGGTCGCGGCGACGGTCTGACGCTCCGGCGGTACGTCCGGCGGGCGCTGGATTCCGGTGCGCTCGCGGGCGTGGCCGGCGGTGCGAGCCTGCTCGCGGGCGCTCGTGCGCTCGAGCGCGACGAGACCCGCCGCGGAATCGTGCGACTTGTTCTGGGCAGCGTGCTCGTCACGGCCGCCGTCCGCCAGCGACCGTTCAACCGGGGGCGGGCCGGTGAACGAGCCAGCGTCGACCAGACCGACGTGGTCGAGTCGTCGGCGGACATCGAGGACGCCGGCCCGAGCCCGGAACTCGACAGCGACGTGGAGGCGACCGGCGTCGACCAGACGGACGTGGTGGACACCGGGATCGACGGGGCGGACCTCGCCGAGGCCGCGGGCGGAGCCGACGCGGTCGAGTCGGAGACCACGGGCGACGCGGGATCGGCCGAAGCCGAGTCCTACGAGCGACTGGGCGAGGCAGCGTTCGACGAGTACAGCGCGGAGGTCCCGGTCCCCCAGCGCGCGTTCAACCAGGAGTTCCTGTCGCTCGACGCCGAGGTGTTCTGGGGCGTCCGCGAGGCGGACGATGCCGTGGTCGTCTCGGGACGCTACGACCCCATCGACGAGGGCGAGGGGATGCGGTACGTGGCGAGCAGTCAGGTGGACGACGAGCGGATGCTCTCCATCCCGAACGCTGTGCGGAACCACTGGGACGATGTCGCAGGCGGCGGAACCGCCGTCGCGTCCGGCGACGACATCGTCTTCGCCACCTCGGAACGCCTGACTGCGGTCGGCCAGCTGCTCGTCGTGCCCGAAGGGATGGTCGACGACGTGCTCGGCGAGGCCGAGTGACTACGCCCGGTCGCCGTCGAGTTCGGGGTCGAATATATCCTCGACGCAGCAGTCGAAGTGCCGGGCGAGCCCGAACGCGAGTTCGAGCGACGGGTCGTAGCGCTCGCGCTCGATGGCGTTGATGGTCTGGC
>CAZYYH010000342.1:0-2662 GCA_964651725.1 uncultured Halobacteriales archaeon | reverse complement strand
ACGGTGACGCTCGGCGAGGACTCCTACGGCGAGATGCTGGCGAAGTGCAAGACCGCGCTGTGGCAACTGCTCGACTTCCTGGAGGACGACTTCGGGTTCGAGAACCTCACCGTCTGCTTCTCGGGCGGCCGAGGCTACCACGTCCACGTGCGCGACGACGCGGTGCGGCGACTGGAGAGCGACGAACGCCGCGAGATCGTGGACTACGTGCGCGGGACGGGGCTGGAACTCGACTCGGTGGTGGAGCGCCAGGTCGTGAGCGGGCTGGCGCTCAAGAACCCGACGGAGAAGCGAACGCTGCCGACGGACGGCGGCTGGGGCGCACGAGTCCACCGGCACGTCTGCGATCTGGTGGACGAACTGCGGGCGCTGGACGACGACGAGGCCCGGGAGCGGCTCCGGGCGTTCGACGGCATCGGGGAGGGCCGCGCGGAGACGCTGCTCGGCGTGATCGGCCGCAACCACGAGGAGATCCGCCGGGGGAACCTCGAGGTCCACGGTGCGTTCCCGATGCTGGTGCGGGCGCTCCGCGAGCGTGTGCTGGACGCGGAGCACGCCCACATCGACGAGCCGGTGACGACGGACGTGAACCGGCTCATCCGGCTGCCGGGCAGCCTCCACGGTGGCAGTGGGCTGGCGGTGCGCCGGATTCCGCGCGACGACCTCGACGCCTTCGACCCGCTGGTGGACGCCATCCCGGAGACGTTCCGCAGCCACGACATCACGGTGGAGGTCGAGGACGCGGGCGAGGTTCGTTTCGACGGGGAAACCTTTAGTTTCGAGCCGGGTAAGGTACAGTTACCTGAGTACGCGGGCGCGTTCCTGATGGCCCGCGGCCGGGCGGAGAAGGCGAAAGAATGAACCTCGACGAACTTCGTTCGGTCCAGAACCGGGAACGCGCGACGGATAGCCTCCAGGAACTCCGAGATTCGTTCTACGGCGACGTGGCGGCGTACGTCGAGGGGCTGCGCGAGGAGCGCGACGGTCGCGCGGCGGCGGCGGACGACCCGTTCGGCGATCCCGATGTGAGCCGGCTCACGGACGAGATAGAGATGGCGGAGCAGGTCGCGGAGGCGATCTACGAGCGCCGCGTCGGCAAGATCGTGAAGCAGGCGAGCCTCGCGGCGGCGGGGATGCCCGGAGACACGGAGGGGCTGACGGACGAGGAGCGCGAACTGTACGGCGACCTCGTGGATCTCATCGAGGCGAACAAGTCACACGTACTCGACGTGCTCGCGGGCGGCGACGCGGACGCTGGCGCGACAGTCGAGTCGGCGACGAAAGGGGCGGCGGACGGGCCCGCGGCGGACGCGTCGCAGACATCCGGCGGCGTGGACGCGTCGGCCGCGATGGGCGGCGCCGACGACGCCCGGGATACGCCGGTCGATTCGGACGACGAGACGACGGCGAACGAGGCGGCGATGGCGGAGGCGGTCGTCGGCGCGGGCGGCGACGCCGCCGACCCCGACGCCGCGGCGGACGCGGATGCGGACGACCCGGCCGGCGACAGGGACGACGGCCCGGCGGTGAGCCGCGAGACGGTGCGCATCACGCGCGACGTCGGAGAGATCTTCGGCGTGGACGAGCAGGTCTACCACCTGGAGGCCGAGGACGTGGTGCAGCTTCCGGAGGAGAACGCGGAGCCGCTGGTGGAGCGCGAGGCCGCGGAGAAGCTGGAGTGACCGTCGGGGCCGCGTCGGCCCGTCCGGACGGTGCCACGGGTAGCGCGGTCCTGTGACGATAGCGAGCGTCGAAAGGCGAGTCGTTACGCGGGCCGAGGTCGTGGTTACTCGCGTCCGCCGTACGACCGACGCTCGAACGCGAATGTTACTTTCCGTGAACAGTCTTCGCTGTTTATCTATTCCTGGGTCGCATCACTGACTCCACCCCCTGCCGAGGCAGACGACTATGACAGACCATCACACCACTCGAACGCTCACCGTACTCGGCGTCGCTGCGGCCGTCCTGCTCGCGGGCGGGGTCGCCGGCCTGGCGGCAGCGACCCCGACACACCACGGTCAGTCGTCGACCGATGGGGCCGTCGCCCAGCAGGGCAACCAGACGAACGCGACCACGAACGCCACGGCGAACGTGACGTTCCCGAACCAGACTTCGAACGGGACCGTGGTGTTCGTGGAGAACGTGACGCTGTCGGAGGGCGGGTTCGTCGCCATCCACAACGATAGCCTGCTCCAGAATCAGACCGTGTCGAGTGACATCGGCGCGTCGAGCTATCTGGAGCCCGGAGTCCACCAGAACGTCAGCGTCACGCTGTACAACGTC
Organism: uncultured Halobacteriales archaeon; assembly: GCA_964651725.1. Lineage (GTDB taxonomy): Archaea > Halobacteriota > Halobacteria > Halobacteriales > Halobacteriaceae > CAZYYH01. The sequence goes on along the minus strand of CAZYYH010000342.1, from coordinate 379 downwards.
TCGGGCGCGAACTTCACGAACACGAGCCTGAGCCAGGGCAATCACACCCTGATCGCGATGCCGCATCTGGACACGAACGGCAACCAGAGCTTCGATTTCGTCGCCACGGACGGCTCCGCGGACGGCCCGTACACGTTCGCCAACGGGACGGCCGTCACGGACCAGGCGACGGTCGAGGTGACGGGCGGTAACGCGACGGCGAACGTGACGAACGCCACGATGAACGCGACCAACGCGACGAACTCGTCGGTCGCCGTCGGACGATAGCTCACCTATCGTTTTTCCGCGACTCTTCCGCGGCGTCGCGCGCCGGCCGGAAGTCGAGCGCGCCGCAGACCGGGCACGCCGACTGTCCGGCTCCGCGCTTCCACTCGCGGTC